>JALHOV010000573.1 GCA_022842865.1 Vulcanimicrobiota bacterium | reverse complement strand
GAAGATGAGGGATTGGTGAAAAGCTTGCCTCTAGACAGTTCCGCAGGTTTTCGTGCAAAGTGCCGTAACAGTTAGCGTCAGTAAAGATCCTCCCATTCGGCCAAAGCGGAGCGCGAGATATGTTACTCGAACAACGAATACCCCCTGCCTACGTCTTCCATAAAGTGAGGTACGACCTGATAACGGTCATCATCCTGGCAATGGCGGTCCACGTATTCACAAGTCACTATCAGCACTTCTTACCTGACATGCCGTTCAGCATACCGGGATTTATAGGAACCGCGATCTCCATTTTGCTGTCCTTCAAAATGGGGCAGTCCTACGACCGCTGGTGGGAGGCGCGCAAAGTTTGGGGAGCCATTGTCAACGACTCCCGCAGCCTGGTCTTACAACTGCGGCAATTGGTTGGAGATGGCAACGAGGCGATCATCAAGAAGATGGGATTTCGTCAGATCGCCTGGTGCTATTGCCTGGGTCAATCCTTGCGAGGCCTGCCCCCTACGGACAATCTCGGTCCGCTGCTTTCGGAAGAAGACATGCGGGAAATTTCCAAGCACAACAACAAGCCGCTGGCCTTGCTGAACCTGCATGGCCAGGACCTTCGGACGCTCAGACAGGACAAGCAGCTGGAGATGTTTTCCCACCTGCAGATGGACCAGACTCTGGTGCGCCTTTGTGACTCCCAGGGCAAAGCCGAGCGCATCAAAACCACGGTCTTCCCCGTCACCTACCGGTATTTTCTGCACGGAATCATCTACCTTTTCGTAATCACTCTGTCTTTATCACTGAAAAACTTACCGTTTCGCTTCGAGCTGCCCTTGCTGCTTTCAATTTCGATGGCCTTCTTTCTCCTGGAAAAATCCGCCACCCACATGCAGGACCCGTTCGAGAACCGACCCACCGATACGGCGGTTACGGCTATCGCTACCACCATCGAGATCAATCTCAAGCAGTTGCTGGGAGAGTCTGAAGTCCCGCCTCCGCTGACTTCGTCCACGTTCTACCTTTCCTAACGCCGTCCCGCGCTCTTGTGTTGCAGGACCACCCTGGCGGCGCGCAAAGGCGTTAAGATGTTGTTTGTTCCCTCTCAAGGCCAGCCTGCGGCGCTGTTGTTGATGCTGCACGGTTGCACTCAAAATCCGGCCGACTTCGCGCGCGGCACACGCATGAATGAGTGGGGCGAGCGGGGCAACTTCGCGGTCCTCTATCCAGAGCAAAGCCCCGAAGCCAACAGACGCTTGTGCTGGAATTGGTTCGTGAAAGCTCACCAGCGTGCCGATTCGGGCGAACCGGGCTTTCTGATGGATGTGACCCTGAAAACGATGGCTCAACTGGCCACTCCGCCGGGGCGGGTCTACGTGGCCGGGTTATCGGCAGGAGCGTGCATGTCGGCCATTCTGGCAGCCCGTTACCCGAATTTCTTCGCCGGAGTAGGGCTGCATTCGGGCGTGCCGCTGGGAGCAGCGGCCAGCACTGTGGGGGCCTTGCTGGCCATGCGCGGGCTAAGCCGTTGGGCCAAGGACCAGGGTTGGACCAGTCCCACCTTGATCTTTCACGGGGACAAAGACAATGTGGTCTCGGTGAAAAATGCCGAACGGCTGCAGTTGCAGGCCAGCCAGGGCGGGCTCAGCACTCGAAAAGAATCACTGCAGGAGGGCGGACGGCGGGTCCGCCGCGAGCAGGTCCTCAACGACCGAGGCCAGGTGCAGGTAGAATCCTGGGTGGTGGAAGGGCTGGCTCACGCCTGGTCGGGAGGCAGCCCGGAAGGAAGCTGGACGGACCCCGAAGGTCCGGACGCCAGCGCTCATCTCGTCCGATACTTTCAATTAGTAGGCGACTAGATCCAGCAATTGCTGCTCGAAGCGAGCCCTGGCAAGGAAATCCTGCTCAAGTTCTTTGGCAAACGGGACCGGCGTATCTAAACTGCCGCAGCGAATCACCGGTCCGTCCAGATACTCAAAACAATGCTGGGCGATCAAAGCGGCCACCTCCCCGCCGATTCCTCCCGTGAGAGTGTCCTCGTGAAGTACGAGCGCTTTGCCGCTGGCGCGCACCGCCTTGAGAATCGCCTCGACGTCCAGCGGCAGCAGCGTGCGCAAATCTAGCAGGGTGGCTCGAATCTCCGGGTGAGCTTCGAGTACTTCCAGCGCCCAGTGCACGCCAAGACCGTAGGTGATAATGCTGACCTGATCGCCTTCGCGCAACTGCCGGGCCACTCCCAATGGGGTGGTGTAATACCCCTCCGGAACCGGGCCTTTCAGCCGTCTGTAGAGAGCCTTATGCTCAAAATAAAGCACCGGATTGGGATCGTCCACGGCCGCCAGCAGCAGTCCCTTGGCCTCGTCCGGGAAGGCCGGGTAAACGATCTTCAGACCAGGAATGTGGGCGAAGGTGGCTTCAAGAGATTGCGAATGGAAGGGCCCGGCCCCCACACTGCCTCCGCTCGGGAAGCGAATAACCACGTCGGCGTTCTGGCCCCACCGATAGTGAGACTTGGCCAGGTTATTGACGATCTGGTTGAAAGCGCAACTGGCAAAATCCGCGAACTGCATTTCCATAATCGACTTCAGCCCGGCCACCGAAAGACCCAGAGTGGCGCCTACGATAGCCGATTCGCAAAGCGGCGTGTTGCGCACCCGCTCGGGCCCGAATTCTTCCAGCAGACCCTTGGAAATCTTGAAGACGCCTCCATATTCGGCCACGTCCTGCCCCATAAAAACCAGGTTGAAATTCTGCTGCATGGCCAGGCGTAGTCCGTCCGCGATGGCGTCGACATAGCGCATCTCTTGCCCGGATTGCGGATTCCCCCGTGGGGCATGACTGAAGGAACGATAGACATCGCAAACTTCTCGGCAGGCGTCGGCAGCGGGCGGCGGCTCCAGCAGCGCCGTCTCCCAGGCCGCGGAGATCTTTTCTTTTAACTTTACCCGCATCAATTCGCACTGTTCCGCTTGCACCAGCTTCTCACGGAGGAGATAGCGCTCAAATTGCAGTACCGGATCTTTCTCAGCCCATTGCAGAGTCAACTCGTCAGGCACATACTCGGTGCCGGAAGCCTCTTCGTGCCCACGCATGCGAAAGGTCAGGCACTCCAGCAAAACCGGGCGGGGCTTCTCGCGCATGGAACGCGTCAGCTCCTGCACGGTGCGGTGCACCAGCAGCAAGTCGTTACCGTCGATCTGATGCCCCTCGATACCATAAGCCTGCGCCCGATCCACCAGATGCTTACAGCGATACTGCTGATTGGTGGGAGTGGACAGCGCGAAACCGTTGTTCTCGATCACGAACAATACGGGCAGGTCCCAGACGCTGGCCAGGTTGAGAGCCTCGTGAAAGTCACCCTGAGAGGTGCCGCCTTCTCCGCTGAAAACCATGGTGACCTTGGACTGGCCGCGCAGACGCTGGGCCAGAGCGATGCCATCGGCCACACACAATTGCGGGCCAAGGTGGGAAATCATGCCCACGATGTGATGCTCTCGAGTGCCAAAGTGAAAGGAACGTTCGCGACCGTGGCTGTAGCCACCGGCTCTGCCCAGCAATTGCGAAAAGAGCCGCGGCAGCGGCAGGTTGCGGCAGGTGAACACGCCCAGGTTGCGATGCAGCGGCAGGATCCACTCGTCCTCATCCAAGGCCAGGGTGGCGCCCACCGAGATGGCCTCCTGGCCGATGCCGGAGAACCACTTGCTCAACTTACCCTGGCGCAGCGCCAACAGCATGCGCTCCTCGATCAACCGGGGAGTCAGGATAGATTGATAGAGTGCCAGCATCGACTACCGGGCCGGCGAAGGGGCCAGATACGTGCCGCCGATATTCTTATAGAAAAAGTCCTCGAGGTGATCCAGGTTGTTGGGCACGATGGAGCGGTCGGGGCTGTGCATGGGACCCAGGGTGAAATCGGAAGTCTCGCGCAAATTTCTGACCAGGTCGACCAGACCGTCCATGGGATCGTGAGGGTCGATGTAGACGTGGCCCAGTTGGGCCACCAGGTCGGCTTCCATCCCGATATAGAGCGCATTCTCGGGTTGGACGCCGGCAGCCACCGCGTCCTGAGCGGGAGCGGCTCCGGCCATCAGCACAATCTCCACGTGCTCCCCGATCTGCTCGCGATAGCCCTGTGACGAAAGCAAACTGAGGGCCTCCACGCTCTCGGCGCCGCCGCCGCTGTGGGCAAAGACGAGCACATCCAGGTCCTGGTCCAGAGCCTGCTTGAGCACATTGTAGCCGGTCTCCACAGCGGGATCCGCCTCAAACGCCTCCTCCAGGTCGACCTTTTCGCCGGCCTGGATCTTCTTGGTCACCGAATAATCGTGCAGCACCCTTTTGATATCATCGATCCGACTGGGCCGATGTCCTTCATGAATGAAAAGCATGTTCTGGTTGAGGGGAATGGCCGCTTCCTCGCTGTTAAAGAGCTTATTGAAAGAGCGTACATAGCTGCTTTGCGTGCCGTCGATACCCTCGAAGCCCAAGATGATGCGCCCGTCCTTGATCGCCTCGGGAGGGATGTCGTTGCCATCAGGGGAGGTCTCACCGTTCCCGGCCAGCACCTGGTAGTCCATGCTGCCGGGAGTGAACTGGTAAAGTTGGCCGTAGTTCGATTCGTCCTCAGCCTGCGGATTGGGATCAGTGGCCCAGTGATAGGCTTCCTGGGCTCCCCCGGGTAGATGCTCCACCACCAGCTGGTTGAGCGACGGACCCAACGGCCCCAGCGCCCCCGGATTGACGATAGCCACCGTGGCCACGGTGGCGGCTCCGGTTCCCAGAATGGTGGTCGCGCCCAAAGTGCCCAGCACGATCTTGGCCACCTTGCGCTTACGCCGGACCAACTGCCGAGCCGCTATCAACTCCTCAGCGGGCAACGGCGGAGCCTTCTCAAAGCCATCCAAGGAGCCCGGCCCGTTGGGCTGACTCTTCAGAGGACTGCGCCCCGCCAGCGGCGAGACGTTTTGTAAAGGAGAGATGGTCATCTCTACCTATCCTAGGAAAGCGGCCGAAAACCCCGGACTTTAGCTAAAGAAACTTCCCTATCCGAGTTTTTCGGCAGTTTGAGGGCCCAAAAGTCGTAGACTTTCCGTCAGGCGGGTGGT
>JALHOV010000572.1 GCA_022842865.1 Vulcanimicrobiota bacterium | reverse complement strand
TCCGTCTCCCAGCTGCAGCTCGAAATCGGGAAGTTTGCCAAACTGTCCCGCACCTTCGTTTCGGTTCGCCTTTTCAAATTGAGCGGCCCAGTTACCGGGGTCGGCAGCGAACTTGTCTTGACAGCCCTGGTTGCAAAAATAGTAGGTCTTTCCTTCGTGCTCCAGGGTGCCGGCCACCGGTTCCGGACCGGAGCCTTCGGTCACCGCGCAGATAGCGCAACGCTGACGCAGTTGGCTTTCGGCCATCCCCGGCCAGGCTGCCAGCATCAGCAAAAGTAGAACAAAAAAGTGTCGCATAGGCTCCCTGCAGCGCGGCACGCAGGCTTTGCACCTGCGAGCGGCAATTGGGGCAAGAATAAAGTCTCAAGCTACTGGAGAGTCAAGGGTATGAAGATCGGTGAATTGGCGCGTAAGACCGGCCTTCCCGTGGCAACTTTACGGTTTTACGAGGGGGAGGGATTGCTTCCGAGCGACCGCACTTCCGGAAACTACCGGGACTTCCCGGACGAAGCAGTGGCCCAGGCGGAACGCATTCGTCTCTTTCGCTCCCTGGATTTGACCCTTCCGGAAATCCGCTCCATGTTGCTCCTGGCCCAGACCCCGACCTCCAGTTGCGGCCAGGTCTGTGAACTGATTGGGCAGCATCTACAGAAAGTGCGCCGACAGCGCGAGCGCCTCCAGAATTTAGAAGGTGAGCTGGAGAGGCTGCTTTCGATTTGCCCAGGCCCGGGGACTCCCGGCGAATGCCAGATTTTGGCGGAAACCTGCCCAAAGCCAAGCCTGAGGAACTGATGGCTCTGCGCTTCTGTCTGGTTATTTTATTGTCCTACGCCGTGAGTGCTCAGATCATGACCGAGAATGCCGGGGCCATCTCACCGGAGACACCGATTTTACGCCAGACCGTCCTGCATCTGGACTATGCAAACGCCCAGGAACTTCGCTACACCACCACGGTGGTCTGGTCTCCGGACCCTCAACGAGAGTTCCGCTTATCTGTTCCTGCCATGTGGAAAACAGCTGATTATGCCGGAACTTCCACCACTGCGGCCGGACTGGGAGGCGTCACTTTGCGCTACAAGCAGTCGCTCTGGCAAGAGAACCAGGTGATGGCCAGCGAGCGTTGGGCCTTCTTGGCAGAAGTTGGCTTGCCGACCGGGCCTACCAACATCCGCAACCAGCGGGGGTGGTTCTGCCGCCCAGGCTGCAAATTGGCTCCGGCTCGTTCAGCCTGGGAGCGGGCGCGGCTTACACACTGATCCAGGACCGGCACCGTTTCTCGGTAGAAGGTTTCTATCGTCATTATTTGCCGGCCTCGGGAACGCGCTTCGGCTCCACCGAGCTGAATTTGGTGCCACCAACGGTTTAGAGAGGGTTTCCATCATCGCTTTGGGCCTGGAACAGGCCCTTGGACGCCTGGATGGCGTCTCTGAAATCAAAGTATCTCTGCAGCTCAACCGGGCCGACCTGATCCCGAAAGGAGATCCAAGGATGGACTTGACGGCCCTACCGGACGCGGTTCGAAAGGCTGGATTTACGCCAGGCGAGATGCGCCTGGTGGCCAGCGGCACTTTCATGGGAGAACCGCCCAATGTGCGCTTTCAAATCCGCGGATGGCCGGGCGATTTTCCCGTGCGAGGTGCCGAAAAATTCCCCCCTGGGGAGCAGCGCATCCGGGCGCGCGTGGACTATGCCGATTCCCTCGTGTTCCTGGTTGAACCATTCGAGGCTACTCTCCAAGGAGATATGTCGCAACTCAACATCCGCGTGCTCGACAGACGACCCCAAGACCTGGCCCAACTCGAAAGCCAGATCCTGAACAGCGGAATCCGGTTCGTAGCGCCGGATGTCGAACATGCGAGCCTGGCCGCCCTGGCTCGCATGAAGTTTCCGCTCAACCTGGGAGACTGCTTCGCTTACGCACTCGCCAAAACAAGCCATCTCGAGCACTTCGCCTGCACACTTTCTCAACGCTAGCCCCCACGCAAAAAGGCGACTCTACTCTCAGAACGAAGTCACCGGGATGTATGGAATGGTCAACCAGGCTCTAGAAGATCTCGTGGTGGCCCGCGGTGGTCAGGAAATGTGGCAACGCGTAAAGGCGGAGGCCGGGGTGTGCGTGGACATGTTCGTGCGCAATCATGGTTATTCCGATGAGGTCACTTACGGCCTGGTGAGCGCGGCCAGTCAATGCCTGGATATCCAGGCGGTCCAGCTCCTCGAAGAATTTGGTGTTCACTGGGTCCTGCAAACGGCCGAGGAAAGCTACCCGGAGCTGATGAAAGCCGGTGGGAAGTCGCTGCCCGAGTTCCTCCAACGCCTGCCGGATTTTCATACTCGCATTTCCCTGCTTTTTCCTGACCTGAAGCCGCCTGAATTCCGTTGTTCCGACCGAGAAAATAACAGTCTTCACCTCCACTATTTTTCCCACCGGCCCGGCCTCGCTCCCTTCGTGGTGGGGTTGATCCGTGGATTGGGTGAGCGCTTCCAAACGCCTGTCAGCATTGAGTGCCTGCAAAGCCGGGACCAGGGAGCGGACCACGAAATCTTTCGGGTTCAATGGACGGAAACTTGAAAGCGACCGACAGCGTTGCCTTCAACCCTGCCCAACTGGACAAGCTATTCCCCTTCCACGTACACACGGATGCACAACTCCGAGTCAACCACCTGGGTCCAGGGCTGAGCCGGCTCATACCCGAGTTAAGGCGCGGAGACCTTCTCCCTCAGTTTTTCAAGCTCGTCCGACCCAGTGTTCCTTTTCTCCCCGAGGAGCTCCGTCAATCCTTGGGTCTGCTCATCTTGTTGGAAACGCCGAGCGGCGTAACCATGCGCGGCCAATTTCAGGCCTTGGAATCAGGGGGGTTCCTTTACCTGGGTAGCCCGTGGCTGAACAGTCTGCGCGCCATGAATGCGGCCGGGCTGGACATTTCTGACTTTGCCCCCCATGACCCCACCGTGGAACTCCTGCACTTACTGCAACTACAAAAAATGAACCTGGAGGACCAGGGCCGTCTGGTTCTGAGAATGTCCGGCCAGAGCAAGGAGTTAAACGAGGCCCACCGCCAAATGGCGCAGGAGCTCTCCGATCGAATCAGGGCCGAAGCCCTGACCCGCAGCATCCTGGACACGGCCGTGGACGCCATCGTGACCATCGACGAGCAAGGACTGATCCAGACGGTAAACCCCGCTTTTGAGCGCCTCTTCGGCTACACACCCGAAGATATTCTGGGGCGCAATGTCAGCCTGTTGATGGCCGAACCGCAGGCCACTGCCCACGATGGCTACATCCTGCGCTACCTAAAAACAGGCGAGAAACACGTCATCGGCACTGGTCGCGAAGTGGAGGGGTTGCGCAAGGATGGAACCCCCTGTCCATTACTTTTGTCCGTGGGAGTGTTCGAGGTCGAAGGCAAGCGCCGGTTCACCGGAGTCTTGCACGACATTCGCGAAAGTCGCGCGGCTCGCGAACAAGAGGTGGAAATCGCCTCCAGAATTCAGCAAACCCTGCTCTTTGGCAGCCCCCCGGTAGGCTTCCTGGGCCTTGACCTATCCGTGTTGGCCTTGCCTTCCCAAAAAGTGGATGGGGATTTCTTCGATTTTTATCGCTATGGCGGCGAGACATTGGACCTCTTGATTGGCGATGTGATGGGCAAGGGCATCCCGGCTGCCTTGTTGGGGGCCGCTGCCAAAACCCATTTGCAGCGGGTGGCCGCCGCCACCCTGGGCGAACTGAGAGGCGTAGATCGTCTCCCGACCCCGGCGGACCTGGTCAATCGCTTGCATGCCGCCATGGGCGATCACCTGATCGGCCTGAATAGCTTTATCACCCTCTGCTACGCGCGCCTGGACCTGCGCCAGATGCGCCTGGAGCTGGTCGACTGCGGTCATCCGGGAAGCCTGCTCATTCGCTCCGGGCAACCGATTACTCGGCTCAGTGGTCCGAATGTTCCCCTGGGCTTCCTGCCTGAGGAGCACTACCAATCGATTGGATTGGATCTACTCGAAGGTGACCTGCTCGTCTTGTATTCGGACGGCCTCACCGAAGCCACCGATCGCGACGGCGAACTTTTTGGAAACGAACGGCTGGAACAGGCCGCTCAGGCCGCGGCCGGGGGCAGCAGCACTCAGGTCCTGGCCGCCATCCAGGCAGAAATTGAAAAATTCCTGGACGGCCAAAAACCTGGCGATGATCTCACCTGTCTGGTGGTCCAGATCGGGCGTCGCTCCTCCGCGCCGATTTTAGGACATCGCGAACTCGAACTGCGCAGCGACCCTTACGAATTGCCGCTTTTGCGCCAGACAGTGCAAGCTTTTCTGGATGACTATTTCCCGAATCTCGATGAGGTTGAGACCTATCGCCTGATGCTGGCCGTAAACGAGGCGGTAGCGAATATCATTCGCCACGCCTATTCAGGGCGCAAAGACGGCTGGACTTTCCTGACCTGCGACGCCGGCAGTGACTGGGTTTCCTTCGCGGTCTACCATCGAGGCATCCCGCTCGACCCTCAGGCCATGGACCAGGTGGCCGAACTCGAAGAGCCGAGCGAAGGCGGAATGGGTCTCTTTCTCATCAAGAGTTGCTGCGACCAGGTAGAGGTCAACACCAACTCAGAAGGACTTCACAGTTTGACCATGTGGCGCCGCTTCAGTTGATCTAGCCTCCGTGACGTGCTACGCCTCTAGCGGGCGGGCAGGTCTATGCCAGCGCCTGGAGTGCGGCTCGGTCCCGGGCGACCACCATGGACACCCTGAGAAAGCCTGGTCTTGCATAACGGCCAGGCCCGGGTAGTCCGTCGGCTGCCGGGGCTTGGGCCAGAAAACATCCCATCCCTGCGGTGCTTCGGGCAGCTCGACGGGCAGCAAGGCAAGGCCAGGGGACTGCCACTGGGGCACCCCGGATGAGAGCGCCTCGCTTACCCGGCAAACGATATTCCCCAAAAGGTACGTGTTTAGCGTCATAGCAGGTACCTGAAAGGCATTCGGCTAAATCTACCGCTGACATGGCGTGCGGTGACTGCGAAGATCTGGGTAAGCGAGTTGAGGAGTTGGAGCGGCGCTTGGCCGAGGCTGCTTCCAATCTGGCCTCTACCAATGCGA
>JALHOV010000571.1 GCA_022842865.1 Vulcanimicrobiota bacterium | reverse complement strand
GTCTTCAAACTATTCCTTCCGTTGGGCTTACTGCTACACTGGCCGGTAGAAATATTCTCTGGCCAGGTTCTGCTCCCTCCCCAATTGCCTCGTGGGACGTTTGGAGGGAGGACTTAATTCGCAATCAAAGAGGTCCTATAAGATAGATGAGCCAACATTATCAAAATCACGCTCCTCGGGAAAAGAGGATGCTCTATTGGAATTCCGAGCCTGATTGCCTGGATACGATCACTTATCTACAGCTTGCCCTGGAATGCCTGGCTGAGAATGGACCGGTTAAGTTTCAGTATAGTGTCGAAAATCGCCCTATAGCTATCTTGGTGTAAGTCCTGGAAGCTCAGCAGTCCTTCGATTCGAGCAATTAGCGCCTTCTGTTCCCCTAATGGGGCGAGCGGAATGGGTATGTCTTGAACCCTACGCTTGTTCAAAGCTTGCTGATTGTTTCCAGAGCCAATCCGCCTGTTGTTTTCGTATTGGCGCACAAGCCAGTAGTAAAGATATTCTGGGCTAATTCTGGTTTCTCCAAGGCGGATAGCTGCTGAGTTTTGACTATTGCAGGCCTCAATCCCTAAAATAGCGGCTTGTCCACGAGTTTTGCCTTCACCGATCATGCTCAGGAGAACCGTTCCTGGCGGATGGAGACTGGTGGAGGTGTTTTCCAGGCCGTCCGCTGTAATGCACTCTTTTGTGGAGTTGATCGTCCTGAACTTTACCTCCCCACTACTTACCCACGGGATGTCACCACCCCAGTACCTGGGTTCCTTTCTGGAGGGAGTAGCCCCTACGTAGATGGCAAAACAGTCTCCTAGAGTGGTCCAGGTCCATGACCGAGGAAGTGGCGGCTGTTTGCTCTTGTCTGGACAAGATGACTCTGAAAGTGTCTGTTTTTTTCTCGAATCGACCTGCACTTGTTGGCGCGACCGTCTAACCTCATCCACTATGGATCCGGCGTCGTCCGGAAACGGATTCTCGAGTCTCCAGTCGGCGGTCAGGTCGCCCCGGAAGGCGGCGGCCAGGACGGATTGGCGGAATTTTTCCAGGAGGGGGGGGATGGCTTGGAGGGCTTCTTTCGCGGTTTTGCTGCGGGCGGTGAGTTCTTCGATGCGGGCGACGATGCGGCGTTGTTCGTTGAGGGGGGGAAGTGGTACAGGAAACTCCCTGACTTGGTTGAGGCTTAGTGATGCCTTTGTAGCCCCATACTGGATTTTTTTGACCAATTTCTGCAGGCCAGTGGGATCACTGAGTGCATAGGCCAAGGCCCGAGAGTCGACGCCGGGCGAGGGCCTCACCAGTGCGACGTGTTGATTGACATACGCTTCACCGATATCCTCAGGAACTACCGCAATCATGCCGACGTCAGCGGTAATAGAAATGACGATATCTCCCGGTTTCACCCGCGTGCGACTTCCCTCCGCTCCAGCGGGAGGCTTCACGTGAGTTCTCTGGCTGAAATCCAAATCGATTTCGCCTCGGGTAAAATTGCCGACTCTAATGAAAGTAGGCCCTGCATCTGAGACAAATGAGGCCCAGCCTCGTGAACCACTGGTGACGAACTCCGACAGGTGTGCGAGTCTTTCTTCTTTCCAGCCAGGAGGCAAGGCGTGGCTACTTCTCCCCACCCTCGAGCGCTTCCATCAGGGCTTCCATCTCTTCCATGGCCGTCCGCAGGTGCACCATAATCTCTGCTGCGATTTCGGCGGGCTCGCCCAGGTCGTCAGCGTGGTCGGCATTCTCATCCCGCAACCACGTAACATCCAGGTTCTCCCCACGCTCCCGAATCTGGTCCCGCGAAAAGCAGCGCATCCGCCCGGTCTCCCCCTGGTCAACCCGCGCACCATAGGCGGCCTCGAACTCGGCAAAATGCCCGCGAGTCAGCGGCGTCCTTTTGCCGAACTGGGGCGTATTGGTCCGCAAATCGTAAATCCAGGTCTGGGCGGTCGGCTTACCCTGCACAAAAAAGAGCACGTTGGTTTTGACGCCCTGCGCATAAAAAATCCCGGTGGGTAATCGCAAGATGGTGTGCAGGTCGCACTTCTCCATCAAATCGGCCCGGATCTTGGCGCCCACATTCCCTTCAAACAGCACATTGTCAGGCAACACCACTGCGGCCCGGCCACCGGGCTTCAAGCCTCGGTAGATGTGTTGCATGAAGGCTAATTGTTTATTGGAGGTGGGATAGGTGAAGTCGTCGCGGGTGGGCAACCCGCCGCCCTTCTTCGATCCGAAGGGGGGGTTGGTGAGGATGAGGTCGGCTTTGGGGAGGTTGGCTCCGTCGGGGCTGAGGGCGTCTCCGAGGGCGATGTCGGAGTCGATGTCGTGCAGCATGAGGTTCATCAAGGCCAGGCGCTGCACGTCGGGCACCAGCTCCATGCCGTAGATGGCGCGGTTGCGTTGGAAGTATTGTTGGTCTTCTTTGAGTTCGAAGAGGTCGTCGGTTTTCTCGCGGATGTAGCGGTTGGCGGCGATGAGGAAACCGCCGGTGCCGGAGGCGGGGTCCTGGATGAGTTCGCCGGGTTTGGGATCCATGAGCTGGACGATGGAGTCGATCAGGGGTCGAGGGGTGAAGTATTGGCCGGCGCCGGATTTGGTCTCGTTGGCGTTCTTCTCCAGCAAGCCTTCGTAGAGGTCACCGAGGCCTTCGCTGCGGGCGCTATACCAGTCCAGGCTGTTAATGCTGTCGGTGAGGGTTTTGAGGTTCTTGGGGGCGCGCAGGGCGCTGTTGGCGTTCGCAAAAATGGCGCGCACGCGGGCGGACTGAGATTCGGAGCCGAGGTGGAGGAGCATGCTTCGGTAGAAATCGAGCTGCTCGATGCCATCCTTGGCGGTCAGGTCAGCCCAGCGGTAGTGGGCGGGCAGCTGGTCTTCTTTCTTGGTCTCCTGGGCCATTTTGAGGAAGAGCAGGTAGGTGAGCTCGGTGACATACTCGTGGTAGGTGATGCCGTCATCGCGCAGGACGTGACAGAGGTTCCAGAGTTTGGCGACGATGTCTTGAGTTGGGGCGACGAGTGACATAGGGCGGGGAATTCGCGTTGCGAGGCTCAGTCCTGCAACTTGCGTGCGTTGACTTTCGAGACAGGGGCCTTGACTTAAGAGACAGAAAGTCGACTCTCATGTATGTGAAGCGTCGCCCTCGACGCGATTATGACGCGCCCCCGTTGGTGGAAGCCCGACTGGCAATTCACTTTGAGTCGGCCCGTCAGGAGTTACTACCCGGCCTTTGTTTCAAGGCGCTGGAAGACCGACTGCCCGAGTATGAATTGGTGCGCAAGGACATCGAAGTCGACCAGGATACGGCTGAGGTGCGCTGGGGCTCAGATTACTTGTTCAGCAATACCGAGCGAAACCTGGCAGTGCTGTTGGGCCACGGCTATCTGGCGCTGATTGCCCGTAAGCCCTACGTCGGATTTCCCGAATTTTCTCGACAGGCTTCGGACTGCTGGGCCAAGATTCGACCGCTTTTGAGCAAGCCCATCCTCCACCAGGTCCGCCTACTGTACAGCAACGTGATCCCTTTACCCCACCATCAACCGAACGTCCCTGGACTGGTTCGAGGTGGGGTTTTCATGGCACGTGAAGTGGTCGCCCCCGACTGGGAAATTGAGCACTCCAAGGCTGATGTTTCTTTTCGAGTGTCTGAAACCCTCACAGTAAGGCTTACCAGCCAGCTGGTGGGAGGGGCGCAACCGGTTTTGACGTTAAACCTTGAGGCGATTTCCGAAGGTGCGTTCGTCGAAGACCTGTCAACGTGGGCTTTGGAGGCCCACGAGTTACTTGGAGATCTCTTCGAGGAGTTCCTCACTGACGAGTTGAAGTCTACGTTCCTACCTAAAGCAACGGAGGGAACTGGCGCATGACGATCTTACTCCCCGCAGAGCCGCCGACGGACTGGGTTCCAGCGTTGCCTGGCAAGAATGCTCACAATGCACAGGTGCTGAGTTCCTCCATCTCTGCTTCTCCCAAGTTGTTTCGTGTCATTGAGACCTGGGAGGGTCTGATCGACACACGCAGCGACGAGACCGTCTGGGCCAGGCTTTTGCGAAACGGGACCGAGATTGAGATGGAGTTTCCAGTTTCTCTGTTTCAGTTGGGCGGCCCGGTCGAAGCTGGTTGCACCTTTGAGGCCCAGCTCGTCGAGGACGAGCACGGAATTCGTCGCTGGATCCATATGCCTCATCCGGTAGTCCGGGTCCCCGAGGCGACTATTGCTCGGTGGAATCAGGAAGTCGCCAAGTTTGCCGACTCCGGTCTCTGACTTTAAAGTCTACGTTTTTGGCTGTTCGGTCGGGGAATCCATTGTTGTCGAATTTGAAGGCCGGTATGGAGTTATTGACTCCTTCAGGCACAACGGAGAAATTCCGACACTCCGCTTCCTAAAGAAAAGGGGCGTTCGGAAACTCGCGTTTCTAGGCCTTACTCATCCGCACGATGACCATTACGGTGGGATGGCGGAGATTTTCAGGTATTTCTGGGCGTTGGATGGCGTAGAGGAATTCTGGCGAAATGCCGCGCTAGACTGGTCCCGCACCTACCCTGTGCTGAATCTGCGGGTGTCTAAGCTGGTCCACGCCCCCGGTTTCCACGCTGCGGCAGTGGCCTCACTCCAGGAGTTGTTCGACTTGTATGAGCTACTTTACCAGAATCGCGCGCAGCTCATCATCCGTAACTTCGAGGTCGGACTGGCCCGGTCTTTGGGGTCGAATCTGTCTTGTAATGGGATCGCCCCCCCGGGAAGCTTTGTGCTAAGGGCGCAAGAGCGCCTGGCCTGGGAACTAGACCAGCACGACCACAAACGCGAGCCGTTGAATGACTACTCGTTCGGTCTCCACTTAAAATTCGGAGAAAGCTCGGTCTTCTTGACCGGAGACGCGGGCCGGAACTCCTGGCCAGTCTGCCGCGCTGACGAAGTCTGGCAAGAGCAGATCAGACCCGGCGTCCACGTGCTCCTGAAAGCGCCCCACCACGGTTCGGTCCAAGATAGCCCTGGCTGGTTCCTATCTTTGCTGACCGGCTCACGGACCACTTCAACGGCCATCACTCGCTACAGCCGCAGTGGGCTTCCAAGAGGGTCTGCGGTGGCACGCTTCGGGGCTCTAGGCAATGTCT
>JALHOV010000570.1 GCA_022842865.1 Vulcanimicrobiota bacterium | reverse complement strand
CGCTTCACGGTTATGTTTATGTGGCTATCTTGGGGCGAGCAGCGCAGAGCGTTGTCGACCAGGTTGGATAGCACCACCAGCAGCTTATCGGCATCCCCCCAGACGCACAGACGAGGCTGCTCGTCCTCGTCGATGCCCTCCAGCCCCAGGCGGATGTGCTTCTTGGCCGCTTCGCCTTCGAAAGTGTCCACCACCGTTTGCAGCAGCGAATAAAGCTCGAGCGATTGGCAACGGAGCTCGTAGTAGTCCAGGTTCTGTAGCTCCACCAGACGCCCCACCAGCTCCGACAGGCGCCGCGTCTCGCGGTCCAAAGTGTGCAGCAAGCGGGCGCGTCGCTCGTCATCTTTTTCGCCAAGCAACGACTCCACCGAGCCGCTTACGCCGGTGATGGGCGTTTTTAGCTCGTGAGCAACATCTTCCAAGAACAGCCGAGTCTTTAGCTTCTCTTCCTCAAGTTGGGCGACCTGACTCTGGAGCGAAGCCACCAGTTTATCGATGCCCTGCCCGATGGCTTCGACGTCATCGCCACCTTCCAATTGACCGGCTCGCTGGCGCAGGCGCTTCAAACTTCCGCGCCACTGACCCGAGTAATAGAGCGACATGACGAAGGCCGAGAGGGCCAGCAGCACCACCAGTCTTTGCAACATACGGCGCAGATCGCCCAGGCGCTGCAGAATCTCGTCAGTAGTATGAGAAACGTAGACCACTCCGGCCACGCGCTTTTCGATGTTGATGGGGATGGCCGTGAACAGCGCTAGCGACATCGGTGTTTCATCACTCAAGCGAGTGTAGCCGCTGTAGTGACCCTTCAGGGCTTCGCTGACTTCGACGCGAAAGGCAACGCTCGGTTGTTGCGGACCTACCCCTAGAGAGTCCACCAGCAAACGGCGCTCACGGTCGAGAATGCGGATGCGGCAGCCGCTGGCGTTCTGGGTGGCACGCGCCAGGCGCTCCAGGTTGGGGAGCTTGTCCGATTCCAGCCCCTGACCGGCAAATTCCGCCACCGGGCGTCCGACCGAAAGCATGTAGCCTTCCAGCTCATTCAAAGACTGCCGCTCAAATCGACTCAGCCACAGAGAAATCAGGCTTCCCAGGGCCACCAGGAAAAGTACGGCCAGTAGCCAGGAAGGTGGCCGCTTCACAAGGCGAGGCGATATCCCAGGCCGCGTACTGTTTCGATCAGGTTTTGGCCCACTTTGCTACGCAGGCGTTTGATGGTGGTGTCCACCACGCGAGCATCTCCCTCGAAATCGTAGCCCCAGACTTTTTCCAGCAGGGAATCACGCTCCAGCACACGTTCGCGATTCTCGTAGAGCACGCGCAGCACCTCAAATTCCCGAGCCGTCAAAAGTACCCGAGCCTCATCGCGAAACACGTCGGCCCGTTGCCAGTCCACCCGCAGCTCGCCCATCTGAGTTTGGGTCAACTTGCCCTTGCGCAGATTGCGGCGCAAGCGAGCCATGAGTTCGCGCGGCGAGAAGGGCTTGGTCACATAATCGTCAGCGCCCAGTTCCAGGCCGGCCACTTTGTCGGATTCCTGGTCCTTTACCGACATGATCAACACAGGGACTTCGGAATGACGCCGGATGTTGCGCAAAACCTCCAGGCCGCTCAAGCGCGGCAAGCGCAGGTCGAGCAGGACCGCCGAGGGGTTTTCGCGCTGGAACATCTCCCAACCAATTCCGCCGTCGCTGGCCCAGAGGCTGCGAAAGCCCTCCTGTTCCAAGGTCAGAGTGAGCAGTTCGGCAATGGATGGGTCATCTTCGATGATCAAAATGGTGTCCACGGTCAACAAGCCTAAGGGGGTTTGGTGTCAGACGGGTGACAACCTGTTGGCCCGGAAATGGCCCGCAAACGGAGTCGGGCCCTAAGAGCTTTAGGACGAATAGCCGTGAATTCGGTTCATCCAACCTGGCAGCCAACGCTGCTCGCCGCGGTCCGGCGGAGAATTGCGCACTCGGCGGCGCATAACCGCCTCGGCGGATTGGCTGAAAGCGGAAAGTGGATTACGAGAGAATGTCTGTGGATTACATTCTTCCAGAACTTGCAGCAGTCCCCAGCCCTGGCCTGCGTATCGTTCTGTGGACTTGATCCCCTCGCCCTTAAAATTGACATAGTCCAGGAGGCAATAGGTTCCACCGGGCGTTTTCAGCAGCGTGTAGAACCTTTGCTTGACCTGCTCGGGTTGCTTGCTGACCTCGAGCATCTTGGGCAGGGCCTCCTGCAGACGCAGCACCATGAACTGGGTCTGATCGCCCACTCGAGAAGCCAGATAACGTCGCAATTCCTTGAGTCGCGGTCCGTTGTAATCGGCCAGGAAGGAGGCCCGGTCGGGCCAAGGGCAGGCGGCCGGGATCCACTTGGGCACGTCCTGATGGCGTTCGCGTAGAAAGGTGATGAGTTTGGGGAAACTCTCCTGAAACGGTCCGCTGCGGCCTTCTGGATACCAGATGAAGTGACCGATCCCCAGCGAGGGAAACTCCTCACCGTAGTTCCAGGACGTCAATCCATCGACCGTCCCCGAACACTCGTTCTGCCAGACGCGCAGGCCCGCCGCCCGGGCTTCCCGCGGATCGACCTGGACCGGCTGGCTCCAGGCCAGGCTGCTCAGGAGCACTGCCAAAAACCATCGTTTCATTCGGCGGTTTCCGCCTTTAAGCTGTAGACCGCGCGCCCGGTTGCGATGCGCTCCTCGAAAAACTCTTTGATGGTGGCCATCCAGTTCTCTTCGTTCATAGCAAAGCGCTTCTCTAAATAAAAAAAGCCCCCTCCGAAGAGGGGGCGGGTGGGCAAACTCAAGCTTTAACCGCCGCCGTTGGATTCGGTGGCCCAGAGGACTTGCTGACCGGGGCTGTAGATGACCACATTACCGTCGTCCTGCACGCGCAGTTGCGCGCCCGGGTGTCCGGCAGTGTTCGAGGCCCAGAGGGTCTGGCCGTTGCCATACATCACCAGGTTGCCGTCCGGCTGCATCCGCAACTCGGTGGCCGGGGCGCCATTGGTCTGAGTGGCCCACATGACGGAGCCGGCATTGTTGTAAAGGACCAGATTGCCGTCTTGCTGGAAGGTCAAGTGGTAGCGCCTGTCACTGGACCAGGCTTCCTGGCCGGGGAGCATGGTGCTGCCCGGCGGCAGAATGCCGCCGCCCTGTGCAAAGGCCGAGCAGGCCATGGTTACAAAGAGACCGGCGCTTAAAAGAAACTTTCGCATAATGGATTACCTCCTGAGTGTGAAACGTGGTTAGTCGTTTTCTTGTCCTTAGCTTAGTCCCCAGGTCGATCTGGCTCCAGGTAAGTCGATACCCAAAGGCCGGTTGACAGTCCCGACAGGAGCGATACGAAGGTTTGACTCAGCTAAGATCCCACTCCTCTCGAGGAGCTCGAAAGGCTGCCGCGAATCGCCCTTGCGTGCCACTCAAGACAGGCGAAATACTGCAACAGCGCTATCATGTCAACACCGTGCTGAAATCCGGTGGGATGGGCTCTGTTTACCTGGCCCATGACGCCAATCTGGATGGCCCCTGCGCCATTAAAGAAATGCACCCCACCGATGACAGCTGGGTGACGCGGCGTTTTCGTGAGGAAGCCAATCTGCTCAGCCAGCTCCAACATCCCAACATTCCCCACGTGCGCGATTTCTTTCAGCTGGAGCGGGAGGAGGGCACCCTCTGCTATATCGTCATGGACTTCGTCCAGGGGGTAACTCTCCATCAGGAGTTGGAACTTGCCCTGAAAGCAGAGAAGAAAGGCATCGATTGTTCGCTAGCTCGCAACATCGCGCTGGAAATGCTGGGAGTCTTGGAATATCTCCACGCTCTGCAGCCGCCCATCATCCACCGCGATATCAAGCCGGCCAATATCATCCGTGACACCGAAAAGGGCAAGCTTTTTCTGGTCGACTTCGGATTGGCCCGCGGCACCTCGGAACACACCCAGACCACTGCAGGTACTTTGATGTTCTGTCCCCCCGAGCAGATGTTGGGCAAAGCCGACGTGCGCTCGGACCTGTATGCACTGGGAGCCACCCTTTATCTGTTGCTCACTGGTCAACCCATTCAGATGGGTCGCTATATGCCGGTGCTGGCCCAGCGTGCCGACATCGAGCCCCAGTTGGCAGAAACGGTCGACAAGGTGCTGCAACTCGACCCCGACCAGCGTTTTCAAAGCGCTGCCGAAATGCGCGATTTTCTCACCCGTCCCTACGTGGTGGCGACAGCGCCCAGTCCCTGGCCCAAGCGGGCCGGCACCGCTGGTGTGCTGGTGCTGGCTCTGGGCCTGATTGGACTGAAGCCTCTGCTCACCAGCCTGCGTCCGGCCAAGCCCGGCCCGACCGCGACCTCCGCCCTGATTCCCACACCCGGCCGACCGGATTCGCCCATCCAGGTGACTGGGACGGCCTCCAAGCCGACCTGGTGTCTACGTGACAAGGTTTTCACGACCGCCGATCTGCAGACGGCCATGCAGCGAATGCCGGAAGAAATCGCGGATTATACCCGGCCAGCGGGTTTAGATGCGCCCACTTATTTCCGCTGGCTGAAATACAATCCCCCCGAGGTCGAGTTGGAGGCGGGTGTGATTCTGCCCAAGAAAATGGCTTCACCCGGTGGCCGCATCGAAGTCGGCAGCCTGCCCGAGGGGGAGGTCATTACCCTGACTCATCAGGGAGACTATACCAATCTGCCCGCTCGTTATGTGGAGATGCGACAATGGGCCGCCGCCCAGCATCTGACGGTCGACGAGGCGCCCTGGGGCATTTACCGGGTCGCCTATCCCGCCGAGCCAGATCCTCTGAAGTGGGAAACCGACTTATGTTATCTGATCAAGCCGTGAAGCGGCTGCTGGTTTTGCTGCTGCTGGCACCTTGGGTGAGTGCCGAACCACTCACCCTGGGTCCCGGGCAAAACCCGAGTCTCGCCTGCGACCGCAACGGTCGCCTTTGGGTCGCTTATGAGCAGGCCGGGGACATCTGGCTGCGTTCCAGTCAGGATAACGGCCAGACCTGGGCGGCCGAGACAAACGTTTGCACAACCGCTGCACCTTCGCAACAGCCCAGTCTGGTTCTGGATGCAAACGGGTTTCCGGAATTGCTCTGGCTGGAGGGCGGCCAGGTAGTTTTT
>JALHOV010000569.1 GCA_022842865.1 Vulcanimicrobiota bacterium | reverse complement strand
GGAGTGCTGTGGTAGATTCGATGGGTCCGCAGGATTGGACAACTCCAGGGCTAAAACCCGGGGATGTCGGAAGTCTGGAAGCAACGACTTCGCTTTCTCGGGGCCGTCCTGATTTCTGTCCCGCCGCCGGCCGGACCACCTGTGGACGATCAACTGCCAGGGAGATTATCATACAGGTACGCATCCAGATGAAATGGGGAACGTCACTCTTGAAGCCAACCACCCTATTATCGGTTCTTCTTGCGAGCTTCGCCTCAACTCCCTCGAGAAGTCCCCACCCCCCTGGCAACGCTAACCTGGCGGTTCCGCTTCTCTTCGTTCTCCTATCGGCTTTGGCTTGGGCCGCTGCCACTGCCAGCGGAACCTACAAGTATAGCACCGGCTCCCTTACGGAGCGGGTTAGCATTCATCACGCTGTGGCCACGATGAAAGCGGAAGGTCACGTCGTGAACGTCTATCTATTCTCTCAATCAGGCCAGAGCGACCTGAAGAAGGCGGATGTCAGGGTCGAACTTCTCTCAGAGGGGCCGCTAGAAAAGCCGACCGGATTTAAGGCAGCCTCGGTAGACTACCCTCGTCGCATCGGTATGCTTCGCTATTTCAACCCACGCTCGCGCCCAAGAACCGTCAAGGGCTACCAAGTGGAGCAACTGCTGATTTCGGATTGGAAATGCGCAGCAGGCAGACTCCACTGTTCGCTCCAACTGACGGATGAAAAAAAGTTGACTCCTAAAATTTCCGCGTCCCACTCGCTAAATTGCCGGATCGACTGCCCGGTCACCGAAATCCCAAAGTAGGCCAGGCGCCTGTGATCGGGGCAGGTCTTGCCGGTTTGGTTTGATTCAGGGAAGTTTCAGCACAGACCGTGTAAGTTGTTGCCTATACACAGAAACCGGGAGCGACCCAAACCGTGAGGATTTCATCCACTCATCTACCCAAACAACTGAAAGGCGTCGGGGTTCAAAAGGACCGTCTGGTCATGAACCAGGTCGACAGCCTGGAGAGCCTGCGACTCTGGGAAAGCCAGGAAGTGCAAGAAGTTCGAAACGCTTTTGAACAGAGCCAGAAGCTTCTGGCACAAGTCCGGCAGATGGATCAGACGTATCGAGACCAAAGCCAGGCTGCCGGGGAGGTTGCTGTTCATAACGTCTTTCACACCCTTTCCCGCACCGCTCGCGCCGATGAGTCCTCGGTGACAGAGGGATTTGGTTACTCCGCTTTGCTCCGTGCCAACGGCGAATCCAAACTTTCCACCTCGCCGTCAAAAATTGAAGACGAAGACGGATTGGGTGTTACCCAGTCTTTCGCCGGACGCTATCCGGGGGGCGAATATACGGTCACGGCAGAGGGTAATTGGGAGGCGCGTCAGCCGAAAATGCACGCTCAGCTGGACCTGGCAAATGGCTTGTTGAGCTGGAAGCGCTAGGCGCCAAGGTCATCGGTGGTGGGCAGCCAGGAAGTCCCAAATAACCGGGCTGGCGTCGAAGTCTCTGCACACTTCGCCTATCAGGGCTTTGGGCAGGTATTGGGGCCTTCCGGGCCAGGTGTGGCCGCCTCCCTGCACGCGAATCAGGGCTACTTCGGTGCCCTCCTGACCGCTGCTGTAGAGGGTGGAAGTGGCCTGGCAACCATCCTGGGGATCGAGGTCGGGTAGGCTGGTGGTTTGCCCCTCCGTCCGGCAGTTGTTTCGCTGGCACCACTTGAGGACAGCCTCGGCAGTGCCAATTTTCTCGCCGCGCCGGTGCTTGCCCACGGCTACGAAGCCAGGCCCATAAGGCACCAGCGGATCCTCGGTGCCCTGAATCATAAGCACCGAAACCGGTCGCGTCGGCGCCATCTGGTCGGCCCAGGCTTTGGGGATGCCGGCGCACAAGGGCGCGACAGCGCAGAAGAGATCGCTGGCTTCGGCAGCCAGGCGAAAGCTCATGAAGCCGCCATTGGAAATGCCGGTAGCATAGATTCGCGTGCGGTCCACGGGGTAGCGTTCGGCTACCTCCTCAACGGCGGCTCGCAGAAAGCCCACATCGTCGACCTTTTCGCGATGGGAAGGGGTGAACTCCCCGTCGCGGCCGTCGTTCCAACCGTGGTCAATGCCATCCGGGTAGAGGACCAGAAAACCCTTTTCGTCGGCCAGCCGGGAGAATCCGGTGAATCGTTCCGCTTGCGTGGCACTACCACCGCCCCCATGGAGCACCATCAATAAGGGCAAAGGTTCTTTGAAGTTGGGGGGAGCGTGTACAAAATAAGTGCGTTCGCGGCCGCCCCAGGTGATCGTTTGCGAAGGTTTGGCTCTGGCCATGAGCGCCAAGCAGACCAGCAGAACCAGGCCGAAGACTTTTCTTTTCATACGGATACTACACCCACCGAGGGCGGCAGGTTACACCCGCTATGGCGGGCTTTTTTCATACCGGAAGGCCTCCAGGGTGGGCGCGTGTAAACCGGGGCAAAGTGGTCAACCTCAGCACTCTCAACGCTCGCTTTCAGAGGGATTTCCCCGGAGCCCTCACGGTCTTTCTGGTCGCCCTTCCTCTTTGCCTCGGGTTGGCACAAGCCTGCCATTTGCCGGCCACTTCCGGTCTGATCGCGGGCATTGTCGGGGGGATCTTGGTGGGCTTGCTCAGCGGTTCGCAGTTGAGCATCACTGGACCGGCCTCTGGTCTGGTTCCCGTGATACTTTTCGGGGTTGCGCGCCTGGGGAGTGCCGAGGCATTTTTTGCAGCCGTGGCTCTGGCCGGAATCATTCAGATTCTGCTTGGATTGGCCCGCGCAGGCAGCGTGAGCCGACTTTTTCCGGCGGCCGTGGTGCGCGGAATGATGGCGGCTATCGGCCTGATCATGATTTACAAGCAAATCCCACACCTTCTGGGCTACGATGCCGAAAGCTTTGGTCAAGATTCCTTCACCGGACTCAGCTGGTTCCTCTCTCCCTCCCAGGTCGAGGTGGCGCCCGCCCTGGTGGGTCTGGTTTCGCTGCTCATCATGATTTTCTGGGAGTGGAAGATTCACCCGGCAAAGTCGCGCATGCCCGGGGCTATCGTTGTTTCGGGCCTGGGGATTGTGCTTCACAAAGCCCTGCAGGCCATCGATCCGAGCCTTACCATGAGTGCAGAACATCGGGTGCAGATCCCGGCCGACTGGTATCTTTTTCATCCCACCCCGGATTGGTCGGTGCTGAGCAATCCCCAACTTTACTGGGTGGCTCTCACGCTGGCCCTGGTGGCCTCCTTGGAGGCCCTGGTGGCACTGGAGGTGATTGACCGCCTCGATCCTCAACATCGGGTCGCTCCGCCGAACCGAGAACTGTGGGCCCAGGGCGTGGGCAACCTGGCCTGCGGAATTTTGGGCGGGTTGCCCGTCACCTCAGTGCTGGCCCGCGGCGGCGTCAACGTGACCTCGGGCAGTCGCACCAAAGCGGCCGCGATCTTGCAAGGATTTTTGCTGGCCTTTGCGCTGCTCTGGTTGCGACCGCAGTTGAACGAACTGCCGCTCTCTTCGCTGGCGGCCGTGCTCATTGTGGTGGGTGCGTTTCTGATTCAGCCGCGAATCGTTCGCGAGCTTTTTCAGCAAGGTCCAAGTCAGTTCGTTCCCTTTTTGGTAACCATCGCGGGCATCCTGGCCGGCGACCTGATGCTTGGAATCGTTTTCGGAATTGGCACTTCCTTCGCCTTTGTACTGGGCAGCCTGTTCGTTTCCCACGGATTTGTGGTGGAGCATCACGGTCGCATCATCGACATCAAATTGGGCCCCGAAGTGACCTTTTTCCATCGCTGGGCTTTGCTCAAGGTCCTACAAAAGGCGCGGCCAGGAGATTCGGTTTGCATTGACGCCTCGGACACGCGCCGACTGTCCTACGATGTCTGTGAGGCCATCGAGGAGTTCCGCAAGGGCGCTCCCTTCCGTGGCGTTCGCGTGGTGGTCGGGGGACTGCCCGGCGTACCCATTCATAGCAAGGAGCACATGCACCAGTTGGATGAAGAATATCGACAGCTAATCCAGAACAACAAAGAGTGGGTGGCCGAACGTCTCAAGGAAGATTCCGCCTACTTCCAACATCTCTCCCAGGGACAGGAGCCGACGTTTCTCTTCATCGGCTGCTCCGACAGTCGGGTTCCGGCGGAATCGATTACCAAAACCAGCCCTGGCAAGCTTTTTGTGCATCGCAACATCGCCAATATCGTCAGTCACTCGGACGTCAACTTGATGTCGGTCCTGCAATATAGCGTGGAGGTTCTAAAAGTACCTCACATCATCGTCTGCGGCCACTACGGCTGCGGCGGAGTTCGCGCGGCCCTGGGCAATACTTCGTTAGGTTTAATTGACCAGTGGATTATTCCGATTAAGACGACGTTTGAATTGAACAAAGCAGAGCTGCTGGCCATCTCCGACAGTCGTCTTCGCGAGCGACGCACCATCGAGCTTCACGTGACCGCCCAGGTCAACAATCTGCTCAAAACCTCTATCTTGCAGCGAAGCCTGAAACACTTCGAGCGGCCTAAAGTGCACGGCTGGGTTTACGATATCGAAACGGGACTGATCAACGAGTTGGATGTAGAAAGAAGCCCGCGCCAGGACCTGGACCCCATTTTTCAGTATCAGTTCGACACCGGCGAGGGCGAGCAACACTAGCCAGGAGAATTTAGAAGGTCTTACCCTGGAGGTAGGTTGCGGTCTTCTCGTAGTCAAGAACCGCTTCGCCCCCCGTCTGGTGAGTCAGAGATTCCTTGAGCATCCCCTCAATTTGGCGACTGCTGAGGGTCGGGTGATCCCGATGCAATTTCGCCATGGCCGCGGCCACTCGTGGAGCCGCAAAAGAAGTGCCAATAATCGGTGGGGCTTTGGCATCGTGGCGATCGGCAACGCTGCCACTGGCATAGATGTCCACCTCGCTGGTGCGGTTGCTGTACGCCGCCAGATGCTCGCTCAGCTGGCCATCTTTTTTCCACCAGCGAGTCGCGCCCACCGTGGTCACCTCGGAATTCACCAGGATATTCTCGTCCTTCTTCGGATCAATTCGAGGGCGAATTCCGTGGGCGTCTTTGGCCAGGCCATTGGCGACTTGTTCTTGATTGCCCGAACTGACCACCACAGAATTCTTCTGGCTCTCGAGGGCTTTCACGGCTTTT
>JALHOV010000568.1 GCA_022842865.1 Vulcanimicrobiota bacterium | reverse complement strand
CTCCTGGCCTGCCAGGCGCCGGCCTGTCCGGGTTGCTGGAAAACGGGCAGCCCCTGGCAAGGCGCCGAAGGCCAGCCAGGAATGCAGCTGGAGTCTCGATACGATCAACCGGTTCAGCTGGAAAAACCGACTGGCGACGAGCGGCTCAAAGCCGAGACGAGCCGCCCCGCTCCGCCTCCCGCGGAGAGTCCCGGCTCCCGGCCAGTGCGCGCCGCTGGCGCGGACCAGCACCCACCTCGTTAGGTAGATGGCCACCTCCCTTGCGCTGCTAACGCTGTTCCTCTTCTTTTCAATACTGATGGTGAACCGCTGGATGCCGGCCATGCTTGCCCTGCCTTGCCTGGGCCTGGCGGTAGCTATGGTGGTGGGTTTGCATCACCACATGAACTGGAGCCAGCTTCAGGAACTGATGTCGGTCGAAATCCTCGGCAAAGGCAGCGTAGCCATGGCGCGTTCCATCGTGGTGGCCATCTTTGGAGGGGCGCTGGCTCAACTTGTGACCCAAAAGGGAATGACTCGAGCGCTGGTGGCAAGCGCCGCTGAGTATGGTGGGGATCACAAAGTCGGAATTGGCATCGCCATGCTCGTGGTGGTCGCCATCAACTTTACTTCTTTAAGCGGAGTGGCCGCCATTTTGCTGGTGGGCAATCTTGTTTTACCCATTTTGATTTCAGTCGGTTTCAGCCCCCGATTTGCAGGGACTCTCATGCTCTTTGGAGTCGCCCTGGGAGGCCTGGTCAATCCACTCTCCTTGCAAATTTTTGTCGACATCTTTAAGGTCGACTTCGCCGACTGCCTGCGCCTGTCAACCCACTACCTCATCCTGTTAGGCGGAGTCGCCATGGCCTACCTGCTCTTTCAAACCAAGCGCGAGCGACGATTTGCCTGGGCCAGTCCCGTCCCAACCGAGCAGCCCCCGCCCTTGAAGTGGTGGGCCCTGCTGACTCCGGCTCTTCCTTTGCTGTTGATGGGCCTTTTTCAGGTCACCCCGCTTCCCGCCATCCTGCTCTCGCTTGTCTACGGTTCGTTGATCACACAGCCTCGCCAATGCCTTGCAAGCCTCTCTCAAGCCCTGATCGAAGGAATTCGCGAGGTCGCACCCGTCATCGCCCTATTCATCGGCTTGGGGGTCGCTTTGGAGGCTTTCCGGCATCCCCTGAGCGAGGCGGCCCTGGGTCCATTGGTGGCAGGTCTCACACCCCAGGCTCCCCTGGCCTTCGTTTTAGGATTCACCTTGCTCGCCCCCATGGCCACCTACCGTGGCCCGTTGACCCTTTATGGCCTGGGCGGCGGAGTAGCGGTTCTTTTGGTCAAGAGCCAGGTTCTGCCGGTGACGGCGCTCCTGGCGGCCTTCCTGTGCCTGGGACAATTTCAGTCGATCTGCGACCCGACGTGTACTCACAACGTCTGCGTCGGCCAAATCGTCAAGGAAAGTCCGGAGCGACTGGCGCTGCATGCGCTCGTTTGGGTCTGGACCTTTGTCCTGCTGGCCACCAGCTGGGCCGTTTGGGGACAAGGGATTCTCAATCCAGGCTAGACCACAAAAAGACAGGGCCACCGTCGCCGGTGGCCCTGCTGAATCGAACGAATGGAGCTAACGCCGGCCGCGACCCGCATTATCGAAGGGCCGGCGCGGACGTTCCTCCTTGGGACGGGCCTCATTAACCGTCACATTGCGGCCACCGATCTCCTTACCGTTCAAGCCTTGAATCGCACTCAGTGCCTCGGCCTGGCTGCTCATTTCGACAAAGCCAAAACCCTTCGAGCGGCCAGTATCCCGATCCATAATCACTACAGCAGATACGACGGTCCCAAATCGACCGAAGGCTTCCGAGAGTTCAGAACCTGAAATATCAGACCCGAGTGAGCCCACAAACAATTTCATTGACATTTTTTCTATCCTCGTTTTTCTAAGTTAGCCTGAGAGAAGCGGTCTTGGCGCAAGCAAGCCTGACGCGACTAAGCCTTTGGAGTACCGGGCTCAAACAAACAGTCTATCCTTATTGATTGTCGGGGGATGCATATCACCCCCGACTAACGATAACTCATTATCAATAAAACCACAAGCCTTTTCCCGGGCTCCAATTTCTCAATAGCTGGCCGAAACAAAGATTAAGCTGGCGAAGTCGATCGGGCAGCGCCAACCGCCGAGGGGCTTCGCCGATCCGGGCAAAACGGTAAGGCGATAATCGCAAACCTGGCAGCGAAAAACACCGAACTCCATCACAGGGACAGAAGCAGCACTCTCCTTCTCCTGACGAGATTTTGCCTTGACTTTTGCTTTCTTCTCTACCGTAGGAGCAGAAACCGACTTGCGAGATCGAGCGGCCGGCCTGGACTTTCCCTCCTTTGACTTTGTTTCTTCCGATGCGTTTGCAGCGGAAACATAAACTTCTACCGGACTGACAAGGGGCTTTCCAATCATAATTTTTCCCTTACATTGATCAGGTTTACAAAGGTCGAACAGGATATACCCGATGACAAGGATGAAACGGATCCAATCAAAGAAAACCGCTCTTGCTGGGCAATTCCAAAAATCCCCTCCGATGCCATTCGCAGTCTGGCAAAAAATGGGAGCCAATTTGAATTTGCCAATCCCTCCCGGCCTTGGGCACGATGATTTTGGACTGGCAAAGTTCTTCCAGATAACTCCAGCGGTCTTGCTGCCCTGAACGGCGCTGCTCACTGGCCAGGGCGGCGGGCGCAAAATACTTCAAACCGTCTTCAAACGATATCTCGTTTTGAGCTGCGATGACGTGAGCATCCAGCGACCAGGATTCCATGCAGAAAAAACGATCCTGCTGAGCCAGATAGGCCCACGCCAAACAATCGTCTTGCAGCCAGCATCCCCAAGGCGCCAGACGCAGGTCACCCCACTGCCAGTGACTTCCCCAGGCCTCGCCCTCGCAAGCGTGGACGCAATTGTTAGAGGTAGTCGCCCAGCGCCGGAACCCCAGCGCTGGCAAACGTCCCGCCAGCGAGTCAAAACTCCACAATCCCCATTGACCGGCCAGCCAGTGCTGGCCGGGAATTCTTTGCAACATCGGACTCAAACTTCTTTCCACAAATTGGACACTGAAGATGATAATGCTATATCAACTACACAAGTTCCTTTGCGGACGACAAAGTTTTAGGGATAGGCCACGGGAAGGCGCTCGAAAGTCCGGCCACCAATGTTCAAAGAGCCAATCTCCCCGCTCCATTCGGAGCGTCCCCGCAAAGAGGGCAGAGACCCGCCAAACTGACTGGTGTCCCCGATCTTTTCATCGCTAAGCACGTTGGCTATCGCGTGCAACTTACCGTTCCAATCCTTGCCCCCTAGTCGCAGCTCCGTCTGGCCGATCCGCACCGGCGATTCGCACTCGCCATCCAGCACATAGACGGTAAGAGAAGCCTTGTCCGCGTCCCAGAGCAACTCCAGGTGGGCCAACTCCTCCCCGACCTCAACCAGCCGACCGCCGTGGGGAGCTTGATGCACGTGCTCGTGAGGAGTCGAACTGGACACCGCCGTAGGTCCTCCTGCACAGCCCACCAAAACGCTGCCCAGCAGCATGGTAAAAAAGAGACGATTCAACTGGCTTTCCAACCCTCCGGAGTATTTTTCAAAACCTCCACTTTTTCAGCTTGCAACCTGTAAAGGGACATAACCACACCTTTTTCTCGCTCTTCCCGGGCCCGAAAGCGACCGCTCACCTGGATCGGCTCGTCCACCGGGAGTTCCATACCGGCACCCTTGGGGAACTCCACAAAGACCCACTCGTTCAGGCGGGGCATCTTGCCGAAACAACACAGCATCTGGTCGCGGACCAGCAAGAAACTCTGAATGCGACTTCCCTCCACATCCAGGGGAACCATATAGCCGCTAAGTTGCACCCGCTGCTCGTCCAGAGCCTGCAGCTCGGCAGGGAGAGGTATGCTAGCCGACTTCTCCGGACAGACAAAACTGCTCAGCTGCGTCCAGGCCACCGTTCGATAGGTAGGTTTTGGAGGCGCCAAGTTCAGACCGCATCCCACACAGAACCATGCCAGCAACCATAGGATTCTCACGGAACCTCCTTCGGACTGAAGGGCGCCGGCCAGGACGGGCACCAATCTGGTGGGTTGGAACGTAACTTCTGTAGCCTGGCCTGAACGTCCGCTCGAGGGCAGCCCACCAGATAGCGCAAAGCGCTGAGTTTCACATAGGAGTAGGTGTTCTTGTCGAGCATGATTTGATAGACTCGGTCGGCACAACTCCAGTCCTGCCAGAGGGCCAGGTCGCGTATGAGTCCTCCAGCCACTCGCACGTCCTTAAGCTGAGTGTGGAGGAGCGGCAGAACCGCGTGTTTTAGCTTAGGATTCTCGGCCACCAAGAATTTCAGACTCTGCACCGCCATGATCCTTTGCGTCAAATCTCCGCCCAAAAACTTTTGGCGAATGACCTCCAGAGCGGGTTCTCCGACCACCTGGGCGTAGGCAAAAAGCAAAGCCGGCTGACTGCCCGTCGGAGAACGGCCCAGACTAGATAAGACTTTCTGCTTTAACCAGGCGGCGTCTGGCGGTCCGGCCGTCTGACTCAACATCGTATAGTAAAGAGAAAGGTATTCTTCCGGAGTAGCCTGGCTCTGCAGCCAGGAGCGCAGACGGGCCTGACCCACCCGACGCGAGTAGGCTCGCAATGCTTGGTAAGGAGCCGCCGCCAGTTCCGCATAGGCGGAGTCGGCAATCAGTTTCTCTCGGTCTCCCAAATAGGTGACGAAAAAGTCAAGGCGCGCTGGGTGGCTGGTCTTTCCAGGCTTGCGTGAGGGCAACTTGAGGACCGCCTCGGCGAATTCGACCACCCGTCCGGACTCGGCCGAAATGGGCTGCCCCGACCACAGCGGGCTTCCCTCTGACTGCGTGGTGCTGAGAAAAACAGGCTTCCGATAAGCACTGACCGCAGCCACCACCACCCGACCGGGCTCCAATCTGCCACGCAGTACGCGCACGATCCGGTAGCGGTTTCCTCCCGGCTTCAGCGGCTCTGCGATGGCTACCGCCGTGGCATATTCGAACTCCTCCGCCAAAGACAATTGCATCTGCATGCAAGAGGGACAGGCAAAGGCCTCGACCAGCGTGCAAAAGACGAAAAACAAGATAAGACAA
>JALHOV010000567.1 GCA_022842865.1 Vulcanimicrobiota bacterium | reverse complement strand
CCCCCCCTTTCAGTCTTTCCTGGCTGTCACGCTTTCTCGCCTGAGGGCCATTTCCAGTTGCGCACCTCGGGCAGATCATCTCCGTGTTCTCGGGTGTATTGTTTGTGCTCGGTGAGCTTGTTTTGCAGCCACTGCTTGGCGTAGGCGCCGCGCGAGCGCAGTTGGGGCACGCGGTCGATAACGTCCTGGGCCAGGTTGTAGCGGTCCAGTTGATTCATCACCACCATGTCGAAGGGAGTGGTGGTAGTGCCTTCTTCTCGATAGCCGCGCACGTGGAAGTTGCGGTGGTTGGTGCGCCGGTAAGTGAGGCGGTGAATGAGCCAGGGGTAGCCGTGATAAGCAAAAACCACCGGCTTGTCCTGGGTGAATAGGGAATCAAAATCGCGGTCGCTCAGGCCGTGCGGATGTTCGCCTTCGGACTGCAATTTCATCAAGTTGACCACGTTGACCACGCGCACTTTCAGATCGGGGAAGTGGCGGCGCAGCAGGTCGACGGCGGCCAGCGTTTCCAGGGTGGGAATGTCGCCGGCGCAGGCCATAACCACATCGGGCTCCTCCCCGCGGTCGTTGCTGGCCCATTCCCAAATGCTCACGCCGTTGGTGCAGTGGAGCACGGCTTCTTCCATGGTCAGATATTGGAGGGCGGGCTGCTTGCCGGCCACGATCACGTTGACGTAGTTGCGGCTGCGCAAGACGTGGTCGGCCACCGCTAATAAGCAATTTGCGTCCGGCGGCAGATAGACGCGGATTACCTCGGATTTTTTGTTGACCACGTGGTCGATGAAACCAGGATCCTGGTGGCTGAAACCGTTGTGGTCCTGGCGCCAGACGTGCGAGGTGAGCAGATAGTTGAGCGATGCGATCGGGCGACGCCACTCGATCTCGCGGGTGGTTTTGAGCCATTTGGCATGCTGGTTGAACATGGAGTCGATGATGTGAATGAAGGCTTCGTAGCACGAGAAGAAGCCGTGGCGACCGGTGAGCAGGTAGCCTTCCAGCCAGCCCTGGCAGGTATGCTCGCTGAGGATTTCCAGCACGCGGCCGTTTTGGGCCAGGTGACCCCCCTGATCGTCTTCGGGCAGGCGTTCTTCCATCCAGCAGCGTTCGGTCACCTGAAAGAGGCCGTCGAGTCGGTTGGAAGCGGTTTCGTCGGGGCCGACTACGCGGAAGTTCTTGGAGTTGGCTTTCATGACTTCGGCCAGAAAATTGCCCAGCAGTCGAGTGGATTCGGCGTTCTCACTGCCGGGGTGATTGACTTCCACACCAAAATTGCGAAAGTCCGGCAACTTCAGGGCTCGCAGCAGCAGGCCGCCGTTGGCGTGCGGGTTGGCGCCCATGCGGCGATTGCCGGTGGGGGCCAACTGGCTGAGGTCGTGGCGGAGGGCGCCCTTTTCGTCGAAGAGCTCCTCGGGCTGGTAGCTTTTCAGCCATTGTTCGAGCAGTTTGACATGATCAGGCGACATCTTTGAGAAAGGCACCTGATGGGAGCGCCAGCTGCCTTCCGTTTTCAGCCCGTCCACTTCGGCCGGACCGGTCCAGCCTTTGGGGCTGCGCAATACCAGCATTGGCCAGGTGGGTCGGCCAATTCCGCTGGTTTTGCGGATGGACGCGATTTCGTCGAAAATTTGCTCCATGGCCCGGGCCATTTTCTGGTGCATTTCCTGGGGATCGCTGCCTTCGACGTAGTAGGGCTTGTGACCGTAACCGCGGAGCAGGGCGTCGAGTTCTTCTTGGGGGATGCGGGCCAGGATGGTGGGGTTGGCGATTTTGTAACCATTGAGGTGAAGAATGGGCAGAACCACTCCGTCGGTCCGCGGGTTGAGGAATTTGTTGGAGTGCCAGGAAGCGGCTAGCGGCCCGGTTTCGGCTTCGCCATCGCCGATGACGCAAGCTACCACCAGTTCGGGATTGTCGAAGGCGGCCCCGTAGGCGTGGGAGAGGGCGTAGCCCAGCTCGCCGCCTTCATGGATGGAACCGGGAGTTTCGGGCGCGACGTGGCTGGGGATGCCGCCCGGGAAAGAAAATTGCTTGAACAGCTTTTGCAGGCCGCCGGCATCTTGCGAGATGTTGGGGTAAACTTCGCTGTAGGTGCCTTCCAGGTAGGTGTTGGCCACCAGTCCGGGACCGCCGTGACCCGGCCCGGCCACGTAAATCATGTCTAGATCGCGCTGGCGGATGACCCGGTTCAGGTGGGCGTAAATGAAGTTGAGTCCGGGGGTGGTGCCCCAGTGGCCGAGCAGGCGTGGCTTGATGTGCTTGAGTTCAAGAGGCTGCTGGAGCAGGGGGTTGTCGAGCAGGTAAATTTGCCCCACCGACAGGTAATTGGCGGCCCGCCAGTAGGCGTGGATTTGCTCGAGTTCTTGAGCTGAAAGCACCATCTTTTCGGCTGTCTGCATCGTATTCAACGCTCCTTTTTTTGCTTCCTTGACTGGGCTATGCCAGAACTCCTGGCGCGGCTTGTACCGTGTGAGGGGTACTGGGTGGGCCCCGCATCAGGATGGGCGCGCCGGCGAATTTCAGGATTTTGTTTATTGGAGCTGGCTGCGCAGCAGTTGGATTCGGGATTGCAGTTCCTGGTCTAATTCGGGCTCGGCGCTGAAGCCGCGGGTGGTGCGGTGGCGCAAGAAGGCCAGCTCCGAGGCCGCCTGCAGGTATTGTTCGGAGCGCAGCCAGCCCATCGGACCCTTCTTGAAGAGACGTCCGAGAGAATAGCCGATGCGGCCCCACACCGACGATACCGAGCGTAGCTCCTGGGGCGGCAGCTCGTTGGCCAGATAATGGCGCAGCAACCGGCCTTCCCGGGCCAGCGCGAAGGCCAGCACGATGGCCACGCACATGGCGGCGGGCAGCATGATCAGCACATAGCTGGCCAACCAGGCATTGAGGTGAATGGTGGCGCTCAGATTCCAGGTGGCGTGCAAAGTCATGGCGGCCAGCAGTCCGAGCGGCGGAGCCAGCAGCTTGACGTACCATCGGTCGCTCTGGGCGGCCCAGCCCAGCCCGATGCCGGTCATGCTGGTGAAAAGTGGATGGGAGTAGGGCGAGAGCATGCCGCGCAGGATGAAAATGGCTCCGGCCGCGTCGCTTTTTAAGGCGGCTCCGTAGTATTGGATGTTTTCGGTCATAGCGAATCCTAGCGCCACCATGGTGGCGTAGACGACGCCGTCGACGATGCCGTCAAATTCCTTGCGCTTGAAGAAGAAAAGCAAAAGCAGGCAGAGGCCTTTGGCGCTTTCCTCGACCAGCGGTGCACTCACGATTCCTCCCAGGGCTCCGGCCGCGGCTGCGTCATGAGTGGCTTCGAAGAAGAGCGAGGAATTGAGTGTGTTGAGAATATAGCTGGCGAAGACGGCCAGACCCGCTCCCCACAGAAAAGTGGCCAGCAGCAAGTGGGGCGGCTCCGGCTCGTAGCGGTCGACCCAGAGAGCCAGGCCGACGTAGAGCGGCACGGGCAGGCAGGCCATGATGATGCCAACCACCAGACCGTCGGCACCGACGCTGGCTCCGATCAGCAGCAGGGTGAGCATGCCGGCCAGCAGCGCCAGCAGGGAGAAGCAGCCCAGGCAACATCCGGAGGCGCCCCGGTTGGGTTTTTTGTCGGCCATATGGGCCCGGGAGTTCGACCTTCGAGGCGCGAATCTTCTTGCAATGATGTGGGGAAAAGCGGTAGATCTTGGCCAGTTGCCCCCGGCCCTGAGTGCCTATCAGAGCGCGCTGGAGCCGCGGCCACTGTGCATACCGGGTCCTTGGGCTGCGCACTGGCTGCGCGTTCAGTCCTTGCTTTTGCGCGGGTTGCAGGCATTGCTGGTGTGGCCGGAAACCTCCGAGTTCCTTGGGGTAAAGCCGCTTTGGGATGACCGGCCTCTGCGGCTCGGCTGTGTGCGTCCGGACTTTATCGTGGATGATCAGGGGCGGCCTTTCGTGTGTGAAATCAATGGGCGTTTTGCCGTCAACGGATTTTTGTGCACGGCTTATTTGCGGGACATGTTCGGAGAAGACGGTGGCTCGATTCGGCGGGCCCTGGCGCTCCCGGCGGGCAGCCAGATCGTGAAGGGCCGCGAGCCCGGCTGGGATATTCATCAGTTGAGCGCTGAGTGGAATGCGCCGATGGTTGCTGTCTGGTCGGCGGGGGCGGCGGAGGTGGTGCTGGAGTTGCATCAGGATGAGCTGGTGGGGGCTCCCCCCATGCCTTACTGGAATGACCTGCGCACTCAGCTGCTTGGGCACGACAAGCGCTTGCTGCAGTGGCTGGGGTCGGCGCCTCGGATGGAGCGCTGGTTAGGAGCAGGGGCGGTAGAGTTGGCCGCGGCCATCGTGCCGACCTGGTCGGTGGGGGATTTTGTGCCCGACGGAACGCAGGACTGGGTGCTCAAGCCCAATCGGTCGGGCAAAGGGAATGGAATCGTATTCGGGCGCGACCTTTCTACCGAGGAGTTCGCGCGCGCGGTGACGGACGCTCCTCGGGAATGGGTGGTGCAGCGCCACGTGGAGAGTCTGGTCTGGGAGGGAGAGCGATTGGTGGGCACGATGCTATCGAGGGATCAAGTCGGGCTGGGGCTGGGCATTTTTCGTTCCGCTCCCGGTCGAGTGGTCAATGTCTCGGGCGGAGGTCGGGTTTTGTTTCCGCGTTATGCTTGAGGAAATTTATGTCCTGGCTCGTGAGCATCCGTGGTACCGAGATCGCTTTTTAAGCGACGGTTCGTTGCCGGTGTTGGCTAAATCCGAGCTTTTTGGGATGTTGAAGGGGCGGGAGCGCGAGCCTTTTTTTGGTCTGGACACCTACTGGAGTCCCTCGGGTGGCAGTGGAGCCTCGGCGCCGCTTTATTTTCCCACGGCGGTTCAGGAGAATCTGGCCCAACGCGCCATTCTTGCCTCCTGGTTGAAACGTGAGGGGATTTTGGGGCCGGACACGGTGGCTTTGAGTTTGTTTTCCAGCCGGACCATGTACCGCTCCAGCGAGATCTTCGTGGATTACGTGCAGCGCTGCGGGGGCACGGTGTTGCCGGCTGGCTATCAGGCGCGCGATGGCGACGTGCAAGAATTGCATCAGCGTTTCGGGCCCAATACCTTGATGGGCAGTCCGGGGCGACTGGTGCAGTTGGCGCACGCCTTGGAGCTGCCCTTTG
>JALHOV010000566.1 GCA_022842865.1 Vulcanimicrobiota bacterium | reverse complement strand
AGGGACTTTGATCAGTTCGAAGCCGGCGCCATCGTCTTCTACACGGATCTGGTATTCGCCGGGCAGTCGCTCGAGGTGGACACGGCAGTGCTGGGCCTGAGCGTGTTTGACCACGTTGTGCAGAGACTCCATAATCAGTCGGTAGACTTCGTGCTTGACCGACAGGTCGAGAGCCGGCTCCTCGCTGCAGCCATCCAGAACGACGGAAAGTTTATATCGCTTGGCCAGGCCTTCCATCTGTCTTTGCAAGCAGGCCAACAGCCCGTCCGATTCGAGGGATTCGGGTCGAAGCTTGAAAATGAGCGTGCGCATTTCGGACAGTCCGGACTCGGCCAGTTGTAATACGTAGTCGACCGCTTCGTGGGTGCTGTGTTCTGGGGGCAACCCGTTTTTGATGGCCAGCGTGCCCAGCACGATTCCGAACAAGGCCTGAGAGACCGAATCGTGCAGCTCTCGCGAAAGGTGTTTCCGCTCTTCCACCACAGCCCGGCTGCGCGCCTCCACGAAGTCGGAAAGATCGCGCAAGGTGCCGATAAAGAATTTCTCGCTGCCCCGTTGATATTCGGTGACGGCCAGATGGGCCGGAAAGATACTGCCGTCTTTGCGGCGGGCGGGCACGCGCCGGCCGATACCGATGATTTTCTTTTCACCGGTGGTGCGGTAATTGTGCAGGTAACTGTCGTGGTCCAGGGAGTAAGGTGGCGGCATGAGAACGCTGACGTTCTGTCCAATGACTTCCTCGGCCTGGTAGCCAAACATCCGTGAGGCACCGGGGTTAAAAAGGTGAATAATACCCTTGGTGTCGATGGTAATGATCGCATCTACGGCTGCCTCGACGAAGGCCTGGTAGGACTGGTGCCGTTCTTGATAGCAGGCGCGATGGACCAGTTGCTGGGCGACTCGGCCCCAAACGGGTAGCTCCTGAGCCAGTTGAGGGTCGGGCTTCTCACCATAAACCGTCAGCCTGCCTTGTTCTGCTCTATTGGGATAATAAATGGGGAGCGATTGCAAACGTTGCAACTCGGGAGGCTCGCCGAAACTCTCCAGGGGTCGCTCAGGGCCTCGATAGACGAGGCCGGTAGAGGTCAAGGCCAGCCAGCTGTCCACCAGCGGCACGACCGCCACCAGATAATGAGGAGTCAGCGAGGTCGCGCTCGCTTCGACCAGCCTGCGCATTGATTCTTGGAGTGGCAGGCTCTCGTCTAATTCCAGGTAAAACCTCAACAACCGGTCGCGCAGAGAATCAGAAAAGTGTTCCACCATGGGCCACCTCTTCTCTGGCCCTCAGTGGCCGCCTGCTCAGGAAGTCGAGACCAGACAGGGCAGCGCGTCCAGGTCGAAGAGCTTCTCTTCCACCTGCGGTGGGGGAAGGATACGAGCCAGTCGCTCATCCAGAGTGTGGGCCAGAGCTCCAGTCGGGGCAAGACCATGGCTGCGGTGGCCAGGGTTAACACGCCGCGGGGCCAGGTCACCGATAAGAATAGTTGGTCTTGGGGGCCCAGTTAATCAGCAGATCGGCGAGGGGCGCGAGCATTCCCAGGTGGCCCACGATTTTGGCGTCAGACCCTAGACTAGCGGTCGGCGGCCCAGAGAACGCCCTCCGTCGCAATAGATCAGAGCCACTGAACTGCCCAGCAGAATCGGTAGTGCAGACTCCAGGTTGGCATGCGACAGCGGGGGGACCAAGGCTCGGCCAAGCCTACTGCCACAGACCAGCAGCACCACGATCGAGGGCAGTTGGAGTCGCCAAGCAAGCCAGGTGGCGAAGACTCCCACATTCAAAATCAGGGCGATGATCAGGATTTCCGGGTGATGGTTTCTCGTGTTCACTCTTTGTGGAAGGCGCGTTGAGCTTCTTTCTCCAGATCGATGTATTCTTGTTTGCCTACGCAGACCTCGACGGATTGGATGGTCCCACCCTGGAAGCGCGCGGGCGCCGCATATTGTTGACTGACGGCGTCAGCGCTGTCCCAGCCGACGCAAAGACCGTCTCCGGAGAGAGTGAACTTGCCGGGCTGGGTTCTCATGGGACCTTCGGCCACTACCTGGTCATTCACATAAAGCTTCGTCTTGCCGGTGGATTCGTGGTGCTGGCCGGCGCCCTCGCGGATGAACTCCATGCCCAGCGTGTATTTGCCGGGCTTGAGTTCCCCCGAGATGAACTCCTGTTCTGGCTTGATACCCAGGAAGTTGTAGACGTAGTGCAACTTGTGGTCCTTGATAAAGAGGCTGTGACCACCGAAGCGAGAGCCGTGGGCAAAGATCACCCCCGCGCAGTTGGAGTCGCTGATTTCCACATTGGCCACAATCTTGTAAGAGCGGTTGCGCACGTTGACGGCCACCCCTTCCGGCACGGCCGAAGTGCCCGGATAGTAGAGGTAACGGTCACGCGGGGCTTCTTCCAGCGGCCGCGGCAGATTGAGCTGAGTCAAGGCGTCGCGATCATCAATGGGCAGCACCAGATTTTTCTTGGCTTCCTCAAACCAGGCCTTTTTGAGAGCCTCCAGCTTGGCCGGATTCTCCTTGGCCAGGTCCTTGGATTCGGCCGGGTCGACGTCCACGTGATACAACTGCCAGGGGTCCTTGTCAAAATGGCCCGCATTGCTGATGGCTGCGTGCAAGGCCACCGCCTTCCAGCCGTCCTCCCAGATGGCCCTGGTGCCGAGCATGGCGTAGTACTGACGCTTCTTGTGGGTGGGCGCCTTGGGCTCCCCAAAAGTGTAGCGCATGGATACGCCATTGAGAGGCTGTTGTTTTACTCCGTGATAGACCTTGGGCATCGGCACGCCGCACACATCCAGGATGGTGGGGACGATGTCGGTGGAATGGTGATACTGCGTGCGCACCTGACCGCGAGCCTTGATCCCTTTGGGCCATGAGATAATCAGGGGGTCGCAAGTGCCGCCGGCGTAGTTGGCATAACGCTTGAACATCTGGTAGGGGGTAGAAAAAGCTACCGCCCAACCGGTGGCGTAGTGCTCGTAGGTTTCCGGGCCACCCATTACATTGAGATACTTCAGGTTCTCGGACAGTTCGTCGGGATAGCCGTTGACGAATTTGTTTTCATTGACCGAGCCGTTGGGGGTTCCCTCACCCGAGGCGCCGTTGTCGGCGGCGTAGATGACCATGGTGTTGTCGAGCTGGCCGCTTTGTTTCAGGTAATCCAGCACGCGGCCGATCTGCACATCGGTGTACTCCGAGAAGCCGGCAAACACTTCGGCCTGGCGGGCGAAGAGCTTCTTTTCGTCGGCGCTGAGCGTATCCCACGGCCGCACCATGTCGGGAGCCTGGGCCACACTTTTGGGCAGCGGATTGATGGGCGTGGTTTGAGTGCCCTTGGGCAGGACGCCCTTTTCGATCATGCGAGGCAGCACCCAGGCACGGTAGGCCTCGTAGCCATCGTCGAATTTTCCTTTGTACTTGTCAATATACTCCTGGGGGCAGTGGTGAGGGGCGTGGTTGGCGCCCGGGCAATACCACATAAACCAGGGTCGGGAGGGGTTGCTGCCTTGCTGGTCGCGGATCATGCTGATGGCCTGGTCGGCCAGATCCTTGGAGAGGTGGTAGCCCTCGGCCGGGGTGGCGGGGGCCTCCACGAAGCGATTGTCTTCGACCAGGTCGGGATACCACTGGTTGGTCTCACCGCCCAGGAAGCCATAGAAACGGTCGAATCCCTTCTGTAGCGGCCAGAACTTACGACTGGCGCCGGAGGCCACCTCCTGCTCGGAGACATTGTGGTTCTTGCCCAGCCAGAAGGTGCTCCAGCCGGCATCCTGGAGAATTTGTCCAATGGTGGCGCAGTTGTCGGGAAGGCGGCAGTGGGCACCGGGAAAGCCGTTGGCGCCTTCGGTGATGGCGGCCATGCCGTTGACATGGTGGTTGCGCCCGGTCAACAGGGTGGAGCGGGTGGGCGAACAGAGGGCGGTGGTGTGCCACTGGGTGTAGGTGAGCCCGTTATCGGCCAACTTTTGCAGGGTGGGCATATTGACTCGTCCACCGTAGGGAGACCAGCAGGCCTGGCCTGTATCGTCATAGAGCACAAAGAGCACGTTAGGCGCTCCCTTAGGGGCTTTGCGAGAGGTGTAGGGGCCCCAATCCGGCTTGGAGTCGCGCACATCCAGCTTGATGATGCCCTTGAAAGGAGGCGGCGTTTCCTGGGCGCCCACGCCGGGCGCGAGCGTGGCGGCCAGAGCCGCGCTGAGAAGAGCTACCTGAGTGTTCTTATTCATGCTTTGTCCATTCTTCCTTTGTTGGCAACTTAATTTCCGAAACTAAAACCCGGCGGGAGGGTCGACAAAGTCGACTCGATTGGTTTCCAGGTTATAGACTGCCCCCACAACGAGTGCCTTGCCGTCGGCCTCAGCCTGAGCCGCTTTGGACAACTGGTTGAGTTCGCGCACCGACTGGCGCACGTTGGCATAGACCCCGGCGGTGACCCTCTGTTCCGGGCTACCGGGGGGCAGATCGACCAGAGCCGGCGCAATCTGCTTGAGCAAGAATTGGATGGGCAAGACCTCCTGTTTGTAGTCTCCCAGGGCTGCGGTCACGGCTCCGCAGTTCCCGTGGCCGAGCACCACCACCAGTCGCGAACCGGTGTGGAAATAGGCGTAGTCGATGCTGGCGGCCACATCCAGATCGACCACGTTGCCGGCCACGCGAACCACAAATAAATCACCAAAGCCCGCGTCAAAGAGCAATTCGGGCGGAACCCGAGAATCGGCGCAGCCCAAGATAATGGCTTTGGGATGCTGTGAGGTGGTCAATCGCTCGCGCCAGGCCTTGCTCTGATGGTGACGGGTAGCGTGGTCCTGCGCAAAGCGTTCGTTGCCGTCGCGCAGTTCGCGCAAGATTTCCAGCGGCGATTGCGGATGAAGAGGGGCCTCCTCCAAGGCCCGGCCCACCCCGGCCAGGCCGGTCACAACCAGGCCCAGCAGCAAGGCTCGGGTGGCGAACTGGCGGCGCATTACTTGCCGCCCGTATTCTGTTGCAGCATATCCCACTTTGTTGATGCTGAAACTGCCGGTCTTCTGGCTGGGGGGGAATTCCTGAAAGGTGGCGCGGCTAGCAACAAGGAAGCCGCCAGGGTCCCACCGAGCGTTAAACTGCGGATTTTGATTCGAACAAAC
>JALHOV010000565.1:4571-5131 GCA_022842865.1 Vulcanimicrobiota bacterium | reverse complement strand
CGGGCAGGTGCTCCAGGCCGGCCAGATGGCCACATCGACTTTTGAACCTGATCTTGTGGACGCCGCTCGCAGCGAGAGCAACGATACGCGGCCCTTACGTCCCTTTTGTCCGGCCTGTTTCCGACCGGGGTCTGATAGTCTGTGAGCAGCCCCTGTCGAAAAAGACCGTGGTCCTCGAGCCAGATGGTGGCCTGGCCAGCGCTATCGGGGGGCCTGTTAGACGTCAGGGCAGGTGGGCTTTTACGACTTCTAGCAACCGTTCCGGGGGTTGTAGCCAGTCGGCGTGAATTCCGCGGGGTTCTCCGGCGATTCCCCCCGTTTCGGCCAGGAATTCGTCCACCCGGCCGTCCGAGGCGGAGAGGGGCCGGGAGAATAGGCGTAGTTCTTCGCTGGTGAAGACGTCCGGGGTGATGAGATACTCCGGGCCGGCGGGGCAGTTGGTGCCGAAGCGGCGCAGATGCTGCACATAGGACTGTCCGGCTAAACGGCCGCCGGGGTCGAAGTCTCCGAAGACCAGCACGCGCACGGGTCCGGTGAAGACGGCCTGGAGCGCGTAGACG
>JALHOV010000565.1:0-4561 GCA_022842865.1 Vulcanimicrobiota bacterium | reverse complement strand
CGGCCGAAACCATTCGGGAGATTCCGCCGGTGACCATCCAGGTCAGGCCGAAGTGGCGGGCTGCGGCCATGCCCGTATCGGCCAGGTCTTCTTTTTCGATCAGCAGAATGACCCCGGGCCGGCGCGTGCCTATCTCCCGGTCGCGTTGGAAGGCGTCGCTGAAGCCCAGGTCGCGATAACAAAACAGGCGGTCTTCACCGACCATACGAGTGAGCAGATCGTTGTAGAGCAGCTCCGCGCCCGTCTTGTGGGAGCGGTGGGGAATCAAGCCGGCCCGCTCCAGGGTGGCCAGCAGCGGCCGATACCAAAAGCCTCGGTGAGTTTCTCCGTATTTGATGCCCGAGCCCAGGCGCCGATACTCCAGAGCCTGCCAGATCATGTTGGCAATTAAATCCGCCGCGTTGCGGAAATGTCGCTGCAAAACTTCCTTCGAGGCGCTGGCGATTTCGAAAGGGAATTCGCGCAGAAAGACGCGCGTCAGGGATTCCGGCAGCAGTTGCAGGGAGGGCAGGCCCAAAAAGGCGAGGACTTTGCCGGTCCAGGCGGGAGTGACGCGCAGGCGGCGGCCGTTTTCCAGTAACAGGATCAGGGCCCGGCCGTCTTTTTCGATGCGGCGTAGACAGCGCGGATGAAAGAACCACTTGGGAGCGTAGGCACAGAAATGCCGCAGGTCCTGGCCGGTGCCCGGAATGGGGTCGCCGGCACCGTGCAAGAATATGCTTTGGGCGGTTCTTTCCAAGCCCCAGAATTCTTCCGGTTGGTAAGGCGGCAGCGACTCGGCGGGGGGGTGCGCGAATCCGGCGGTGTCCAGACCGTCCTGGAGGAAGCGTCCGTTGACCCTGCATTCTTGCTGGCCGGGCAGATAACCCACCGTTCCTTCCGCGGTCACCACCCGACTCCGGTTGGGGAAGGCGGGAACGATGGAGGCGATCAGCTCTTCTGGTAGGCAAGCAAGCCCGTGGTCATCCTCAAAGAAAATCATTCGGTCAGCTCCCTCCAACGATCCGCAAGTCGCTCATAAGGTTGTAACCAGTTGGCGTGAATGCCCCGCGCCTGCCCCTGCACTCCGCCACTCTCGCGCACGAAACGGGCCACTCTGCTTTTTCCTTCGGTGGTGGTGGGCAGCAAGGGCCGGGAATACAGATTTTGTTCCTCGGGAGTGAATACAGAGGCCAACACCAGGCGCTCGATGCGACTGCATTGGCATCCATAAAAGCGCAGATGGTTGCGCAGGATGGTGGGCATATCCCAACCCGCCTGATCGAAGTCGCCGTAGAAAAAAATCTCCACATTCTGAATGGCGCTCAGCGCCTCACGCAAGTATTTGACGGCCAGAAGCGACGGATTGCCTTGGGTTTGCAGCAAGGTCATGCCGAATTCTTTTTGCAGCAGGCGCCCCCATTCGCCGATTCGTTCCCCTTTTTCCAGCAGCAGAATGCGCTGCGGCTGCCGTTCTCCGAGGATTCGATTTTCGGGAAATGGGTCGGTGAAGCCCAGCTGGTCATAATCGAAGAGTCGATAAACCTTGACCATTTTGGTGACCAGGCTGCAGAAGCGCACATAAACGCGGTCTTTGACGGACATCGCCTTGATCTGGCGACGCGTGAGATAGCCGGCGCGATAGAGAATGGCCTGCATGGGCCTGTAAAAGAAGCCGCCAAAACCATCGCCGTAGCGATAGCGGCCGCAAGCCACCTGCCAGAGCACATTGGCCATGAGCGGCAGCAGACCCGAGAAATCGGCGCGCAGCTGATCGCTTTCGGCTCGGGCGATCTCGTAGGGAACGTCGCGTAGTTCCAGAAAGCGCAGTCCCCGCGAATCCGGTCCGAACCCCGAAAAACTGGGCACTCCCAATATTTTGAGCCAGCGCTGGGCGGCGGCGCCGCGAGGCAGGGGAAAGTGTTGGCCCCCGTCCAGAATGAGCCCGTCGGAGCTGGAGGATTGCAGCCGCTGGTAATTGGCCCGGCTGGTGCTTGTGAGGACGGCCAGGGCCGGGTGCTGGGCGGCCGCGTAGGGGATGCCGCTGTCTACTTCGGAGCCGTCTTCCAGATGCCAGACACCGATTTCTTGGCGGGATTCCAGCCACAGGACCTGATCCGTTCTGCTCGGGGTCGTTGGCGCAGGCGGGACCGGTCCCGGATGATGGAACACGCGACCGTCCGTCAGCTCGACCCGGTAGCGGGAGGGTGGGGTGGGGGACCAGCTAAGGATGTCGGGTGATTCTATGAAGACCAGGCCCGTGTAGGACTCCAGGGGGATGCGACGGAAGGGCTCGAGGGTTAGAGGGGTAGGATTGGGCAGAACTTGCAGGGCCGAGGCCAGGTCCTCCAGGCGGTCCAAGGCCACCGATGGTCCCTGTATTTCCAGGTCGAGGCGGTGGAAGCGCTGGCGCAGACGATCCGCCTCTCCGGGCTTCAGGTCGAACTCGAGGAGCTGCAGCGGACCGCGCAGCTCGGCGGCCAGCAACTCGAGCGACAGCTGTTCCTGATCGCCGGTCAAAAGCAGGCTCACTCCCGCCGCTTGGGCCGCCTCGCGAGCGGATTGGCGATGGGCTATGGGCGCGAGTAAAAGGATGTTTGGCCGTAGACTGCCCGTGAGGCGGCGACCGGGATCTTTTTCCGCGAAGCCCAGCTGGCGGAGCTGCAGCACTTCCGTCTTGAAGACCAGGGTGCGGATGAACTCTCGAAGATCCTGGAGGGTAAAGGTGTAGCCGCAACGCGCCCCCGCGCTGACCAGTGGATTGAGGAGGAAAGTAGGAATGTCGCGGCCATAATCGTTCGGCTCGCCCCGCTCGAAGCGCACCACCGTTTGCCACAATAAATGCTCCCCAAAAGTCTGCTTGTCCGGATGGTCTTGTAGGATTCGCGCCGGATCGGCACTGGTCAAATCGTAGGGGAACTCTCTTAATTTCCAGATTTTTCCCAGCACTTCCAGGTCCTGCGTGCTCAGCGATTCCAGGCCCAGCCGGGTCGCCAGCGCATGGTTGCAGCGCCCGCTGACTTCGAAGCGCTCCCCCTGGTCCAGCTCCACCCAGCCCAGCACACCGGAGTTTCCGAATTTGCGCACGCGGCGCAAGTCAATCAGACGGTGGCTGTCTACTTTGACCAGGTCAGGAAAGACCTCGCGCAGCTGATTGGAGCTCAGCTCGCATTCCAGTTCCTCCGTTTCCGTGCGCCAGATCCATTTTTTGCCGCGGTATTCTACGGCGATGAGGCCGGGAGGAAGCTCGTCTTCTTCTTCCTCATCGTCTTGGGCGGGGTTGAGTGGGGTGAAGGGGTATCGGTAGCCCGCCGGGTCCTGCCAGAAATCGCCTTCGCGGACCAGCCACTCCGGTCGCACCCAGCCGTCGCCGAGGGGGACCCAGGGGCCGTCGGGCAGGGGGCCGGTGCGGTGGCCCACCCGGCCGTCGGCCAGGACCACCCGCCAGCGGCGCGGGTAGGTGGGCGTGAGGCTGGCGATTTCGCAAGCCGGGACGTAGAGCATCTCGCTGGCGGTTTGGACGACCAGGTTCACCGCCAGCGGTCACGGCATTCTTGGAGCGCGGGCAGGTCGGCCTGGCTGAGGTGGGGTTGCAGGCCACGCAGGGCTGCTCGGGTCAGCTCCGGGTCGTCGGTCTGGAGTCTTTTTAGAAAGACTGCTTTGTGGGTGGGGTTCTGGAAGCGGCTGAGGGCGATGAGCGGGGTCAGTGGATCGGGTCCGTCCAGCCGATCGATGAGGGCCTGCTCGAGGGCGGCCGGGTTGGGGCAGAAAAGGAAAGCCTGGTTGAGTTCGCGCTTGAGTTGACGTTCGGGGTCATCCCAGAGGCTGAACAGGTGGTCCTGAGTGGCCTGATCGCCGTGGTGGTAGTGGAGCGCCTGGACGGCGGCGCTGCGCGCGTCGTAGTCCCAGCTGGCGCGTTGCTTGTTCTCTTCTTCGATGGTGGCAATTTGCTCGGGGGTGGCGTTCTTGGGAATGGGCCTGGGTTTGCGGGCGAAGGCGATTTGGGGGCGGACTTTTTCCAGCGTGGCCGGGTCGCGCGTGGCGCAATGGCGGAAGGCTTGCGCGGCTACGAGTTGGAGGGGCTTGGAGCCGTCGCTGAAGAGGGGGATGAGGTCGGCGGCCAGGCGCTCGTCCGGCTCGTCCAGGATGTGCCCCAGGCCCTGCTCGCGCACCTGGAGACGCTGGTCTTGCAGGTTGCCGCGGATGAGTTCGAGTTTTTGTTGTGATTTTTGTTGCTGTGGGTTGTGCTTGGTATGGGTGGGGGTTCGTTGCAGGCGGGTGTGGAGTTCGCGGACGCGGTAGTCGGCGTGGGTGCGGAAGGTTCGGGCTAGCGGGACGAGGACGCGGAACTTCGGCTGGAGTGGGGGGATTTTGCTTCTCAGGAGACTGCGGACCTGCTCGCTGGAGGTCAGGTCGAGCGGGGTAACTCCGTAGGCCAGGGCTTCGGGGTCGGCGCCGTTTTGGAGCAGCCATCGGGCGGCGCCGGCGGCGTTGTGCTCGGCGGCGTAGTGGAGGGCGGTCCAGTCGGTGTCCGGGTCGGGGATGTTGACTCGGGTGTGCAGGTGATGGAGGGCCTCGGTGT
>JALHOV010000564.1 GCA_022842865.1 Vulcanimicrobiota bacterium | reverse complement strand
CGGTTGGTTGGAGCGGCTGCCGTTGAGTGAGGAGCGCCACCAGGATGTGATCACCTGGACCTGGGCGCGCCCGGGCTCGCGCGCCCTGTTGCGGCGCGAGGCCGACTTTCTGCGCCGGCGGGCTCGCTTTTGTCCCATTCCTCTGAAACTGGACGGTTACCTATTGCAGCCCGAGGTTTTCGCCTACGCGCCCACCAGCTCGGGTCTGATGTCCGGCGCCTACCATTTGGCCGAGTTCTATTTTGCGGGGGGCGGAATTTCCGTCTTTCGCCCGGATGCGGCCCAGGCTGTGGGGCGGGTCAATTCCCCTCACACCTATTGGCGCGAAGGGGAAATGACCGGCTTGCGCTGGTCCTTTCCCTGGCGGGTGGCGGGCCAGGTAGCTCGACTCAAGTCTTGTGCGGGTTTTCGCTGTGGAGGGCTGGCCGTTTTGACGGTCCAGCCCGGCCAGGCAGGCCTGGCCTTGGCCGTGCACGAGGGCGTTTTGGTGGCCGAAATGGAGCTGGACTGGCCGGAGTTGCCGGGGCTCTGCCTGGTTTTTGACGCCTCCGCTTTTCCGGTCGACGCCAGCGGACTCAAACTGGTGGAAACGCTGGAATTGCGTGGCTCCTTGCTGGACTATCGGCAACGGCTGGGCCAATGGGTGTCCAGCCGGTTGGCCTCGTGGCGACCGGAGAATCGCGGCCATGGCGTGATTTCCCGCCAGAATCGCAAGGAGGCGGGAACCTTTCTGAGCATCTGGGGAGCCACCGTGATGACCGGCCTGGCCGTTTACCTGCCATTGCCGCTGCTGGGTTTGCCCTGGATCGTCTGGCATCATCAAAGCCGGCGGCGCATTTTTCAGGTTTGGCGCCAGCGCCTCCAGGAATTGGACGTGACCCGAACCGAAAATCCGCCGGGTGGATAGTTTTAAGGCGGCCGTTACCGGATTGAACCAGGGCCTCGCGTTGCCGCCAGCCGCCCTGGCAGCGGCCGAACTGGCCGAGAAGGGCGATTTGCAAGCCGCCCTGGGCCTGGCTCAGAGCGCACTGGAGTGCGCCGATCCCCGCCTACGTTTGGCTTTTTGCGAGCTGATTCGCAAGATTTCTCATCCGGGGTCGGCTCAGGTGGCTTTGCTCTGCTTGCTGGGTGAGTTCTCCAAACGTCCGCGAGCGTTAGAACTGGTGCTGCTCGAGATCGGTTCGCCCTCCTGGGTTCCCGCCCAGGCCGCCGCTGAGGCTGCGCCGCCTCAAGATCCGGTGGATCTGAGTGAGTCTTTTGCAAGGTCCGAGCGCTCCGCGCGCACGGCGACCTTAAAAAAACTGGTGCGCGACGGTCTGTTGGGCAGGGCTTTACAGCTTCCCCTGGATGGGGACGACTATGAGATTTTGTGGCCCACTTTGGTCTCCTTACCGGAGGTTTTGGCCGAATGCGCCCCGGATCTGCCGGTTTGCCTGGTGATTTCGGCGTTGCCTGTGCCGGAGGTTGCTCAGGCCTGGCCGCGATTGGCTGAGCTACGTCCGGATGAGCTGGATGTACTGGGTTGGCGCAGTCCCGCCCGGACGCAAATGTTGCCCTCTCAACCGGTGGCCTTCGAACGCTATCCATCCGAAGCTGCCTATTACGATGGGGGAGATGGGGTCCTGGAGAGCGGGCCTTGGAAGGTGCAAGTGGACGAGTCCGGTTGCCGGGTCAACCAGGATTTCGAAATTCGCTTCGACGACGCCCGCGACAACGTGAACTATCAGCGACTGGCCCGCCACGACCGCTTTTTCGAAGGCTTGAGCGGTGGCCGTCACCAGGCCAACAAAGCCTGTAGTCTGAGCCTATCCCGGGACGAGCTGGCTCTGGCCACCTTGGACGGGGCCGTCTCGCTCTACGACCTGGATGCCCGCCAGCGAGCTCGGCGCATTTTTGATCCCGGTCCGGTGTCCGAAGTGGCCCAGCCCGTGCGCGTGCGCTACAGCGGCCAGGGCGGATGGCTTGCGGGGGTTCGTTACGATCAGTTCTTTCTCTGGGACGGGCACGAGGTCCAGGCGCTGGAAGAGGCACCGGCCGGCCTGCGCGGCTTATTCTTCAAGTTTGGTCAACTGTGGTCCATGTGTCGGGACGGTTCCGTTTACCGGCTTGACCCGGAAGCCGGGCAGCTGATCCGCGAGCTGGAAGGGGGCGGACTGCCCGCCTGTTTGACCCCGGATCAGCGCTTTCTTGCCATCTATCGCCAGGGCTGCGTAGAACTGCACCGGCTGAGCACGGAGGGTTTGCAACGGCTGTCTCAGTGGGAAGCGCCTACCCCGGTCCGCATGCACTTTGCCCAGGATGGTCAGGCCTTGATTTTGCGCCGTTCCGAGCCGGGTAAAACGGCGCTGGTGGAAATGGCCTGGCGCAGTGGTCTGGCCACTCGCTCGCAGTTGCAACAGGTCACCGACCCGTTTCTTCAAGAGCTGCTTAAATCGTAATCTTGCCGACCGTTTCCTCATTGCTGGGGCGGTCCAGGCGCAGGGTGAGCAGCTGGCGTTTTTCCTGAGGGCGGCCGTAGTCGGTGAAGACGCTGACCAGCACCGTGCAGGAGCCGGTCAAACTTTGCTGGTGGCTTCCATAGTAGTGGGCTTTGATCTCGTAGTCTCCGGGCATCGCCTTGCGCAGCACGTACTCTTCGGGACCATAGCCCTGGCGGAAATCCAGCGAGACGAGACCGCCGATCTGGCTGCGATTGTGCCCGTAGTAGGTGTGTTCGCCACCGGGTTCCCAAACGTGCAGGTCCACGTCGGTCAAATCGGCGTCCCAGCTCATGCTGATGCGCAGATCCAGATCCAGCAGTTGGATCAGGCGCGGATCGACTTCGGGCATGGCCACCCCGGCCTGGCGGGCCTTGTGGAGCAGGCGATTGAGTTCCATGAGGGCGATGATTTCGATTTCGGGAAAGCGGTCCCACTCGCGCTGCACGACTTCGTAAAGGTATTTGCCGGCCCGATAAGCGTCCTCGGGAGCGCCGTCGCGTTCCCAGCGGTCGCTCAAGGCCAGCCCCAGGTCGCGGTAAGACTGAGGTTCGTCGGGGCGTTTGGGCAACACACGCTCAAGCACCGCCACCGCTTCGTCCAGCAGTTCGGCTTGCTGAAGGCGCCAGGCGTAGATGCGCAGCAAAGCCGGGTCATCCAGTGCCAGCTCCAACAGGTTAGAGAGAATGCGCAGGCCCAGCGGGGTCTGGCCCTGACGCAGGAAGAAGTCGGCGCAATCCAGGTAGAAGCTGGGGCTCGCCGCGTACTCGGGGCGTAAGCGCAGGTAAGTTTCGTAGGCTCGATCGGGGGCGCTTTCGCGCAGTGCGCTCAGATAAGGAGTCTGGGGATCCCAGGCCTTGATGGCGATGGTGGCCCCGGAGGGGGCCTCGCGAGCGGGCTCGGGCTCGGGGGCGGGCTCGCTGGCGCACAACTCCATGTCCATGGGCCCAAAGTCTTGGGCGGAGATATCGCGCATCACCCCTTCGGCGAAATCAGCACCACCCGGGGCGGGCGCGGCCATCATGCGGGCCATAGGGGCTGGAGATGGCGGGGACGAATCCGAGCCGCCAGGGCCACCCCGCATTTCCTCCTGGCGAAGCTGCGGGCGCTCTTTGGCCTTCTTCAGCTCCTGGCGGGCTTGAGAAAAGTCGGTTTGCCACCAGTGTACGCGCATGGCCCATAGCCCGCAGACGTGTTCCAGACGAGAGCGACGGGTGTCGCGTTTCTGCGTTTCCTGGTCCTGGAGACGGCGAAGATAGGTCTGGCGCATTTCCGCATCGCTTTTGGGCGGGCAGACTTCGTATTTTAAGTATTGCTCGAGGGACTCCAGGACCAGGAGGGAGGCGCCCTCGGTAACCAGTCCGTAGCGCCGAGAGAGTTCGAGACTTTCCTCCTGGCTGCCGGAACGAGCCTGCACCGCCATCAGTTCGCGTCCGGCCCAGGCGCGCGCCAGCAAAGCGCCCGCTTGAGCCTGGTCCTGTTGCACGGTGACGGCTTCCAGCACGCCGGTGGTCACCAACGCGCGCGGCTGGGCCGGGCTGAGGCGACCCAGCAACTGCAAGCGGCCCTGGCTGGCGTTGCGGTGTACCGCTTCGCCGCCCTGGCAGTCCAGGCTGGGCGAGGTGCGCGTGACCGAGGTCAGCGCGGCCAATACGTCCGGCAGCTGCCAGCGATTGAGGTTGAAAAAGCGTCCTTGACTCTGTTCGGCCACGAGGTGGAGCAGGTTGCTGTTATGCACGGGCTGCGAAGTAATGGCAAAGACGGGTTGAGCGCCGGCTTCTGGCAGACCGGGCAGAACCGTGTCAAGTCCGTCCGAGAAGAGCAGCCAGGCATCGACCTGGGCGTTGAGCTGGAGCTGGCTGAGGCCGCTGGCTCCATCGCAGGGTTCCTGAGACAGACGCTCGGCCAGTTCGGCCAGGGATTGGAAGGGGGTGGCCGCTTCGGGTTTTTCGCGTAGCAGAATGAGTTCGCCACTGGTGTGTGGCCAGTGCTGGGCGAGCTGACGCAAAAGGTCGAGCTCTTTCGCGTGTTCGGCGCGACTGCCGGAGGCATCCCAGACCACGCCCAGACGCTGGGGCTGCCAGCCCGACTGCTGGGTGACCTGCTGGCGCACACTGACGCAGAAGAACACTTCGTTGTCCTCAGTGCGTTCGACCTGAGTGAAAAGATCCGGAAGATCCGGCAGAGTCAGGTGGAAGTCGTGATCGACCTGTCCTGAGATCTGGCCTTCGGAAATCCAGGCGCGACCTTGTTGCTGCATTTGCACACCGGACCAACCCGAGAGGACAGGGCGCACCGGGGCCTGATGGACGGTCAGGCGCACGGCCACCTTTTGTAAATGTTCGCCATGGGTCAGCGGAAGGTGATAATGAGCGGACGCGCCGTCGCTGGTCAGCTCGTTGACGTAGGTGATGCGCACACGCCGGGTGCCACCGGGGGGTAGGGGATAGATGCGGGTTCGATAAAGATTGCCGGCCACTTGCTCGACCAGGCCGGGGTCCACGCCCAAACGGATTTCTGCCTCGAGAATGCGGCGGGCTTCTTCTTTCGGGACCACCACGCCGTCCACCATGCGCCCATGCACGTCCAGGGCGTAGCCACAAACGACCGCTCCTTCCGGCATCGGAAAGGTCAGCGACCCCTCCAGCGGGCGCGCATT
>JALHOV010000563.1 GCA_022842865.1 Vulcanimicrobiota bacterium | reverse complement strand
CACAACACCCTTCGCCGGCCTGGGCAGCGGGCTCGGCTCCGGCATTTTCGACAAAGGCTACGGAGGCTTCCAGCCCCCAGCTACTGCGGATCCATTCGCCAGCATTGGCTTCAAAGGGTTCACCCAGGGCGGCCTCAGCAAACTGCTCGAGAGCGGCTTCGGTGGCCTGAAACCGACCGCAGGCGTTTTCGACCTCGGCTTCGGCGGCTCGCAGCCTACCGTCACCACGACCCCCTACGCCAGCCTGGGCGGCGGATTCGGCCCCGGAAGCTTCGACCGGGGCTACGGAGGCTTCCAGCCCCCAGCTACCACAACACCCTTCGCCGGCCTGAGCAGCGGGCTCGGCTCCGGCATTTTCGACAAAGGCTACGGAGGCTTCCAGCCCCCAGCAACTGCGGATCCATTCGCCAGCATTGGCTTCAAAGGGTTCACCCAGGGCGGCCTCAGCAAACTGCTCGAGAGCGGCTTCGGCAGCCTGAAACCGACCGCAGGCGTTTTCGACCTCGGCTTGGGCGGCTCGCAGCCTACCGCCACCACGACTCCCTACGCCAGCCTGGGCGGCGGATTCGGCCCCGGAAGCTTCGACCGGGGCTATGGAGGCTTCCAGCCTACCGCCACCACGACTCCCTACGCCAGCCTGGGCGGCGGATTCGGCCCCGGAAGCTTCGACCGGGGCTATGGAGGCTTCCAGCCCACAGCAGATACTTTGGCAAGTCTTAGCTTCAAGGGATTCGCCCACAGCGCCATCAGCAAACTGGTCGAGAACGGCTTCGGTGGCCTCAAACCGACCGCTGGCGTTTTCGACACGGGCTTCGGCGGCTCTCAGCCTACCGCCACCACGACACCCTACGCCAGCCTGGGCGGCGGATTCGGCCCCGGAAGCTTCGACCGGGGCTATGGAGGCTTCCAACCCACAGCAGATACTTTGGCAAGTCTTAGCTTCAAGGGATTCGCCCAGAGCGCCATCAGCAAACTGGTCGAGGATGGCTTCGGTGGCCTGAAACCGACCGCCGGCGTTTTCGACAAAGCCTTCGGCGGCTCCCAGCCTCCCGCCGGTTCGAATGCCCTGGCCATGATGAACCTTTTCCGCTCCACCCCCGAGGGCGGCTACGCCAAACTCTTCGAAGACATGGGACTGTTCAATCCAGCCAGCCAGGCCGGGCCCAAGCCCGGTCCGAGCGCCCCTCAGATTCCTCCCCTCGCCAACCCCGATGCCGGAGCCCTGTCCTTCCGACCATCGCCCGAGAGCCGCACGATCAGCTCCGCCGCAGCCGTCTCTAAACCAGTTCCTCTGGCTAACCAGCCTGCCGCCGCCGGCAAGGAGCCGATTTCAGAGGCGAAGCCCGAGACCGTGGCCCCTGAGCCCGGTCAACAACCTATCCCCCAGCCCGAAATGCCGGCTCGAAGCGAGGAACTCAGAGCCCAGCAAAAACAGGAAGTTCCCGCTCCCAACCAGGATATCAAATCCCCGGCCGTCCCCCCTGCTACGCCCAAACCGGCGTCTGAAAACCCACCATCGACCGAGTTACCGCGGGCGCCTCTGGCCTCCCCCATCGATGCAGCCCGGGTGTCTCCCGCGGCGACGCCAGCCGAGCCCAAGCCAGATACGCCTGCGCCGGTTACCACGACCGCCGCTCCTGCAGTGGCTGTGCATCAGACCGCGGAGACGGGCGGGTCGCGTAATGAACCTCAACCTCTGGCGCCCGCCAAAGCTCAGCCAGCGGTCATCCAGCAGGCAGGCGACAGCCGCCCACCCGCCCCTGCCCTTGCCCCTAAAGCCGAACCCGAAGGCGAAAACCTGGTCCAGCCTGGCCGAAGCGTCGAAGGCTCTCGCCTTGTGGAGCCGATGGCGGTCGTGCAGCCAATCTCCCTGGAGGAAAGCCGGCGCAACGACGCTCAGCATGACTTCGCCCAACTGGATAATCGACCAGGCAAGCCACAGGCACCGGAAGCGAATCCCTTGCCGAACCCGACGCCGCCCCAAGCCAGCCTTGAGGGCACCGATGGTCCTCCAGAGGCTGTAAAAGCTAAAGTGGCCTCAGCATCCCTATCCACGGCTGCGCAAATCCAGGCGGCTCAGGCGGCCGAAAAAGCGGCCGATGCCGAAAATGCGAAGGCGGCCGCCAAAGAAGCCAACCTGCGTCAAGCCTCCACCAGTTCCGCAGCTATGCAACACGGTCTGGCCCAGCAACAAAGCGATTCCGACAAAACTCGCCATCAGAGCGAGCCGGAAAGCAAAAGCCTGCGCAAAATCGAGGACAAAAGCGAGAATACAGGCGGCTCCGCCAAGAGCGGACGGGGCACCGAGTCGGAGCAGGCTCGCCGCCAGATGCAGCAGCAACAGCGCACCCAACAAAACTCTAGAAAGGCCAGCCAGCAAGAATCCTCCTCCAGTAAAACTCGCTACATCACCAGGCCGCAGGAAGCGGAAGAGTCCGACGACATCGCAACCTCCGATGAAACGACCATGAAGAGCTGTGACAAATGCGGCTATACTCTCGGCGGCTCGGCTGACCTGGCCTGCCCGGTGTGCTCAACCGAACAACCTGACCTGGCACTGCGCCTTTTCACCCAGGTGCGCCAAATGGGCACTCACTGGATCACCTTCGCCGATACCCTGGCCGTCACCGATGGCGCCCGCGAGGCCCTGGCCGAAACCAATGCCGCCCCTGTGCAGCTCCAATTCGTGCCCCGCATCCCCAAGTTCTCTCAGGTTTTACGCCTCAAGCAACAACTATAGCCCCCGTCAAGGCGACGTCGCCGCAGCCCGCGGGTCGCGCACCTGTCCGCATAAAAACGCGGCGGCCCCGCACAAGCCCGCGACAAAAGATGCAAGCATCAAAAAGTGTGCACGAATCGAGAGCAAAGTCCCAAAATATAGATAAAAAATTTGCACAGTTAACATGGCATCAACACAATAGCGCCCACCCAGGTGCTATTCTTGGAATATGAAGATTCAACTCGGCCACGCTACCCCCACCGCACTTCTACCGTCACCCGTCCTTCAGCCGGCTGTTCCCGCGGCCGGCGACCTTCGCCTGAACAACTACCTGGTCACCGCGGTCGGCGACTCCCAGGCACTGAAACAAGATGGACTGGACGAGATCGGGCTGGACGTCATCCCGATGGGCGAGTCGCATTTCGACAGTAGCCTGACAGCCGACGTCCTGGGGCTGGCCGACGAATGGCCCTGGACCATTACCCGCAGCCCCAACGAGATTCGCATGTTCTGCCCTGGCCGCTTCAACCCGGAGACCGGCAAGAACGAAGACAAGCAAATTGTGCTTACCAGTCAAAACGGCAAAGTGACGCTGAAAATCATGATCGACGGCGACTGGCTACCACCCATTCAGGGCCAACTAAAGAACGGAATCTTTCAGGGCGAAGGAGGCCAGACCGTCCAGATCCAGGCCAACCGCAAAGGCTTCCGACTGGAGCTGGACAACGTCTACCCGGACCTGGACGGGCGGGGTATCCAGATGGATCGCAAATCCTGACGCTGCCAAATCAGCCCAACTCGACAGTGCCCGATCCCGAGCCGCCGGCCAACGCTTGGGACAACTCCCGAGCGGCCCGCTCAAAATCAACGTAGCGGCGCAAAGGCTCCTTCGCCAGCAGCCGCATGACGACCAGCTCCAGGTTCTTTTCTACCGGAACGATGCTACTGGGTAATTCCGGGGCGCGATGCAAATGAGCAGCCAGAATCTCGGCCACGTCATTGGCGTCAAAAGGACAGCGTCCAGTCAACGCCTCGTACAGGGTAACGCCCAGCGAGTACTGGTCGCTCTGCCTTTCCTGGCGCTTTGACTGCCCGCCGATGCGCTCCGGCGCCAGGTAGCGCGGGGTCCCAAAAAACTTGCCCTCGAGCGTCACCTGTGGACCGTTCACCCGGCGGGCGATACCAAAATCCAGCACCTTGAGTTGCCCATCCAGCGTCATGAAGAGATTCTCGGGCTTCACGTCGCGATGCATCACGCCCATCTCGTGAGCGTAGTGTAGGGCTCGCATGGCCGGCAGAAACCAGCCGGCCACTTCCTGGGTAGGCAGACGACCCTGACGCAGGCGCTGCTCTAAAGTTTGGCCGCGCAGAAGTTCCATCGCCATGTATCCGTGACCATCCTCGATGCCGGCCGAATCGATGCGCACTACGTGGGGATGGATCAAGCGGGCCATGGTTTCGCACTCCGTGAGAAACCGTTGCTTCTGGTCCTCGGTCTGGACGGCCAGCACCTTGACGGCGCGCTTGTGGCCTGTCCGCCGATGGGTTCCGCCATAAATCACGCCCATCCCGCCTTGACCCAGGCGTTCTTCTAACTGGAAAGGCCCGATGGTATCCAATATTCCCGAAATAACCGCATCGCGGCGATCCAGTTCGGTGCTCAGAGTCGCCTGAAGGTCGCGCATGCGCTGACTCAACTGACGCGTCAGACCGCGAATCAATGCAGGCCGCTGGGACAGAAGCGTCTCGAACTCGCTGATTTCCAGAGTGTGGGCCTGAACATCGGTCAGAGCCACCGCCGTGGCCGAGCGACCCAGACCGTCCAACACGGCCATCTCGCCGATCACCTCACCGCGACCGCGCAAATTCAGCCGGCGCCGCCGCCCACCGGAATCCGCATAAATTTCGATCAAACCCTGGCGAATCAGGTAAACACGATCCCCCGGGTCGCCCTGCCGGAAAATGACCTGACCGGCTTGATAGCGGACCTTGACCGCCCGGGACCGCAGGGCCTTCAGTTCGGCCAACGGCCACATTACCGCTGGGAGGCCTTGAGCAGCAACTTCTCCGCGTTCGGGTAGGCTATCTCGCGACTGAAAGCGACTCCGACGAAGAAATTGGCATCGCTGAAATTCTCACGCAGGTGCCGTTGCAGATGGTCAACCAATTTCTCCACCTCAGCGCGGTTCTGATAGCTCACGCTCAATGCAAAGGTACGAGCGGCCACGCGAGCGGTGAGCGTCCCAGGCTTCTTGACCGACTCCAGGTAAGCAAACACCGCCAGCACGCGATGCTCCTCGCGACCCTGGGGAAAGCCACTCCACTGCAGAGTGACTACGGCTACATCAAAATTGCGCCGCTGACCCAGTTCCAACTCGACCTGCAGCATCTCTTCGAAGAAAGGACCTGTCATAGCTCCTGT
>JALHOV010000562.1 GCA_022842865.1 Vulcanimicrobiota bacterium | reverse complement strand
CTCCCTGGCACTCGCGCAGTTGCATATGCTTTCGATTCCTTCCAGTAAGGCTCGTGAGGGACTTTCACCCTCGGTCTTGGGCCCATGCCCATCGCACTAAAAGAAGCCCCTTCCGGGGCTTCGTGGGTGGCAGGCAGGCCTTAAGAAGCGGGAAACGTCACCCTTGTTCCCGGGACGTTTGCGCCGAGTCTGGAAATCCCCGGTAGTTCAAACGCCTTCTGCTTCGTGGCTCAACCTCTTGGTTACACTCCCACCATAGCAATAACAAGAAGTGTGCATGTTACACAGGAGTGTACACTCGGTCAGGCAGTCCGAGGACGCAAATGACGACGCGGGGGCGCGTGGTCTGGGACCGCTACGACATCGTCTCCTACTCGGTCACGCTGCGCAACCGATCACCTCAGCTTGGGCGCGTAGATCCTCAGCCTCTCATTCTGGCTTGACTCAATACACTGGTAATTGCGCAGGAGAGCCGCCCACACCATCTTTTCCCAGGGGACCTTCTGGCTGTCGTATTCAAAGTCAGAACCGACCAGAATCCAGGGCGAACTTTTCGCCTCAATGGCTTCGGCCAGCCGCCTGAACTCTTCCAATCGGAACATCTCGATCAAGGAGTCAAAAACCAGAAACTGACTTTGGGTCATCTGGTGGAGCAGGGCCGAGTGGTTGGACAAGATGATCATCTGCCGAGGATACTTGGAATGCTTCTCGATCTGAGCAATTTCCTCGTTGAGCGTGTGGCTCTCGGCCAGCACCGCCTCACCTGTCAGTTTCCGTTCGACGGGGGTGGCCAGGCTGCCCAGAGTGGTGGGAAGGCTGAGCGCGTAGTTCAGCAACAACACGGTCAAAAGCGTCCGCAGCGCCCGACCCAGAGAGCCGCCGGCGCGGCTTTCCCATAATTCGTCGACGAAGAGGGTGGCCAGCAGGGTAGCCGGCCAGCTGGCCAGGAACAGCACCCAGTCATGGCTACGTCCCTGGAAATAGCTGAACAGCCCCATGCCTAAAATCGAAAGCGCGAAGATCACTTTGGGACGGGCTCCCTCTCGGCGCTCCCAGGCCGCCTGGAAAGCGTAGGCCAGTCCGGCCAAATACAGCAGAGCAACCACATTCCAGGCATGAATGGGCTGCATCGGCAACATAAAGTAGCCGATGCTGTAAAACACCTTGTGAATGTGCACCAGGCCCGAAAGGGGCAGCTGCGTTTGCAGCAACGCCGCCAGCAACAGCAGACAGGCCAAGCCCTTCGCTCCGTGCAGCAAAGCATGGAGCAGGCTCTGCCGGCGGGAAATCGGGCGCAAAAATTCCGCATAGCCGCAAACAGCCACCCAGGTTCCCCAGGCGGGCAGGCCCGAATCGAGATTCCAGAAGCATCCTACCGAAAACAGAAGCATGGCCGCCCAGTAATAGCGCACCGGGCGAGTCACGAAAACCAGCAGCAGAGTGGGAAAGAGAAGACGAATGGGCCAATACTGAAAATAGGGGTCCATGTATTCGATGACGTGCTCGCTCCAAAAGAGCTGCTTCATCAGAAAGTAGTTCAAGTTGGCACAGGCCAAAAAGCCCAGCAGCGCCACCGCGGGGTTGCGGCACACGCGCCGCAGCACCAGGTAAAGACAGCCAAAGCAAAAAGCGTTCAGAGCCCCCATGACCAGGCTAAACTTCACCGCGTCGAGCCCGATGAGGCGGAACACCGGCAGCAAAAAATACGGATAGAGACCATATTGATTGAAGAATTCGACCAGCAGAATGCGACCCTGATAGAGCTGCACCATGGAGTAATAGACGGCATTAAAGTGGGGGTGAACCATGTAGGGATCGGTCTGACGCACAAACCCCACCAGCACCAGCCAAAGAAGCGTGACCGACACCAGCAACCGGGCGAAGGCGAGCGGGGGACTCGGTCGCCGACGCCAACCGAACCAGACCAGACAGCCCGCCAGCACTCGCCATGGCAGATCCAACCCCAGCCCGGTGTGTCGTAGGTAACAGGTGTTATTGGGACCCAAAACCAGTCCCGCCAGCGCCAGCCAAACCAACGCCGCCGAGACTCGTTCAAACAAAACAAGGAGACGCTCTCGGTTCTTTACCGCCAAAATGAGCGCGGGTAGGACCAGCGGAAAGAAAAGCAGAGAAAGAAAGTAGGCCAGCTTCTCTCCGGGCTCCGGGTGAACGTCTTCGGGAAGCAACGCCAGTTGCGCCAGCACATCCGGTTCAAGCGGCAACACCGGGATCTTAGCCACAAGCAGATACGCCAGGGGGCTAAAGAGCAGCACCGCCAAACAAACGGCCAGGGCCCCGGCCGAGAAGACCCGCCTGTGGTCTAGCTCCACACTTTCCAAGGCGCGTCACCGCGATCCCAAAGCTGATTCAAAGAGATCTTGTCGCGCAGCGTGTCCATCGGGCGCCAAAAGCCACGGTGCCGGTAAGCGTGCAGTTTTCCCTGATGAGCCAGAGTCTGCAATGGATCGCGCTCGAGCACCACGCCATCGTGAGGGAGCAAGTCAAAAAGAGCAGGCTCGCAGACGAAGAAGCCTCCATTGATCCACTGGCCGTCGCCTTCAGGCTTCTCGAGAAAACCGGTGACGCAGTCGTCCCCACCTATTTCCACCGCTCCGAAACGGCCCTCCGGCAGCACGCTAGTCAGCGTGACCACGCCCCGATTGGCCTGGTGAAAAGCCCTGAGGGCACCGATGTCCACGTCGCTGACGCCATCACCGTAGGTCAAAAAGAAAGGCTCATCGCCTACATGCTTGCGCGCCCGCGCCACCCGGCCCCCGGTCATCGTGTCGACGCCCGTGTCGATCAAAGTAACTCTCCAGGGTTCGCTGGAATTGGCATGCAGCTCCATTTTGTTCTGGGCCAGGTCGAACGTGACGTCGCTCTGATGCAAAAAGTAGTTGGCGAAATACTCCTTGATAATGTAGCCCTTGTAACCCAACAGCACGACAAAGTCGTTGATGCCATAATGAGAGTAAATCTTCATGATATGCCAGAGAATCGGTTTGCCGCCGATCTCGGCCATGGGCTTGGGCTTCAATTCAGTTTCTTCGGCAAGTCGGGTTCCGTAGCCGCCCGCCAGGATCAGGGCCTTCATGGCGCGCCTGTTCGCCTGCGTCAGCTCCTCGTCCTGTATGAAGGGAATGCCCTCGTTCTGAGGAACTGCGCGGCCGTGAAGCAACCGCCAGACTCTCATGCACCGCCCAAGCCGCTGATCAGCATCGTCACCCCTTGCTTCAACGAAGAGCACAACGTGATCGAGCTCTATCGACGTGTGCGCGCCGTCATGGAAGCCGAAACCAGCTATCGCTACGAGCACATCTTCATCGACAATGCCTCTACCGATCAGACGGTGGCTGTGCTCAAGCAGCTGGCCGCAGACGACAGGCACGTAAAAATCATCGTGAATGCCCACAACTTCGGCCACTTGCGCTCACCCGTCCACGCCCTTTACGAGGCTCGCGGCGCGGCCCGTATCTTGATGGTCTCCGATCTGCAAGACCCCCCTGAAATGCTGGCCGAATTCCTACGCAAGTGGGAAGAAGGCTTCCAAATCGTGGTCGGCGTCAAGAGCGGCAGCGAAGAAGCCAAGCCGATGTTTCTTCTGCGCCGGCTCTACTATAGCGTGCTGGCCCGATTCGCCGAGGTGCCGCTGGTGCAAAACTTCACCGGCTTCGGATTATACGACCGCTCGGTCATACGTCGTATGCAAAGGTTCGGCGAACCCTATCCCTATCTTCGCGGCCTGGTCAGCGAAACCGGCGGTTCGATTTGCGAAATCCCCTACTATCAACCGCTCCGCAAGCGCGGCATCACTAAAAACAATTTCTATACCCTTTTCGATCTGGCCATGCTGGGAATGACCAGCCACTCCAAAGTGCCGCTGCGTTTCACCACCGGCCTGGGCTTTCTGTTAGCCCTGCTCAGTCTGCTGGTCGGACTGGGTTACTTCATCGCCAAGTTGGTTTTCTGGAACAGCTTCACGCTGGGGCTTGCCCCGCTAGTCATTGGAGTCTTCTGGATCAGTTCGGTTCAGCTCTTCTTCCTGGGCGTGGTGGGCGAGTATTTGGGTGCAGTGCACACTCGCGTGACCAACCGGCCTCTGGTCATCGAGAGAGAACGGGTGAATTTTCGAGGCAAGCGAGCCCGTCTCAAATGAGTAAACGAGAGCAAATTCTGGCACTGGCCGAAGAGTATTTTGCGGAGCAGTTCGCGGCCAAGAAGTTCGAACCGGGTGTGACTTCCCTACCCGCCAACGGCAAAGTGTTGGACGCCTCCGACCTGCGCAACCTGGTCGATTCCTCGCTGGACATGTGGCTGACGGCCGGCCGCTTCTCGGAGCTCTTTGAACGCAAGTTCGCGCAGAAATGGGGGGCTCGCTTCTCGCTGCTGGTCAACTCCGGCTCCAGCGCCAACTTGCTCGCCTTCGCCACCCTGACCAGTCCTTCTCTGGGCGACCGCCAGCTCAAACCAGGCGACGAGTTCATCACCCCCGCTTCCGGATTCCCCACCACCATCAACCCGGCCATTCAGAACGGTCTGGTGCCGGTGTTTGTGGACGTGGACCTGAAAACCCACAACATGACTCCGGAGGCGGTGGCCGCCGCCATCGGACCCAAAACCAAACTGGTCATGGCCGCCCACACCCTGGGCAACCCTTTTGACTGCCACGCCATCGGCGACCTGTGCAAAGAGCACGGCATGTGGTTGGTGGAAGATTGCTGTGACGCGCTGGGGGCTCGCCTGGGCGGAGAGCACGTGGGCAACCGGGGCGACCTGTCCACCTGCAGCTTTTACCCCGCTCACCACATCACCACCGGCGAAGGCGGGGCGGTCATGACCTCGAGGCCTTACTTGAAGAAAATCGCCGAAAGCTTCCGCGATTGGGGCCGCGACTGCTACTGCGCCCCCGGCTGCGAAGACACTTGCGGCAAGCGCTACGGCTGGCAGCTGGGCGAACTCCCGGCAGGCTACGACCACAAATACATCTACACCCACGTCGGCTACAACCTCAAGGCCACCGATATGCAGGCCAGCCTGGGTCTGTCGCAGCTGGAGCGACTCGACGATTTTGTGGAAAAGCGCCGCCGCAACTTCGAGTTCCTGCGCGACGCCCTGCGCACTCGCGGTGGAGAGGAGTTCTTCGAGTTCCCCGAGT
>JALHOV010000561.1 GCA_022842865.1 Vulcanimicrobiota bacterium | reverse complement strand
TTGGATCCCCACAAGTCGGCCCGGGCAATCAATTCCTCTTGGGGTGCCTGGCTGATTCCCTGGGTCAGCAATCCAATTCTCATCCGCGAGTTGCGTAGTTCACGCGGTCACAGTCTGTTTCTCTGGCTGCTGTTGCCGGTGCTGGTGCTGGGCTCGGTAGGCCTGGCGCTGCCGCCCATGGTTTCGCTGCTGGGTCCGGGGCTGGGCTTCTTTGCCCTCTGGCTGGGTTGGCGTCTGCTGAACCACTCGGTGCTCTCCCAGCGCTCCCGCGAACTGGTGCAGAACGAGCGCCAGGGCGGTAGTTGGGAACTCCTGGTTCAGGTTGGCATGGGCGGTCCGCAGTTCGTGCAGGGCTGGGCTCAAGCCACCGTTTTCCGTCACTTCGGATGGATGCTGGCCGACCTTCTGGGTCTGCTGGCTCTGGCCATTTGCGCGCCACAGTGGATGCTGCCGGCCGAGATGGCCAGTTGGGCTCCTTTATGGGCTCTAAGCCTGTGGGGTCTGGGTCTCATGATGGACTGGGCCGCCTTTATGGCCGGTCTGGCCGGTCAAACCCGCTCGTTGCTACCCGCCTGGGCAGTGGCCACGGGTGTAGGCGAACTGTTCCTGGTGCTGGCCGGAGCTTCCGGCTGGCTGGACGCCTCCGGTCCGCTACATATCTTCCTCTGGTCCCAGGGCCTGCCGGCGCTGGGACTGCTGGCAGTGATGGCCCTCTCGTTGGGTCAGGCTTACCGGTCCTTGGGTCCGGCCCTGGACCCAGTTCGTGGAACCGGCGCTTCTGCCATCGCGCTCGATCTGCTGCCGCGCCGCGTGGCCCAGGCTACCTGGTGCGTGTGGCTGCTTACGACTCCCTCGTTGGAGTTGTGGCGATTCCACGCGGGCTGGTTGACGGTCGCTCTGACTCTGGTAGGAGGCGCCCTGGTCTGGGGTTGGCTGTTGCAGCCGCTGGCCTGGGCGGTGGGCAACAACCTGCACTTACGCAAAGGCCACTGGCTGAGCCCACTCTTCTTTGGGCAGCTGATTGCCTGGCTGAGCGCCATCCCCGTGGCCCTGGCTGTGGAAGCGCGCAACCTCTACTGGCTTTCGACCGGGTCCACCTGGTTCGAAATTCAACACACCACGCCGGCTCACGACTTGCCGATGGCTCTGGTGGTCGCTTCCGTGACCGCCCTGGCCGTTCAATTGCAGCGCGTGCGCAAAGGCGAGACCATGGAACCTTCGCGCACCGGTCTCCGTCTGGCCGCCCTAAGCGCTGCAGGTCTGTGCCTGGGCGGAGCCACCCTGGCCAGCCTCCATCAAATCTACCCCACCCAAATGACGCCGGCCGAACAGCGCTGGTGGAATTCGACCTCGCACTATCCGTCTTGGACGGTCCAGCAATGGGACGACAAGTATTGCAGCTTCGATGAAGAGCTGGGCGCGCAGCGCTGGGTGGAAGCGGTCGATCTGGCCGTCGAACTGGAGCGCGCCCGACTGGATCTGCAACTGAGGGGCTTCACGGTCTCCGGTTCTCCCATGGCGGAGTTGCTGGACAACGCCGACGCTCCCACCGCCCCGGTGGCGGAGGAGATGGTTCGGCACCTGGAAGCGGCCCTGAAGAACCCCCAAGAAATGGCGGTACAGGACGCCGCAATGCGGCGAAACCTGCAATCGACTCGAACGAAGGACTGGTTCACACCGGCGCTCCAGGTAGCTCAGTTGCGCGAATATATGCGCCGCAACGGCCACCTGGAATCGCCTCCTCCCAACTGGGTGCATCACCACCACGCTTTCTATCCCAACATCTACGCCGAAGTGGGCCAGATGCAGGCGGAGATGGCGGTGCTCAATCACCGTCTGCGCATGCGTTTGGGTGATAAGGAATGGCCTTCGTTCTTCATCGTTTCCCCCAGCCAGGTGATGCTGGTGACCAAGAACACGGAGGGTTACACGGACTACTGGTTGGCTCGGGCCGGTGAGACGCCGGTGACCATCCAGTTGGAGAATGGCCGCGAACGCCAGGTTCCGGCCGCACACGTGGCCAGCGTGGCCAACCACGAGTAGGTCGGTCCCGTGATCAAAGCCCCCCGCTTCGGCGGGGGGCTTTTTTGTTGGGGCCCGGATTGGTTGCCGAGTCCCGTGGGCGCAATGCCGGAACCGGTAGGCGCGGGCCGGCGCCGCCGAGTCCCGTGGGCGCAATGCCGGAACCGGTAGGCGCGGGCCGGCGCCGCCGAGTCCCGTGGGTGCAATGCCGGAACCGGTAGGCGCGGGCCAGCGCCGCCGAGTCCCGTGGGCGCAATGCCGGAACCGGTAGGCGCGACCGCGCCGCCGAGTCCCGTGGGCGCAATGCCGGAACCGGTAGGCGCGGGCCGGCGACTGGCCACAAGGGCGAGGACGCGGGAAGGTTAGCGTTTCTGAGTGTCGCGCTGGGAGAGGGAAGCAGCGGTTCGGCCGGATTGGACGGCCATGATCTCGGCCAGTATGGCCAGGGCGATTTCTTGAGGGGTTTGCGAGCCGATGTCGAGGCCGACGGGGCCGTGGACGCGCTCATCGGGGCGGCCGTTGAGCAGGCGGCGGGTGCGTTCGCGAGGGCCGAGCATGCCGATGTAGCCGGCCTCCGAGGCGAGCGCCAGGTCCAGGTAGGCCCGGTCTTTCTCCAGGTTGTGGCTCATCACCACCACCGATTCGCCTTGCCGGACCTGAAGATCGTGGCGGGCGCGCTCGGCTCCAGCGAACTGCTCATTGTCTAGAAAAGCGGGGCGATGATCCACCAGGCGCACGTCCCAACCCAAAGTGAGCGCGCCTTGAACCACGGGAACGGCGTCGGGTCCGGCGCCGCAAACCACCAGCTGGGGAGGAGGTTGAAGTTGCTCGACCCAGACCGACCAATCCGAGGTCTGGTAGTGGCCGCGTTGCCAGGCCACCGGAATCTCGTCGTCATACCAGCGCTGACCCGGTTGAAACGCGCTGGTGGCAGCGCGGTACAAGAGGGCGGTTCGCCCGGGTCGCCGGGCGGCCAGGCATTCGCGCCAGAAGGTCAGCAGGCGGGGGGTGAGAGGCTCGAGCCAGAGCGAAATGACGCCGTTGCAGCCCACGCCCGCGCCCCACAGTTCTTCGGCGCCCGAGGCATTATCGTAGGTGACCAGCTGCGGCCCGCTTAAGGCGCGTTCGGCCAGGTCGCTTTCCAAACAGCCGCCGCTGACCAGACCGTGCAGCGGACGGCCCCGGGCAATCAGCATGCGAGCGCCGGGCCTGCGGTAGACCGAACCGGAAGTCTCCACCACGGTGGCCAGAAAATCGGCTTCCGCGGCGCGCGCCAGCAGGCCCTTGAGTTCCTTCATACTTCCACCAACTTCTCCTGATACCCTATTACAGTCATTTGACGATTCCCCAGGCAAAGTATTAGCGTACTACGAAAACGAAGGAAAAAGCCTCTCCAGTTCCGCCGGCGCCACCGTCTCCAGCTGGGAGTAATCGCAGGCGCTCGGGGACTTGTCGGGGCGCCAGCGGAGAAAGGTGGCGGCGTGGCGGAAGCGGTCGCCCTGCATGTGGTCGTAGGAGACTTCGCAAACGAGTTCCGGGCGCAGGCTTTGCCAGCTCAGGTCTTTGCCGGCGCTCCAACGGCTGGGGGCGCCGGGGGTGCGCCCAAAGCCGAAGGAAGCCTCGCCGCTTTTGTCCAGATAGGGTTTGAGGGTTTCGACCAGTTCCAGCTTCTCTTTGGCTTTGAATGACGAGGTGTGACCGACGTGCTGCAACACCCCTTTGGAATCGTAGAGGCCGAGCAGCAGCGAGCCAACGCCTTTGTTGTCCTTGGCCCAGCGGAAACCGCCCAACACGCAGTCCGCCGTGCGCCGGTGTTTGAGTTTGACCATGGCCCGGGCGTCGGGCTGATAAGGCAGTTCAGGATCCTTGGCGATGACGCCGTCGAAGCCGGCGCCTTCGAAACGCTGGAACCAGTCGCGGGCGGTCTGCATGTCTTGTGTACAGGGGGTGATGGTCACTCCCTGAAGCTTCTCGAGTCGCTTTCGACGCTCTCGCTGAGGCAGCGGACTGAGATCTTCGTCCCCCTCGGCGAGCAGGTCGAAAGCGACGAAAGAGGCAGGGATCTCCCTGGCCAGCTTTTGGATCCGCGAAGCGGCCGGGTGAATGCGCATGAGCAGGGAATCGAAGTCCAGTCCCCGGGCGCCCTTGATGACGATCTCCCCGTCCAGGATCAGCGGACCGGGCAGGGTGGCTTTCAGTTGCTCTTCCAACTCAGGAAAGTAACGCCCCAACGGCTTGCTGTCGCGGCTCTGGATGTAGATCTCCTCGCCATCGTAGAAGACCAGGCTGCGAAAGCCATCCCACTTGGGCTCATAGAGGAAGCCTTCGGGCCAATCCTGGCTGATGGCCGAGAGCATCGGCTTGATGGGGGGTTGCAGGGGCAGCTTCATGGTTTCTTCTTGCGGGAGGGCTGCACGCGGGTCGGCTCTCCGTCTCCTTTGGGGAAATGAGGCGGCCAGGGGGCATCGCCCAGGCCGCCGGCTTCGTCGCGTTTGGAAAGTTCCAGCAAACCGTCCAGCGAACCGACCGCTTCATCAATGCCTTCGCCGGGGTCCCCCAATTTTGCAAACCGTTCCGGAACGGTGTCGATGGTAAAGGCAGCCGGATCGACTTCGGCCACTTCCTCCCAAAAAAGCGGGGTGGAGACGCGCGCGTCTGGGGTGGGCCGCAGCGAGTAGGCGGAGGCCACCGTGCGGTCGCGGGCGTTCTGATTGAAGTCGACAAAGACGCCGTGGCGCTGCTCTTTCCACCAGGCCGAGGTGGCCAGGTCGGGGACGCGGCGTTCCACTTCGCGCGCCAGCGCCAGGGCGGCCCGGCGCACCAGCGTGAAGTTCCAGACCGGCTGGATGCGCACGTTAATATGGATTCCCCGGTTGCCCGAGGTTTTGGGCCAGCCGATGAGCCCGTGATCGCGCAGCACGTCGCGGGCCACCAGGGCCACCTTGCGCACCATGTCCCAGGAGGCCTCGGGAGTGGGGTCCAGATCGACGCGCAGTTCGTCGGGGTGGTCGGTATCTTCGGCGCGCACCGGCCAGGGATTGAGATCCAGGCAGCCCAGGTTGGCCACCCACAGCAAGGTAGCGCCGTTGTCACAGACAACCTCGTTCGCCGACCGCCCGCTGGGGAAATAGATCATGCAGGTCT
>JALHOV010000560.1 GCA_022842865.1 Vulcanimicrobiota bacterium | reverse complement strand
CGGGTCGACCTTTGAGCACAGCGAGGAGGGCGTGGGCGCCCCGGCCATTGACCCGGAACAGCCCATTCTGACCGGAAACCTGGTGCGACTTTACACGGCCGTCAATCAGATTTTCGACGGCACCATCGACGGCGACAAGTTTCTCCATGAAATCGAGTGGTTCCAGGGCGTTATCAACAAAAACTCTGAGTACGATATCGACGAACCCAACTGGGACGCTCTCTCGGAAGAAGAGCGGGCCCAAGAAGAAGAAGGCTTCAAGGCCATGGAAGAGGCACAGGATCTCTTTCATACGGGCGTCACCGAAATGAACGAGGCGCTGGAGCGCATGCGCGGCTACCTGGAGTCGGAGGCCCGTGAGGAACTCGAAGAGGCGCTCCGCATGATGGACGCGGGCGCCCGCAAGGTCGCCGCCGTCGGCAACGCCTCCAAGCAGAAGCGCAAATAATGCACAGGCGCCAATTCCTGGGGGGATTGGCGGCCACCGCCCTGGTCACGGTGGCTGGAGCCCAGGAGGCTCCGCGCCTATCCGTGCAGGGAGCGGCCGTACAGGGCTATCCGCTTTTTGTCTCGGTATCCGGCTCACTGGAAAAGCCCGAGGCCGAGTGGCAGGGCAAGACCTATCGCCTCATCGAGGGCGGCGGTCGTTGGCGAGCGGTCCTTCCCATCGACATCGACTGTCCCACCAAAGCCACTCTAAAGGTGGCCGGGCTGGAAAGGTCGGTGCCGGTGAAACGGCGCAACTACGGCATGCAGTATCTGAGCATCCATCCCAGCACGCTGGCCAGCTACGACGACCCTCAAAACAAAGCCGATGATGTTGCCATTCTGGCCGCCATCCGAGGCGTGGACGATGTCCAACTGTGGAAAGGCAACTGGCTGCTGCCCTGTGAAGCCCCCGAGTCAACCGGTTTTGGCCAGAAGCGGCTCTACAATGGCTGGAAAAAGGGCTGGCACAAGGGGCTCGATCTGGCCGGCTGGGAGGGTCAGGCCATTACCGCTCCGGCGGCCGGACGGGTAATTCACCGTGCCCGCGGCATCGTGAATGGCAACACCCTGGTCCTTAGCCACGGCCTGGGCGTCTTTTCCAGTTACTTTCATATGAGCGACTTTGCGGTGGCCTCCGGGGAGACAATAGAACAAGGACAACAGATCGGCTCGGTGGGAGGCACCGGAGGATTTGCTCCACACCTGCATTGGGAGACCCGCTGCTACGGCGCCCCCGTATTCCCCAAGGCCTTTCTCCAGCTCCCGGCCGACTGGCACTAGCTTTTGCGGGCTTTTTTCGTCGTGCCCGATCTGGAACGGGCGCAGACCTTCTATGACATCCTGTTTGCCAGACCCGGCAAGCTGGGCCCAGGTCGATTGGCCTATACGGTAGAGGGCTTTCAGCTCGATTTCTATGTACTGACCCCCGAGCAGGCTCTGGAATTTCAGTTGCATCCGGGTTCGGGCGAAAGTTGTGGCTTATGCCTGGCCTACGCCGGAGATCTTGCGAAACTGGAACAGGCGGGAGCCGGCTGGCTGCGTCCGATGGGGCCGACCGAATGGGGGGCTCAGGTCGGCCACCTGCGCGACCCTTTCGGCTTCCGCTGGGAACTAATGCGCGAAACCGGGACGGAGGAAGCGCTCTAGCAGTTCTTCGGCCCGGCCGCGCCAGCATTCCTGACAATGAGCCGAAAGAGGCGTCTCCTCAGGATTGATTTCAATCAGCCGGGCCCGGCCCCGGGCGCGCAAAGGCATTTCGCAGGCGGGCTGAACCGTGGAGGAAGTACCGAGCAAAACCAGCGTCTCGCACTCCTCCAGCCAGGTAAAGGCCTGCTTGAGGACCTCAGCGTCAAGATCCTCTCCGGTCCAGACCACCCCCGGGCGCTGACCTTCTTCCAGTCCGTTGCCGTGCAGTTCCAGCACCTGGCAGCCGGCCCGCTGCAGCAACTGATCCTGATTGAGCGTGACGATGCGGGTGTTGGGATCAAGTTGTTGAAGTTCGCACAGAATTTGATGACCTCGGTTGGGCTGGCAAGTCAGCACCTGCTGACGCCAGAGCGCGAAGTCCTGGCGGCATTGCTCCTGATTGAGGAGGAAACGGCCCAGGTCGTAAGCCGGCGGCTTCGGCACCCCGCTGGCCTGACTGAGCCCGGCGCCAACCCAAAAAAGCAGATTCATCCCGCATCTTTCTATTCGCGAGTGGGCGAGCCCTGGTGAGCCCAATCGCTACGCACCCAACCGGCCAGATGAAGCAATCCCATACTGGTTGCTCCAAACAGAAAGCCGCCGACATGAGCGGCATAGCCGATCGGACCCGTAACCCCGTGCACAACCTGAAACAGGTGGCTCTGACTTTGTTCAAAAAACCAGAAGCCGATGGCCGCCAAAGCCGGCAACTTGAAGGAGAAAAGCATGATGGGCGGGAGCAGCCAGACGAAACATCCGATTCGAATACGACTCTCAGGAAAAAGATAAAGATAGGCGCCCATCACCGCGGCTATGGCTCCCGAGGCGCCCACGGCAGGGATTCGCGCCGCCTGACCGCTCAGGAAGTGGTCCGAGAGCAAGCTGGAAACGACCCCTGCGCAAAGGTAGAAGATCAAATAGCGGAAATGGCCGAGGCGCCCTTCCACGTTATCCCCGGTGATCCAAAGAAACCACATGTTGCCGAGCAAATGGGGAACACTGGCGTGAAGAAACAGCGAGGTCAGCATGGTCAGGGACAACCCCTGGACGGCACGGTGACCATGGTGAAGAATCCAATGATTGCTCTGGCCCATTTTCATTCCGGCCAGGAAAACCAGGACATTCAGAACCAGCAGGAGATAGGTTACCCAGGGAACGCCCTCACTGGCGGTGTCGTCGTCGACGGGGATCAGCACGAGCTATCCATCCCCCCCAAACTTACCAAGAAAGGGGCGCATTTCCTGCGCTGCGAAGGCGACGGCCTGATGCAAGACTACCTGAATACGGCCGTGCGCGCTGCCCGCTGCGCCGGCAAACTGATTTTCGACCGCTTTGGCGACCAGCAACTGGGTGTGCGCCACAAAGGCCGTATTGACCTGGTGACCGAGGTGGACGTAGCCTGCGAGAAAGAGCTGCGCAAAGTCATCTTGGGAGACTGGCCCGACCACGCCATTCTGGGCGAGGAAGAAGGACGCAAGGGCGAGGGGAAAGCCCTCTGGATTGTCGATCCACTCGACGGAACCCGAAGCTTTGCCCACGGTTATCCCTTCGTGTGCGTCTCCGTGGCTCTGGAGATCGAGGGGCGCGTAGAAGTCGGCGTGGTTTACGACCCACTGCGAGACGAGCTATTTCACGCCGTGCGCGGGCAGGGTGCTTTCCTAAACCAACAGCCGATCGGTGTCAGTCGCTGCGAGTCGCTGGAACAGGCGCTGCTGGTCACCGGCTTTCCCTACCACCTGGCCGAGTTTGACAGTAGCGCACTGTTCGGACTCTTTCGCGACTTCGTGGTTGGTTCCGGAGGCATCCGACGCGACGGTTCGGCAGCCATGGATTTTTGCTACGTCGCCTGCGGCCGCCTGGACGGCTACTGGGAGTTCTTTCTGCATCCCTGGGACGCGGCGGCGGGAGCTTTGATTGCCGCCGAAGCGGGCGCTCGCGTAAGCAACCTGGGTGGAGGCGCTTACGATATCCGGGTGGCCGAAGTGCTGTGCTGCTCTCCAGCCATCCACCCGGCCATGGTTCGCGTGGCCGCCCCCTATCTCGAGAGCATGCGCAGGTTACTGCGATAGGGCTGCGACATAGCGGTCCCAGTTACGCAGTCCGAGTTCAGGGTCTGGGTAAAGCAAAGCCAGGGGACCCTCCAGGCAACTGCGCAATTCGGGCGGGCTGTCGCGTAGTTCGAGCACACGGACGTGCTGGCTAAGGTCGCCTTCCAGGAAGAGACACTGCAGGCGCTCGCATTCACCGGCATGGGCATGCTGACTCGACCACGTATAGTACTGCTCCAGCCAATCCCAACTGCGGCGAGTCTCTTCGGGGGTGGGGTCGCCCTGGTGAATGAGGAGCGGCCGGTAAACGTCCTGGATCAGGCGTTGAGAGGCGCACAATTCTCCCCACACGCGCGCGCGAAAGAGCTTGAGATAGTCAAATAACCGGTGACAGCGCGCCCAGCGGCTCTCCAGAGCGAGTTCGGCCAGCGCGCTCAGAAGCGGGAGTTCTTCCTCCGAGGCGCTGCCGAGGTAGACAAACAGGCGACGGAAAGCCTCCCAATAACCTGCCATTTCCCTCAGGACTTTCCGGCTGACCGAAGTAGCTCCCCGACCCGCGCGAATCTGGGCGAACAACCAGTCTTCGGGAAAGCCGGCCCAGTCGCCGGCGATGTCCAGCAGGTTCGGGGCCACCACCGGCGCCACCTGATGGTGCAACGTTCTTTCGATGTCTTCCCAGGGGAGCCGGGATTGCACCGCTACCCAGGCCGTGCGTGGCAGCCAGTGGCGCGTTTCGGTATCCAGGAAGTGATCGGAGAGAGCGACCCAGAGTTCCTCAGTGGGCGAATTCAAGGCCGGCCAACAGTCCGAAGTGGTCGCTGGGATACCGATCCTCCCAATGGTCGGTGAGCAACTGACAGAAATCCACCGAGAACTCCGGGGTGGTCAGAATGAAATCAATGGGGCTGGGTTGCGGGTGACCTGTAAATCCGTGAAATGTCCCGTTCGCGTCCGCACCGTGAACCGCAAAAGCGTCCTGCAGACCCTGCAGGGAAGGCAGCCGATGAAACAGGTTCTGCTGATTGAAGTCCCCCATCAGAATGGCGGGCTCCTGAGATTGGCCCATGCGGGCGCGCACCATTTCGGCCGACTTCTGACGAGCCACAAAGCCGAGGTGGTCGAGATGCACGTTGTAAAATTGAAAGGCGGGCATGTCGTCGGCCTTGAGCACCAGTCGATTGCAGATACGCGGGCAAGCTGCGTCCCAGGCCAGGCCTGCCTGGTTGGGGTCTGGCGCCAGAAAAAACGTTTCCTGAGCCAACGCCTGAAGCCGCTCGGGGTTCCAAAACACGTAGCAACCCTCGCCGGTTTCGTCCGGCTCGCGGCCGCGGCCGTGCCAGCTGTAGCCGGGCAGCATGGCGATCAGGTCGCGACGCTGATTCTCGAAGACCTCCTGAAAGGCGATGATGTCCGCTTCATAGTTCTTCAGCAGTTCTTCCATGAGCGGACGACGATG
>JALHOV010000559.1 GCA_022842865.1 Vulcanimicrobiota bacterium | reverse complement strand
CCGTTCCAGCGGTCGGTCTTCGTACTCGCGAACCATGCGCCGCCGGCTGAGCAAATTATAAAGGGACATACTTCTGTCGGGCTCGGTAACGCGAGATTTTACCGCTGCTGGTGCGGGGCAGCCAGCCACTGTCGACCAGTTGGGCGCGCACCGGCAGAGGGGCGGAGCCGAGACGTCTCTGCAGCTCTTCCAGGTCGGGAGCGGGCCCGCGCCGGGGGCGCTCAATCAGGCAGACCGCGCCGTGCTCTTGCTGCACAGCCGCACTTTCGAAAGGTAGCACCAGTTGCTCTACGACCTCCGGATCGTGTTTGCGCGCGTGGTGGACCAGCACGTCCTTGCGCCGGGTTACGAAGTAGAGTTCGTCTTCCCAGAAGAAGCCCAGGTCACCTGTGTCATAAGGAGATGGGAGGTTTGAGGCCAGACTGGGACCGGCCACTCGAATGCAGCCCAAAGAACCAGGCGGCAGCGGCTGACCCTGTTCGTCGCAAATGGAAACCTGCACTGCCGCGATGGGTTTACCCAAACTGACCAGTTGGCGCGAACCGGTTGTTACCTGGCCCCCGATTTCGCCAGGCAGGCAGAATCCTTGCACACGCGCCCCGGAGCTAAAGGTGACGGCCAGCGTGTTCTCGGCCAGACCGTAGACCGGTCGCAAGGCCTCCCAGCTCAGGCCACAGCCAGCGTATTTGGCGTGAAACTGTCGCAGGGTCTCGGCTCGAATCGTTTCCGATCCAAGCAGAAGCATCTGCAGGCAAGACAGATCCAGATCTTGGGTAGCCCCTCGTTGCAAGACCTGTTCCAAGGCGAAGTTGGGCGCCACCGAGATGCTGGCGCGTCGCTGACTGATGGTTTGCAACCAGTTGTCGGGGCGAAGGGCAAACTGAAGCGGTGTTAGCAAACTGAGCGATCCCGGCGCATAAAGAGCGCTGAGCAGGCAGCCGACCAGCCCCATATCGTGATAAAGCGGCAGCCAGGAGACACAACTGTGTTGGGTTCGCTCTCCCGGAAGCTGACGTGCAATCGCTTCCAGGTTGTGGGCCAGGTTGGCGTGGCTCAGGCGGGTGGCTCGCGGTTCCCAGGTGGTGCCGCTAGAAAACTGGATATAGGCGCAGGTGGCTTCAGGACCCGGAGGGGCTTCTACTTCGGCGGAGGGCAGCGGCAAAGTGCGCCAGACGCCCGGCAGGCGTTTCTCCAGGCGCGCATCGCACCAGCCTCCGGTTGCTCCCACGTGATCCAGGCAAGAGCGCAGAAAATCTTCGTACGGTCCGGCTTGTTGCATTCGGGCGGGCGGCGGAAGGCAGACCGGGGTGCAGCCCGCCCACCAGGCGGCCAGCAGAGCCTGCACCAGTTCCAGGCTGTTTTCTCCCACCAACACCACCACCGATCCGGGGATCAGGGCGCCTGCCTGGCGGGCGGCCGTGGCCAGGATCTCCTCGTAGGTATAAAAGGCCTGCTCGAAATAAAGGCCGCAATGAGCGACCCCACGTCGAGCCTTCAGCAGTTCAAGCAAGTCGCCCCAACTCTCGCAAGCGGGAGTCAACCAGGCTGACAAAGTCTCCCACGGTGGCCGGCGGACTTTCAGGATCTTCGTTGAGACAAAGGTGGAAGTGGTCTTCGGCGGCCACTGCCAGAGTGAGCAAAGCCAACGAGTCCAGTCCCAAATCGTCGCGCAAGCGAGTGGTGGGCTCGATAGGACCGCTGACGCGGCACTCCCGCCGTAAGGTTTGCTCGGTCAATTTCCAAATGTTTTCCACGCCTGTTCCTCCATACGGATGCGCCAGTGCAGCAGCATGGCGTTAGCCAGACTGATCAGCAACGAGGTTCGCCAGGCTCCAAACAGCATCGGAAAGCTGAGCAGTTCCAGAACGACCCCCCAGTAGTTGGGGTGCCTCAAAAAGCGAAAGGGGCCGCTCTCTACGGGCTGCTCGTGGCGGATGACCAGGATGCGCGTGGTCCAGCGTTCCCCCAGAGTCTGCTGGGCCCAGGCCCGCAAGAGCTGTCCGGCCAGGGCCGGGGCCAACCAGCGCCCGTCCCAGCTGGACCCCTGGAGCGCCACCTCGAAAAACCAGGCGGCGAACCAGCAAACGTGCACCAGAACCATCACTTGATAATGTCGGGGGGCGAATTCACGCGCTCCTTCCTGCAATAGCTTGCGAGTATTCTGGCGCGCCCTGCGGATTTCGGCCAGACGCTGGAGTACTAAAAGCCCCCAAATGGGCAGGAAAGTCACCACCGCAGCAGCACCAACTCGGAGCAAAAGGCCGGTCCCATGGCCAGCATCAGACCATAGTCGCCGGGTTTATAGGCCTTTTTCAAGTGCTCGGCCAGGATGAAGAGAACCGAAGCAGAGGAAAGATTTCCCACTTTTTGGAGGGATTCCCGGGTGGTTTGCAAGCTGGCCGCGGGCAGGCCGAGAGCTTCCTGGAGGGCGTCGACCACCTTAGGACCCCCCGGATGGGCGACCCAGGCCCGGATGTCGCCGGGGGCAAGTTGATGGTCTTCGAGAAACTTCATCAGGGCCGGGCCCAGGTGGTTTTGCGCATAGTGCGGCACTTGCGGGGACAATACGATGGAGAACCCGTGGCTGCCGATGTCCCAGCCCATCACGTGCTCCGACTCCGGAAAGAATACCGAGCGAGTGTCCACTACAACGGGAGCAGTGGGCCGGGTCGGTCCCATCAGCAGGGCGGCGGCGCCGTCTCCGAAAAGACCGCTGGCCACCAGATTGGCGGCCGACAAATCCTGGGGCTGCAAGGTCAGCGAACAGAGCTCGACGCTAAGAAGAATGCCGTAGCTCTGCGGATTCGCTTGGAGGAGATCGGCCAGCCGCGCCGTGCCGGCTGCTCCTCCCAGACAGCCCAGCCCAAACAAGGGCAGTCGGCGCAGGTCAGAACGAAAGGGAAGTCGGTTCATCAGCTTTGCGTCCAGCGAAGGAACGCTCAGTCCGGTGACGCTGGTGTAGACCAGAAAGTCGATTTGCTCGGCGCCAACCTGGGTTTGCTGCAGCAGATCGGTGACCACTTGCTCGGCCAGATCCAGGGACACTTTGCCAAAAGCCTGGTTCCGTTGGGTGAAGTCGGAGGTTTTCAGGTAGTCCTCGCGAGGCAGGCTTAGATGACGGCCTTCGATCCCCATGGCCTGGTGAAATTGGCGCAGCCTCTGACCGTTGTAGTGTTGCTCTTGCCAGAGTTGCTCAAGGCCCAGCAAGAGGTCTTCCTGCGAGTAGTAATGCGGCGGCAGGGCTGTGGCGCAACCCAGTAATGCCGGCGGAGGGTTAGAGGACTTCGGCAAAGAGGATGTAGGCCGGTTGCTGAGGGAGTTTTTTCAGGTAGGCGTCCCCTTTGCCCCAGAGCTGGTCCTGGTCCAGGCCCATACTGGGGTCTCCCACAGCCGGGAAGCCGAGGGCGACATCGAGCCCTTCGGTGACCTTGCCAAAGGCGGTAAAGTTGCCTTGCTGAACCAGGCGCGAGTTGTCCTGATAGTTGATGAAGATCTGGGTGCTGTTGGTGTCCGGGCCTGCTTTGGCAAAGGCCAGCGTGCCCGGGCCGAGAGCGAAGTAGCTGGGGTCGTCCTTAAAATTGTTGTTCTGATACTCTGGAAAGGCGCCCCGCCAGTTGATCCCAAACTGGGCCACGAAATTAGGCACCACGCGAAAGACCGGGGTGAAGTCGTAAAAGCCTTTCTTCACCAGTTCGGTGAAGCGTGCCACCGCGTTGGGAGCTGCTTGCGGGTAGAGCTCAATCAGGATGTTGCCCTGAGTGGTGACGAAGCGCACTTTGGTCACCTGAGTCAGGGCCGGAGCGCGGTCCTTAAACTGGGGAAGTGGGGTCAGATAGGCAGCCGGCTGGGCCCATACGGCCATACTTAGCAGGGCAGCCAGAAAGAGCGCTTTCATTTGACGATTTCCGCCTTGAGAATGGTATCGGGCTTGTTGGGCAGGCCTTTGATGAAGCCTTCGGTGTCGGCCCAAAGGGCGCCCTGGTCTCCGGCTTCCTCGACCCGCTTAAACTTTCTGGAGTTCTCGTAGCCTTTCACCACCTTGCCAAAAGCGGTGAACCCGCCCTGCTGCACCAATCCGCTGTTGTCGTTGTAGTTAATGAAGACCTGGGTGCTGTTGGTGTCCGGTCCGGCTTTAGCGAAGGCCAGGGTGGCTGTGCCCAGGTGAAAGAAGCTGGGGTCGTCCTTGAAGTTCTTATCTTTCCATTCCACCTTGCCCGGCTTGGAATTGATCCCAAACTGGCAAACAAAGCCCGGTTCCACACGGAAGATGGGAGTGTTGTCGTAGAAACCCAGTTTGATCAACTCGACAAACTGCTTGGCCGCATTGGGAGCGGCCTCGGGGTAAATCTCCATCAACAGGTCACCCTGGGTGGTGGTGAACTTCGCTTTGATCACTTTGTTCAGTTTGGGCGCTTTGACGCCAGGCAAAGGCTCAAGCTTGCCCTTCGTGTAGATGGGAGCGCCTTCGGGCATGGGGGGCGGAGGCGGCGGCTCGCTGGTGGGCGGAGGAGCGACCGGAGTGGTGACGGCCAGCGGGGATTCTCCGCCCGTAGGCGGGGCTGCGGACTGGCAGCCCGTCAGGGCCAGCGAGCTGAGCAGAAAAACATGGACTAGTTTCACGGGGTCATTCCTCCCTATTTCGTGTGGCCGGTTTTCCCGACAGGAAACCCTAACCCTGCAAGATCGAACGCACCGTGTCGCGTGCAATGAGCAGTTCCTCGTTGGTGGGGATCACATAGACGGGCAAACGGCAACCGGCCTTGGTGATGGACCCTCCCTGGTTTCCCTGAATTTTCTGGTTGGCTTCCTCATCCAACTCGACCCCGAACCACTGCAGCCCCTGGCAGATCTCGGCGCGCACTTCGGCGGCGTTTTGACCGATGCCCCCGGTAAAAACAATGGCCTGGGCTCCCCCCATCTCGGCCAGGTAAGCCCCGATGTAGCGGCGGACGCGCTGGCAGAACATCTCGATGGCCAGGCTGGCGCGCCGGTCGCCATTCTCTCTGCGCTCCAAAAGCAAGTCGCGCATGTCGCCGGTCAGGCCGGAAATGCCAAGCAGCCCGGATTGTTTGTTGAGCAGGCTGTCCACTTCGTGAACGCTGAGACCCTCGTTTTGCATCAGGATTTCCACCACTGAAGGGTCCAGGTCTCCGCAGCGGGTGCCCATCAGCAGGCCCTCCACCGG
>JALHOV010000558.1 GCA_022842865.1 Vulcanimicrobiota bacterium | reverse complement strand
ACGGGCGAATTGGTGGGATTGGGAAAGGGCCCAAAGTTGAAGTTATTGTCATCGCTACCGCAGCCGATGATCAATAGAGCGGCGGACAGGGTGAGTGCTTTGCTAAGGTGGCGCATGGGTTTCCTCCGACTGGTCGTTGCAAGGCCCTTCGTACTTTTCCCGGAGATCCTTTGACGTCGCGACAGAAGAACTAGCCTGGCGGCTTTGCAGCGACTGAAGGAAGACGACACCGGACAATGGTCGGGCCCGCTGGAACCCGTCGGGCCTTTGCCGGGTCACCCATCGGACGCGGGAGCGGTGGTCCGCTTCGGAGATTGCACCAGCGAGTTGGGCGTCTCGGAGAACCGCTTGAAGCAGCCAGCTCTGATTACCAGTAAGAGCGGGGTGGTCGTGCGTAAGGGATGCGTCTGCGTCTGCGTGGCGCGAAACGCGCTACCACGGAGTCGGCCCCGCCCCCTCTCCAGTCTACGGTGCCGGGCAGGGTCCGTCTACCAGGTTGTTTGTGCTGAACGTACCTGTGTTGCGGGTCAGCAGGCTGGCTAAATTTTCCACGATGGTCTGTACTGCAGCTCCACCGCTCACCAGATAGGTGTTGGCTGTATTCCCATCCAGGGCCACGCGCAAAGTAGCGCTATTATTGTTGCCGACTGTCAGACTGGAGTCGAACCCGCTGAGGTTGTTGCCAGTGAGCGTGTTGTTGTTGATGCGGGCGGCACAGATCGATGCATCTGCTGCACTGACGAGAATGCCGTGTCTGGTGCAGCCGGTAACAACGTTGTTTTTGATCGAGGCAGTGACGTTGCAGGTATTCTGACTCAAAAGGTCCAGTCCGCGCAGAGCAGTGCCGCCGCCGTTGACAGTGTTGTTGGTCATGGTCAAAGTCATGTTGGTGGCGGTGGTCGATCCAGTTACGACCACTGCCTGGCCCCGCCCATTGTTGAAGGTGTTGTTGGTCGCCGTCAGGGTCTGAATGGCCGTGCCGCCTGCGGTGAGATTGCCCACTACGTCCACTCGACAGTTGGTAAAGGTGCAATTGTTGACGGTCCAGTTCAGGGTGCCGGTGAAGCAGGTGGCGTCCAGGGCGCCCAGATTGGCGTTGGCGAAGCGCGAGTTCAGAATGGACCAACTGCCGGTGGAGTTACCCAAAAAGACGGCCTTGTTGCCGCTGGTCGAGACATTTACAGCCGTCAGCGTGCCCGCACTGGCGTTCGTCGCATTCACCACCGCCGGCGCGGTGCCCTGAAAGCTCAGGTCCCTCAAGGCATTGCCGCTGGTGAGAAAGACCGGGCCGGTCAAAACCGGCGGGTTGGCCGGGTCCTGGCCCTGGATGCCCTGGTTGGCGGTCAGGGTCACCGGCGTGCTTAGTCCGGTGGAAGTCCCATCCCCTCGGAAAACCACGATCTGGGCGCCATTCACGCCGGTAGCGGCCGCGACGGCTTCGGCCAGGGTCTTGAATGGGTTGGCCTGGGATCCCGTGCCGGTAGCGGCCACGTCGTTCTTCACGAAAAACCCGCGCGCACCAATTTGCACCGTAACCGTAGCGGTGGAAGAGCCGGCGCCATTGTTGAGCGTATAAGTAAAGGTGTCATTGATGTTGGCGGCGTTGGCGGGCGGCGTATAGGTTAGCTGGCCCGCTGCACTAATAGCCACGGTTCCACCGCCGTTTCCAGGATTCTGAAAAGCAGTCACGGTGGCCCCGTTGAGCGTATCGTTGGCGGTCACGGAGCCCGTCAGCACGGAATTCCCCAGAATCGTGAAGGAATCGGCCACCGCCACGGGAGCCAAGAGGACGGGCGGATTAGTGGGATTGGGAAAGGGCCCAAAGTTGAAGTTATTGTCATCGCTACCGCAGCCGGTGATAAATAGAGCGGCGGAGAGGGTGAGAGCATTGCTAAGGTGGCGCATGGGGGTTTCCTCCGACTGGTGGGTGCGAGGCCCTTCGTACTGTTCCCGGAGTTCCTTTGACATCGCGACACAAGAACTTGTCTGGCGGCTTGGGAGCGACTGCTGGGGGGAGAACCGTTTCCAACTTCCGTTGGGACAAAACTGGAATGGGAGCTGGTGGCACCTAATGAGCCGTACAAAAAGGCAGGCATTCAGCCCCTAAGCCCAGGTTGCACCAGCTTTGCCGGCCTCAGCGAGCGCGAAACTGCGGTGATCCGCGCGGTGGTCAAAGAGCTTCCGAATGCTGAACTCGCTCAGAGACTGCACGTCTCGATGGGCAACGTCAAGCGCGATCTGGGTTGTGGACCACGAAGAAGTTTTCAACAAAGTTTCACCCTCCTGGGTTAGATTGAGGAGGTGGCATTTAATCTAGTCAAAGCGCGCGCGAGGATCGCTGAATCCTGGTCTGGGCATAGCCAGGCCAATTTGCGCTATAAAGGGAAGGAAGCCCCTGTCGATTCGTTCCTCTTGAGTGAGCCGGAGCGCTTTCCTCAGCTCGGCGGGCGAGTGCAGGTGTCTGGCCACCAGTTGTCTGATCCGCAACACAGCGCTTACCCCTCCAGCCGTTACGAAATTCGCTGCTACACTCCCGGACCTCAGGGCAAGGTGCGCAGCCTGAGCTTTGAAGAACTGGTGGCGGCTCAAGAACGCCCCTTCCAGTCAGAGTTGCGTTTTCTCGTCGAGGGCGGCACCGGCCGCCCCCGGCGCGAGGGCGAAAAGGTCGGCATGGTGGCCCCTAAGGATCACAGCCTTCAGTTGGAGTCGATGGACATAGTCTATGAGAGTTGTGGCGCGGGGCAACAGTATTTCCAGCAGTTGACCGAAGTGGGCAAGGTCGAGCAATTTCAAGTCCGCGGTCTGGTGGCTCCGAGCTCGTTGCAGTCTGCCGAGGAGGCCTTGAGCAAGGCCGGTGTAAGCAACTTTCAGCTGCATCCGAGCGAGAGCACCGGAACCTGGCTGGAGGACTACAGCGAACCGCTGATCGGCGGGGGTCGGGCAGTGCCGGCCTTCTTCCCGAGCGAAGGCCGGAATCTTTCGGAGGTTTTGCTGGAAACCCGGCAACTCCGCTACGAACCGATGGGTCTTACGGGCGACTTCAAAACGCGAGGTTCGGTTGATGCCCGCCGCCACCAGCGAGTAGGCGGGGCCCAGGGCCGAGTCCACGGCGAGCAGGTATTTCAGACCCGCAGCTATGTAGAGGGCGGCAATTTACTTTCGGGCCTTCGCCCCGACGGGACGCCCTATGTTCTGGTGGGACAGGATAGTTTAGAGCTGACCCGGGAGCTTCTGGCGCGCCAGCTGGGGCGGAAACCGCAGGACCAGGAAGTGCTCGAGACGGTGGCTTCAGACTACGGTGTCGAAGCCAAACAAGTGTTCCCCGTGGAACAACCGGGTGAGTTCCATCTGGATATGCGCATGACCCCTCTGGCTCCAGGCGTGATTGCGTTGCAAGACAGTCAGCTATCGGCCCAAATGCAGGCGGCCTGGATTCGCGAGGAACTAGGTTCGACCATCACCGAGGCCTGGAGTCGGGAAGTAGAGGAGATGGTGAAGGCCGGAGAGGAGGCTGCCCAATATGAAGCCTTGACCCGCCGCGACCTGGAGAAAGCCGGTCTGAAAGTGGTTCCGATGGCTGGGGTCTTCCGCGACATGAATCGAAAGAATGTGGATGGCGCCAACTTCTTCAACGCCCGCCACGGCACCAATCCAGAAGGCGAAAAATACACCATTATGATGGGTGGAACGGCCAAGCAGGAGGCCTACGTGGCCGACCTGCTCCTCGGTCAGCAACATCTACCCGTGGAACGGCTCTATTTTCTTGACCCGGAACAAAATAAGGAAACCTTGGCCAGTTACGGCGGACTGAAATGCCGCACCAAACCCCACGGCGTGTTGGCCTAAAACGGAGACCTTAGGATAAAGTCAGGGTAACATGGCCTTAAAAAAACACAGCATAGTTGGAATACAGCAGTCGCTGCGTCGGCTTGTAGGCAAAGCGGTCATTGTGACCCTGTGGAGAAAAGATATTGATCCAGACCCGCTCACTGGCTATGTAGTAGACCTCAGCTCGGAATTCGTGGCAATTCACGTCCGGAATAATGACATTATTTTAGATGGTTATAGCATTTTGCGCGTTGAGGACATTACTCTCGTGGAAGACAAACCAAAACATGGTGGCTTCTACACGGAAGCGTTGAAATTGCGGGGATACACTCCGAAGCGTCCTGTTGGGATTTGCTTGAATAGCATCGCCTCAATTCTTGAGTCGGTCAACAAGCATTACCCGCTGGTGACAGTTCATCGAGAAAAGATTCGCAATGATGAGTGCACGATTGGTCGAATAGAGAAGTTGACGGAAAAAACGGTGATTCTGCAATGGTTGACTCCTGGCGCTCAGTGGGATGGGTATTCGCCGCGCTATAGGCTGACAAGCATTACAAAGATCGATTTTGATGGTCTTTATGAAGACGCCCTGGCGCGGGTAGCTCGGATTCAGCCTGAATGACTCAGCCTTATTTGGCGGCGGCGCGTATGGCGTCGATGTATTCGGGGCCGCGTAGTTTCAGATACTCGTCGTAAAGGGGGCGGCAGGCGGCGGCAAAACGGGCGGTCTCGGTGGGGCCGAGTTCGTAGATCTGGATGCCCTGTTTACGGCACTCTTGTTTCACCCGCTGGTCGTCCAGTCGCTGTTGCTTGCGCTGCTCGTGCTGGACCTGTTTGACGGCCATCTTGAGCGCTTTGCGGTCGGCTTCGCTGAGCTTCTCGTAGGCGTCTTTGTTCATGATGATGGCCTTGCTGGTGTAGCTGTGGCGAGACTCGGTGATGTAATGCTGGACTTCATAGAGCTTGAAGTCCCAGAAGGTGGGATAGGTGCGGTCGGCCGCATCGATGTAGCCTTCTTTACCCATCTGATAGATCTTATCGACGGGCGAGGGCACGGGGTCGCAGCCCAGAGCCCGGGCCATTCCAATGGCGACCGAGCTCTGCATTACGCGCACTTTTTTGTCGCGGAAATCTTCCAGGGTGGGTAAGGGCATGGACGAGGAAAAGATGCGGAAGCCAACTTCCAGCGTACCCAACCCGACCAGTCCGTACTCTTCCAGGGTGCCCAGAATCTTTTCCCCGACCGGCCCTTCCATAACGCGATCGGCCTGCTCATAGCTCTGGAACAGGAAGGGCAGGTCCAGCACTTCAAAGGCGGGTGCGAAATTGGCCAGGGGACTGCAGGTGACGATGGCAATCTGAGCCTCGCCTTTGCGAAC
>JALHOV010000557.1 GCA_022842865.1 Vulcanimicrobiota bacterium | reverse complement strand
CGGCTTCTTGACCGCCGGGGCAGGACTGGCCGCCGCCGGCTGGGCGCTGGCCAGCTATCCCGGACTGGCCGCCGGAGGTCTGCTCGGACTTTACGTTGCCTTCCAGGCCGAAGACCACCTGCGCCAGGCCCTGAAAGCCCCCGAATGGAAAGGGTCCCACCCCCACCAGCTCGGAGCCGGCCCGCTGCCCGCCAGCCAGGGCCAGCCCTCCGACAAGCTGAAACAGCTCATCCAGAGCAACCTCAAAGACTTTCCATCCAGCCGCCAGGTCGTCTCCCTGGCCGGCCATGGCAACCACCACCAGGTCGGCCCCCTTACCTATAGAACCGCCGCTCGAGCCCTGCAAGACAATCCGGTCGAACAGGTTATCCTGGACACATGCCTGGGCGGTCAACTAGAAGTCCTGGCCAGGCTGGCTCCCTGGAGCCAGTTTATGATCGCGTCTCCGCAACCCATCCCCGCCATCGGTCTGCCCTTCGACAAGATGTTTGCGCCCGAACAGCTAGACAAATCCCCACGCGAACTGGTCAGCTCCTGGGTCGACCAGGGCAGCAAAATCACCCCCAGTCTAGCCGCCTGGGACAGTGACAAATTCCGTCACTCCCTGCTGCCCGCGCTCGATCAACTCGGAGCCAGGCTGGTCAGCGAAGACCGGTCCGAAGTGCGCCGGGCCCTGCGCAAAGCCGACACCCCCGACTGGCTCCCCAGTGGCCGGGTCGAACTGGGCAGCTTTCTTAAAAACCTCGAGCAGGCGAAGCTCCGGCCCGAAACTCAAAAACTCGTGCAACAGGCCAGGCAAGCCTTCCAAGAAACCCTGGTCAAGCAACAGAACGAGAAAACGATGACCTTCCACCTCAAGCGCGAGCGCGACGACGAAAGCCTGCCACAGGGCTGGCGAGATTTCCTGAAAGCCGCCGACTACCGACTCAAGCCCTGGATCTAGCCCCCGGGACTTGCGCCGCGAATGGAGAATCAGAACATTCCATGAACGGCAATTTGACTCTGGACCTGACCTGCAATTCTTCACGCCCTTATTTCCTCTGGTCGGAAGAGATGAACCTGGGTGAGCTCAAAGCGATCCTGACCGGCTCCCAGGGGGACTACCTGCGCTGGGTGTATTCCGGCCGCATTCTGAGAGAAGCACGCATGCAAGATGTCTGGGCCTTTTTCACCCCGCGCTGGGTCGCACAAAACTGGGAACACCTTTCGCCCTATCTGGGACGCAAACGACAATTTTGGGAATACTGCCTGTCGGTCTGGAAAAAGCATGGACTCATCCAGTAGACTTACGCAACTCCAGCGAGATTTTCTGGAAGTCTGGTTTGCCCAATCCCAGGACTTTTTCCTCACCGGAGGCGGCGCGCTGATCGGCTTCTACGGCCTGCCACGCTCTACCCAGGATCTCGACCTCTTTACAACTTCCTCCTCCGCATTCTCGGGGGTCCCAGGTAGTCTGCACGATTCCTGCGCCAGCCTGAGGGCTGAGGCGGTCGCCATCGTCACTTCCCCTCATTTTCGCCGCTTCCGGGTGGTTCGAGGAGCCGAGTCCACACTGGTTGATTTTGTGGAAGACCTGGCTCCTCAGGTTTATCCCGAAAAAACCCTGAGAGACAAAGGTCTCATCCTCGACTCCGCCCAGGAAATAGCGGTCAATAAGGTCTGTGCCATCGTGAGCCGAAGCGAGCCGCGAGACTTCTTTGACTTGCAGTTCCTGGCCCAACAGGGTTACGATCCGGAAGAAGCTTTGCAGCTAGCTAACAAAAAAGATGGCGGCGTAAACGCAGGAAAGCCTGGCCATGGTGCTCCAGTCAATTCCCTGGAGCCAATTTTGTATCCCTGGCTTGGAAACCAGCGAAACGGCTCGGTTCTTCCTTGCCTGGCTGGATCGCCTGATTGTAAGGCTTCATCCCTAGAGCCTGCTATCCCGGCCAGAACTCGAGATGCACGACCCGGCGGCGGCCGGGCCGGGTGGCGCTGCCCGAACTGTGCACAAGCAACGGTCGCATCCTCAGCAGCTGGCCCGCCTCGCACAGGCAATCCACCGCCGTCTCGGCGGCCACAAGACGCTGGATCTCGGCCGGACTCAGCCGCCCCAGCTGATGACTGCCGGGCAGCGCCCTCAGCGGCCCATTGTCCGCCCCGCACGGGTCGAGATGCAAGCGCAGAGTCAGCATCTGCTCCAAGACCTCGAGCGGCGGCTGCACGTGCGGCACGCCATCCTTGACCGTCCAATTCGTCCAGCCCGGGCGCTCGAAGCGCTGCTCGCAAGCCAGCGTGACATCCTGGTGCCAGCCCACTTTCCAGTTGGATTCGGCCGTCTTGTCAAACAAGATGCTTCGGCTCAGCACCATCCCCGGAACGGCGCACAATGGGCTGAGCAACTCGGCCAACTCGGGCATGCGCTCAAACAGACGACGCGTTCCGCCGCCTTCAACCGGCGCCCGGGTCAACTGCAAGCAACGGGCCAGCACCTCAGCGCCCACCCCAGGCACAATCTCAAATCCCTCGGTCATCCACGAGGCTTACCCCGGAGCCAGGGGCGAGCCCTGCCGATTGCGAATCCGGACCCATGTTCAACCGGTCCGCCGCCTTCTACGACGCCATCTACTCCTCCAAGAACTACGCCTCCGAAGCGGAACAAATCATCGGTTGGGGTCGGCAACACGGGCGCGGCCAGGGTCGGCTGCTCGACGCGGCCTGTGGCACCGGACGCCATGCCGAGCACCTGGCCAGGTCCTACGAAATCACCGGCGTGGACCTGGACGAGGGCCTGCTAGAGCAAGCCCGCCGCCGCCTGCCCCAAGCCCATTTCGTGGCCGACGACATGTGCACCGTCCACTTCGATAAAAAGTTCGACCTGGTAACCTGCCTTTTCTCGGCCATCGGCTACCTCGACCCCACCCAGCTCCCGCAGGCCTGCCTCAACTTCTACGACCACCTGCTGCCTGGTGGCGTAGTCCTCATCGAACCCTGGCTACGCCCCGAGATGATCCGCATCGGCAACGTCGGCATCGACCAGGCCGAATTCGAAGGCACCAAGGTGGTGCGCATGAGTCGGCTCCAAATCGAAGGCAACGTGTCCATCTGCCAGTTCCAATACCTGATCGGCACCGCCACCGAAATCCGCCACGAAACCGAAGACCACCGCCTGACCCTGTTCACCCTCGCCCAATACCAAAAAGCCCTGGAAGATGCCGGTTTCGAGTTTCACTGGGACGAACAAGGCCTGACCGGCCGAGGCCTGCTCATCGGCATCAAGTAGGGGTCCTGGAGGGGTTGTAGCCTCGGCCCGAAAATCATCGGCTCATGAACAACTCCGAATTCCAGGCGGCTCAACGCCGTTACGTCGAACTCCTCGTTTCTCAAGGCTGCAACGTGCAGCCTGGCCAACACGTGCTGATCAACACCGAGCCGGCCTGTCTGGAGCTGGTGGGACTGGCAGCCGAGGCCTTCTACCGCCGCGGCGCCCGCTATGTGGACACCAACGTAACCCTACCCCAGGTCGACCGCGCTCATGTCCAACTGGCCTCCCACAATCGGCTGACCTTTGTTCCCGGCTGGAAAAGCGTGCAAATGGATCAGCTGGTGGATTCGAAAGGCTGCATGCTGGCCTTTCGCAGCCAGGACGAGCCCGATCTCTATGAAGGTTTTGACGCCGCCGGAATGGGTCGGGTCAACGAGATGATGGTAGCCCGCCGCGAGGCCGTCAAGCGCTGGAGCGAGGAAGGCGTGCTGCAGCGCCAGGTGGGCTGGTGCCTGGCTGGCCCGCCCAGTCCTAAGTGGGCCGCCAAAGTCTACCCCGAACTCTCCCCCGAGGAAGCCGTGGCCGCCCTCTGGCGCGAGATCTTCCGCATGACCTTTGCCGATCAGGAAAACTGCCTGGAACTCTGGGCCGCCCACCTGGATCGCCTGGCCAAGCGCTCGCAGCTGCTCAACGCTCGCAAAATCCGCGAACTCCACTTCGTCAACGAAGCCATGGGCACCGACCTTAAAGTCGGCCTCTCGCCTCTCGCCTGCTGGGTCAGCGGGCGCAAAGAAACCGCCTCCGGCATCGAAGTCTGCCTCAACATCCCCACCTTCGAAGTCTTCACCACCCCGGATTGGCGGGTCACTTCCGGCACCGTCGGCCTGACTCGCCCGGCCATGATCAACGGCGCCCTGGTGGAAGGCCTGCGCCTGCGCTTCGAAGCCGGCGAAATCGTAGAGGTGAAAGCCGAGCGCAACGGCGCCGCCTACGAAGCCCTCATCGCCACCGATCCCACCGCCCGTCGACTCGGCGAGGTTGCCCTGGTCGGCGTCGACTCCCCCATTTTCCAGAGCGGCCGCATCTTCCAGCACACCTTGTATGACGAGAACGCCGCCTGCCACATCGCCACCGGCATGGCCTACACCGTCGGCATCGAAGACGGCGACCAACTCCCACCCGACAAACTCGACGAAATCGGCTTCAACCGCAAAGCCAAAACCCACCAGGACGTCATGATTTCGGATGAAACCACCACGGTCAGCGCCGACGGTGAGGTGATTCTGGAGAACGGTCGCTGGGTGGGCGAACTGGCCTGAAGCCGGGGGAGTTGCCGCTCCGGGTTCCAACTCCGCCGGTTGCCGCCAGGTTGGGCAAAAATTGCCGCTCCTGGCAGCAACCAGGCCTGGAGAAGCGCTAGCCGGGCGCAGCCTCTGCGCCGTCAAACCCGAAGATGGATGTTCCTCGGCGAATCACCACCGACGGCAGTCATCCTCCAAGACGGCGGCTGGTGCTGAACACGGCACAACCCGCGACCAGCAGGCCCAGGGTGAGCGCTCTACATACTGCCGTGCTAAAGCCAGTGCAATCCATTCCTTCGGGAACAGCGATCAACACGGCAACCGTGGCGGCAAAGAGCAGAAGAACACCCTGCCCCAACCTGGGAGGAAGCCTTTTTGCCAGGATGAACAGCAAAATACAAAACCAGGCGTGAGAGAGAGGAATGGCTTGGAGCCCCAGGCCGCGAATCCCGACCGTGAGCAGCGGGACGATCGCTTGCGACGGGCGCCGAATAAGCCAGACGTGAATCTCGCCTCCACATTCGTCACGCTTAATGAGTCGAGAGGATCTGGCTACAAAATGGTACCCATCGCGAGTCCGGGTCGGACGAGGCTACAGGGAAAGAACCGCCTCACGAAAGACGGAAGCGAACTGAAGACCCAGAGCGTGTCGCGCGGGAAACCGCAGG
>JALHOV010000556.1 GCA_022842865.1 Vulcanimicrobiota bacterium | reverse complement strand
GCGCGAGAGGGCGGTTGATGGGAATTTCCATAAAGTTAGGCCCACCCAAACGGGTGAGTTGAGTGTCCAAATAGGAGAACAGGCGGCCTTGCAGCAGCGGGTCGTTACTGAAGTCGATGCCCTGAACAATGTGGCCCGGATGAAAGGCTACCTGTTCGGTCTCCGCAAAGAAGTTGTCGGGGTTGCGGTTCAGCGTCAGTTTTCCAACGCGTTGCACCGGCACCAGTTCTTCAGGGATCATTTTGGTGGGATCAAGCAAGTCGAAATCAAATTTGTGCTCGTCTTCTTCGGCCACGATCTGAAGGCCTAGTTCCCACTCGGGATAGTCCCCATTTTCAATCACCATCCAAAGGTCGCGACGATGAAAGTCCGGGTCACGTCCCGAAATAATCTGAGCCTCATCCCAGGCCACGGAGTGGACGCCCAGCAACGGCTTCCAGTGGAACTTGACGAAACATGCCTGTCCCTGCGCGTTGATCAGTCGGAAGGTATTGACACCAAAACCCTCCATCATTCGATAGCTACGGGGAAGGGCGCGGTCGGACATGGTCCACATAATCATATGCATGGCTTCAGGCATGCAGGAAATTAAATCCCAAAATGTATTGTGAGCCGAAGCGGCCTGAGGAATCTCGTTGTGCGGCTCGGGTTTTACGGCGTGAGCCAGGTCCGGGAACTTCATGGAATCCTGGATAAAGAAGACGGGAATGTTGTTGCCGACCAGGTCGAAAATGCCCTCTTCCGTGTAAAACTTCACCGCGAAGCCACGCACGTCGCGGGCCAGGTCGGACGATCCGCGTGAGCCGGCAACCGTCGAAAAGCGTACGAAGACGGGCGTTTCTCGGTCCGGGTCGTTTAGGAAGCCAGCGCAGGTAACCTCCTCCAGTGACTTGTAGACTTTGAAAACCCCATGGGCGGCGGAACCCCGGGCATGGACCACACGCTCGGGAATTCGCTCATGATCGAAATGGGTGATCTTTTCGCGCAGGACAAAGTCCTCGAGAAGAGTCGGACCTCTCTCCCCAATTTTCAGGGAATTTTGGTTGTCGCTGATGCGCGAACCGTGATTCGTGGTCAAAAATTGCTCGCTGGAATCTTCTTTGTGAGTCTTTAAAGACTCAACCTTCTGGTTGGTCACGTCTTTCTTAATGGGGGAAGGCTTTTTTGCCATGCGGACTCCTCTGAATGAAAGCGATAAGCCCAAAGGGCCTCGCCTATCCTATTCTTTAGGAAGAAAAGGCTCGCACTGCCTCAGTAACCGGTCCAGGAGTACCCTGATACCTTGAACACGGTATGGGAGAATCACTGTCTTGAGAAGCGCATCAGCAACTCTCGGATACGGCGGGCATACTCCTGGCTTTCCAGCCCGTCTTCACGGTATCTGGAGGCATGAACGGGTCCCCGCCTTTCATCCGAAAGGGCCAGATTCTCGAGCATTTTGTGGCGTGCTTCCAGGCTTCGTACGGCTGCCCAAAGGGCGAATTCCAATTGAGAGTCCTGCTCGCACAGAAGGGAATCCACGGAATAAGCGTGCCCAACATGGCAACGAAACCGTTCTTGCCCGCCCATCTGCCAAAGGGGACCCCCGCAATCAGGGCAGGTATAGGGAGTCAGTTGCCCCATCTCCTCAGTCCTTACCATGTTGTCGTTCTGTCCGGCGGGGTCGAGCGCGCGCTCGGTCATGCTTGCTTCCATTGCTATTTGCGCGGGCACGGCGGGAGCGGGCGGAGCGGGTTCTCTGACCAGTTCTTCCAGAAGCCTGCCCATGGCCTCGATCGGCACTACGTGGTCGACCAGGGTTGCTCTCATCGCGGCGATGGCCATACCGGGGTGGATGGCAGATTGAGGATCCTCTACCACGGTAACGCCCCCGCATTGATGGACGTCGTCTAGTCCGGAGGCCCCATCGTCCAGGCTTCCTGTCAAAATCACACCAATGACTCGGTTGCGACCGCACGCAGCAGCTGAGCGGAAAAGTGGGTCAATAGCCGGGCGGCTACGATTCTCTCGGGGTCCTCTACCCACACGAAGATGGTCGCCCACCACCAACAAATGAAGATCTGGGGGAGCGACGTAGACGCAGCCGACCTGAATGACCTGGCTATCTTGAGCTTCGATTACGGGTAGGGCGCAGGAACGCCCGAAAAGTTCAGCCAGCCGGTGTTCTCGCCCCGGACTGATGTGCTGCACAACCATGATGGCGGCCGGAAAGTCCTTGGGCAACTGGCCCAGCAGCCGAGAAATGGTCTCTATTCCTCCGATGGAGGCGCCGATGACGATCAGGTCGCGGTTTATCACTCCTTCATAAAGAACCCGGTTGGGTCCAGGGGCAAGAGTACAGTCGTACTCGCCGCGGGTACGGTGAGTGCGGCTCGAATCGGGACGGAGCTGCTGTAGTAGTTTCAGGAGGCGTCTACGATGTATGCATTTGGTTGGAGTGAGTGTCTTTTCTTGTTCATGATCTTCCTGCTGGTGTTCGGGCCTCGCTTCCTGTTCGCCGCGGGCCAGCGCGCTTATAGAGGTTTAGCCGGGGGCAAGAAGAGCGATCCGTTGGAACCGCTCAAACCCGCCGGTCATTCCGATTGAGGAAACCCCATTTGTCTCGGGCAAACCGTGCGGAAATTGGCACGGAGTTCTTATGATTTCCTGGCTTGTCAGTTCCGGGCGTTCCCTACGCTGACGACGCGAAGACTGCTGGGCACCTTGGGCGACAAGCGGCGCAACTCCACCCGACCAAGCCGTGGTCCTGGCAAGGGTGGGTACGCCCATACCCTTCCTTGAGTATGGCTGCTGAACCCGGTGAGCAGCAGCGATCTTCTAAGCTGAGGCTATGAATATGGCCAGTTGGCTGGGCTCCAGTCCCAGCGAGGGTGAGCTACAAGGTCGCGATGATTCTATTTCCTCCGAATCAACCTGGTGGGTCGCCGACATGTTTTCGGCTCCGCCGACCCGGGTTATGCCGCGCACGGAGAGCGCTCCGGTGGTGACGCCCTATGTCCGCCCCAGTGCGGGCGAGTTCTCCCGGGTTGCCAACGACCAGATCAGCTTTCACACTCGCCTGGACCCCGACGTTTGCCGCGAGGCATTGAAGCGAATGCGAGCCTTGCGGGCGCAGCGAGCCCTGGTGTGCTCTATAGAGGCGGCCGGGCACTTAAGTGTCCGAGCTTACCACAGCTCCAGGCGCACCGCCCTGGTCATGGACCAGGACACCTCGAAACTGCTTCATCAAGTATTGGACAGCGAGAAGCCAGTCGTACGCCACGAATCGCGCTGGACATTATGCGCCCCGATCCGGGACCGGAAGGGCTGTGTGGCGGGCTTGCTTTTCGCCGAAGGAATGGCCGCGCGCATGGCGCCGGAGGCTCTGGGCTGCCTGGTGGCCTGGGCCCAAAATGACCAGTCGCCCCAAAAAGTCGTCGAAGTTCCCCGCAGCCCGGGCGGTTGCCCGCGCATCCAGCCCCTCGACCTGGCTACCTTTCTACGCTCTCTGGCCACGATGGTTGCTGCCGGTGTGCCTCTGCAAAGGGCACTACAATACATGGCTTCCCCGGCAGCTCCCCTGGAAGTGCTGCAACTCTCTTCTACCATGAGCGCGGATCTGGGCAACGGCTGCGCATTCAGCCAGGCGGCCGCACGTCATCCTCGGGTATTTCAAGCGGTCCATCTTGGCCTGTTAAAGGTAGGCGAGAATACCGGACAACTGGACCGCATTCTGGCCCGTCTGGCCAGCTATGAAGAAAAACGAGTGGGCACCTTTCTCAAACTGCGCAGCGCACTCACCTACCCGGCAATGCTGCTGGTTGTCTGTTTGCTGGCCGCGGTATTGGCTCCGCCCTTTGTGTTGGAGGGTCATTTTCAATTGATCCGGGAAATGGGAGTGCCGGCGCCTTTCGTAACCCGGTGCCTGATGGCGTTTTCCAGCGCCATGCGCACTCCCTGGCCCTACCTTTTGCTGGCCGGATTGCTTCCCCTGATTTACTCTGCCGGCCGACGCTGGCTCAGCAATTCCGAACATCAACTCTGGCTGACCGAGAAACTGCTGGCCACGCCGAAGCTGGGACCCTTGCTGCGTATTGTGCTGCAAACCCGCTTTGCTCGAGCCCTGGCCATCCAGGTAGAGTCGGGCGCCAACGTATTAGACGCGGTCCAACTATCTGGTCAGGCCTGCGGGAACCCGCTCATGATCCGTCATGCCGATAGGATCTGTAAGTCCATCTACAACGGCAAAGGCCTTGCAGCCAGCTTCAAAGCCACAGAGTTCTTCACACCCATGTATTTGGCCGTGACTCAGACTGGAGAAGAAGTCGGAGAAATCGGCAAACTGACGCACTGGCTGGCCGACTCGGGCGAAGAAGAACTCGAACGCTGCCTGACCACCGTAACTTCTCTGGTGGAACCGCTGGTGATGTTCGCTATGGGAGGAGTGGTCGCGTTCATGATTCTGGCCACCATGCTGCCGCTATCCAAAGCCCTGGAAGCCTTTTGAGGATGCGCAAGAGGAAGGGCTTCATTGTAAACCTCTTTCTGAGGAACGGGTAGATGAAGCGATGGCTGCTGTGGCTGGCATTGGCCCTGGTCGCGTGGAGCGAGCCCCACCCCGTGACTTTCCGGATCTGGCCGCCTGGAACACGCGTGACGCTGGCCAACTCCGGCAAATCGGAGTCATTCCTGGGGACCTCCGGCCGCCCTATCCCGTTAGACGAGACAGTGATTCCGGCTGGAACCATCACTTTGTCGTTCGAGCACCCGGGCTATAAAAAAGAGTCGCGCGACGTGAAAGGTCGCCTACTGCTGGGTTCCTCGGTCTGGCCTCCGGTCGACCAGCCTGAAGTACGGTTGACTGCGGCCAGCACCTCGGTGGCCGCACGTGACTGGATCAGAGCGAATCCGACGTTGCTGGGGCTGCTGCTGGGCGCCGCCGGTCTGGCCGGGCGCGAATGGATGCGTAGGAACTCACATCAGGGGGCCTTGCGCCGCGCCAAACTAGCTGAAGACGAAGCCATTCAGAGGGCGGCCACCATGCAGGCCAGCCTCGATCCGAGCCTGGCCGTAAGTCTAAACGGCTACCGAATCGTTCGGGAACTGGGCAAGGGTGGAATGGCCACCGTCTATGAGGTGGAACGAGAAGGAGAAGCCCATCCCCTGGCCCTTAAACTGCTGCACCGGGAGATCAGCGAGAACCCCGACGCGATCAAACGGGTCCGCCGAGAGGTGCGCGTCTGG
>JALHOV010000555.1 GCA_022842865.1 Vulcanimicrobiota bacterium | reverse complement strand
GCCGCTACAGCCAGGCCGAGATTCTGGCGGCCTTCGGCATCCTCACGGTGGAGCGGCCTCACCTGGTTCGCGAAGGCGTTTACTACCACAAGCCGAGCAGCACCGACCTGCTGTTTGTGACCATCCGCAAAAGCGAGAAAGACTACAGCCCCACCACCATGTATCAAGACTACGCCGTCTCACCGGAACTTTTCCACTGGCAATCGCAAAGCACCACCCGAGCTGACTCCGAAATGGGCCGACGCTACCGGAGTGGCTCCCGCGTTCTGCTCTTCGTCCGCGAAGCCGCCAAGGATACCAATGACCTGACCGTGGCCTATGTGTGCCTGGGCCCGGTCGAATACGTTTCCCACGAGGGAGAGCGCCCCATGAGCATTTTGTGGAAACTGGGATACAGCATTCCCACCCAGCTTTATCGCTGGATGAGACTGGCTGGGTAGGGAAGAGGGAGCCGGTGGCGGTTACCGGTGAGGGGTAACATTGTTGCATGTGGCCGGTAACTGGGCGGACTACAGCTGGTTGATGGTCCAGGTGGGAGCGTCTCGCTGTCGGCGATGCACGTCAACTGTTCAGCCCGATCATAGCTCCCCCCAAGGCCGAGCGGAACTGTTGTAACATCTGTTTCGCCTGGCTCGGAGCCTCCGACTGACGACCCAGTCCACGCAAGACTTCGCGATCCACCCCGGCCTCTTTCGGTCGCGCTCGACAGGCCCGCTCTAATGCCCAGGTCCATCGGGTCCACGTGCTCAAGACTGTAAGTTCCCTGTCCGACTCGCTGAAGGGCTGGCCAATCCAGCACTGTCCTGGCGGCGTTCCAGGTGGTGGACTGGCGGTGCTCAAGCAAAGGGATTTAGTAAGGTGACTCCACACTCGCTGAAATCCTTGGTATTGCGGGTGACCAGGATGCGGCCGAAAATCAGCGCCGTCGCGGCAATGAGCATGTCGGCCTGGGTGACCGTGCGACCCGCCTTCTCCCGCCTGGCTCGGAGTTGGCCGGCAAGCCGGGCCACTGCACAGTCGACCGCCAGGATCTCCGGTGGAATGGCCAGCAGCTTGCTGAACCATTCTAAGAGCCGGACATTTTGACCGGCTGGAAGCCGTTCTATTCCGAAGGTCATTTCCTCGACGGTGACGGCGCTCAGGCTTAGAGAGCGCTGCTGCTGAAACCAGGTCAGAACTCCCTGGTTCGGACTGTGCCGGGATAATTCGCAGATGACGTTGGTGTCTAGCAAATACATCGCCTACGTTTCCAGCGGATCAAACGGTCGGTTAGAGCGTGCAGGAGGTTCAAGTTCCAGGCCCTTTTCACTGCGAAGCTGCCGGCTGAAGTCCAGGAACTCCGCGAGCCGTGCGGCCGGTTGAGCGCTTTCTCTACTGCCTTGTAGGGAACGGTACTCGTCCATGGATAGTACCACGGCGACCTCCTGGCCGCGGTTCTCGATGATTTGGGGGGCTTTTTCGGCGCTTCGGAGCAGCTTTGAGAATTGAGCTTTGGCCTCTGCGACTTTCCAGTTGTGATGTTCCATCTAGTCATGATGACCAGTGCTGGTGACCAAGTCAATGGGGTCAGCCGAACAAGGATCCGGGTGCCTGACTCTGCGCCCATACGCCAACAGTTTTGCGGTGCTGACGCCCGTGTAAGAGGGTAGACCGCCGGTTGTGCCATGCGTCCCATAAAATCAGGGAACCGGACTGGGATTGTGTCCTACCAGGCGCCGCATCTCGCTGACCAGTTGGCTGAGACTGTTGGGCTTGGAAAGGATGCCGATGTTTTCGCGCTCGGGGATCAAATTGTGGGCATCCCCGGCCGTCAGCACGGAAAAGCCGGAATTCTCCAGAAATTTGCGGGCGATCTCCACGAGCTTGGGTTCGTCATCCACTACCAGCACCTGAGGCTTGTGGACTGCCAGAGGTTCGAGCGCGGGTGGCTGGCCGCGGGCTGCAAACGCAGCGGAGCCAGGATGGCATGCTTGCCCTCGGAATGCGAGGCCACCGAAAGTCAGGTGTAAGGACCGTGACTGCCCGGAGAATGTTCGCTAAGCGCCGAAAATCTAGCGTAGGTTTTGGATTTGCGGCCGGACTGGTCGCCGTGCTGTGCGCTGGTTGCGGCAATTCCGATCACGGGCGGCCCGTTTTCGCAGGGGCGATGCCAAGGCGCCGAGCGCGGGCGAGGAGGCGGAAGGGTTCTATGCTCGCGCCAGAATCGTCTGGATGGTCTGTTCCAGGGTGTCGAGCAGCTGCTGATAAGCGGGTGTGTCGCGCACGTTAAACTGGGACAGGTCGGTTTCCAATCCCTCGGCACTTGCCAGAATGCACCACCCTTCTAAGCCGGGCCGGGGAGGAAAGGTCTTGGAGAGCACCACTCCGTCTTGCAGCAGGGCCAGGTAGCCCAAGGAGCCACTGAATCGCCCCTCGGGCAGGCGGGCCAGCAGGGCGTGACAGGCTAGAGCGGGGCGGCCGCACACAGCGATCCGGGGGAGTGTGGTCACTCCCTCCTGTTCCACATCAATGTAGGCCTGAGGGAAGGGTTGCCTGTGCCTGGGAGCTGCTTCGACTTCAAAGCGTTCTAAGCGGGTCCAGGAAGCCGGGGAACTGGGAAAGTGAGAAGTAGTATACCATCGGAGATCGGTGGACCCGCCGGGGCGAAACCGGTCCCAGCGGGGAATCATCGAGGCACCAACCGGGCACCCACGGAAGTGCTCTTTGGATAGAACCTGACAAACGAGGTCAAAGCCTTCATCTAGATGGGCAACTTCAATGTTCATGGCTCCACCCGTTGGCATCTGGGTGAACGTCCTGGGCTTTCCGAAATAGGGACGATTGACGGCCCGGCCGTTCAACACGATGGGCACCGGGGCCAACAGACAACGGCGCCAGATTTGGCTGTATTCTGAGTCCCACTGGGCGCGAAATTCTGCCCCGTAGTCTCCCAAGCTTCGGGACAGCAGCGCATCCGTCCAACCTGCCCAGGCCGGACCGAGCATCCCCGCGGCGGGTTTTTTGCGTCCGCGAAGACGCAGGCGTGTGCGCGCAACGTCGGGACCGCGCGTGAGTTTTTCGCACCCATGGTCGAGGGTCAGGCGCACACCGCGCTGGATTGTGGGGTCCCAGCTCACGAGCTCCAGGGCGGATGGTTGGAGCGCCAGCATGCAGTTGACGGCCACTGCCAGGTGGGAGAGCGGAGTGCGCGCCGGCTGCAGCGCGTGATCGGGCAGGTTTTTCAGGTTTTCCAGCGTGAAGGGAGCCTCGTCGAAAAGCATGGTGAAATCGGACCCGGACTGATCGAGCCGGATTTCCGTGGCCCCGGCCGTGACGGCTGACTGCACCAATTTAAGAACGTATTCATAGGGGCTGCGCAACTGGAAACGGGCCATCTTTTCGACGGCCTTGAGCGGGTCGAGGGTAAAATCTCCGCTGGAGTCGAGACGGCCCTCACCGCTAAGATCGTGCAGCAAATCCTGAATTGTCTCGATACGATCGCTCATGCCACAAATCCCTGGGGTGTGGCGGAAGGCACCAGGTTGGCGCGCGACCGCTGGTCACCCACTACACAGGGCGCTTGCATTGTCCTGCAAGAGCCGGCTCAGCCTGGCGGAGGCGAAGAGAGGTCCGCCTTTGCAGCCGCAGCCCGCACCGATGCCTGAATTTTACCGCTACCGTCCCAGATCAACGAGGCTGCCGTCTCGCCTGCCGAGCTTTGGCTGTGGTCATCCATACCTTCAAGAAAGCCTAATCCGGCCTCGATGTCTTGAAGTCCCTCCAGGTAGAGGGCCAGGGGCTGGCCAGCGTGAGGCTCTTCCTCGACCGCCCTACGGGCCTGATGCACGAGAGCCGAGAAAAAAGCGACTTCGGCCTGAAACTCGTCCGCACCGAGCTCTCCGCAGCGGAAGCCATCGATGGCGGCCAAGATTCGCTGGAGGCTCTCGGTCATCTCTGTTTTGTGTTCAGCAGGCTCGTCTTGTCCCTCTTGGAGATGGAAAGCATGAGTCCGTTCCTCGGCCGCCCTGGGTAAAATGGCTCCGCACTCCACGAGGGCGAGCGGCCCATGGGCCTTTTGTGGAAACTGGGATACAGCATTCCCACCCAGCTTTATCGCTGGATGAGACTGGCTGGGTAGGGAAGAGGCTACTGCTAGTGCGGGGGGGCCTTAAGAGCAACGTGATCGCAAGTGGCTGGCAAGAACTTAGCGTCGCGGGCACGAACTAGAAAAGATGCTGCTCAAGGAAGGCCATTGGACGATCGAATCCAGTTGGTTGGATGCGTTCTGCCGCCGATGGAAGATCGTCAGCCTGTCCCTATTTGGGTCAGCCTTGCGGGACGACTTCGGTCCGCAAAGCGATATCGACCTCCTGGTCGCCTTCCAGGCGGAGGCGAGCTGGGATATCTGGGAGCTCGGCGACCTTCAGGACGAATTGGAGGCGCATCTAGGCAGGCCGGTCGACATCGTTCGCCCGGAAAACATCCGCAATCCTATCAAGAGGAAGCGTATTTTTGAAACGCGGAAAACTCTGTATGAGTCCGGAAAAGCGAAACCGACTTCCGCACAGACAAGCAACTGCGTTTTGCACTTGAACGGGCATTGTTAATCATGGGTGAAGCGAGCAATCGAATCTCCGAGGACTTTCAGCGCCAGCACTCTGGCGTACCGTGGCGAAGGCTCGTCCGGCTAAGAAACTCGGTGGCTCATAATTATGGTCCAGAAATCATCAGCGCGATCTGGCAAGGACTGCAGATCTTGCCCCAAGCCGAGCTTCAATTGATGTCCATTCTCCCACGCGAGTATCGGGGAAAACAGCTATAGTCTTCTGCCAAGCGAGCCGCCGCTCTGCACCAGGAATGACCTCTGGACGTATCCCACGCGATCTAGCCGACGTGGCCGATACTGTTTGACCTGGTGCGGGGTGACAGGCCGGCGGTTACCGGTGAGCGGTAACAATGTTGCGGCAGCGGCGGGACGCGCAAGGGGGGCCAACTGCGGGCCACCCACCTTGCCCAGCGCCCGTATAGCCTCGGAAACGACTCCGGGTTCCGGGCTTCCCAATCGAACCAGCAGCCACTCGAGAGCCGCTTTCCCCTGGCTGCGGACATACAGGGGAACGCATCCGGGCTGGTGCTCCAGGCCGGCCAGGTCAAAGTAAGTCGCGCGGTCGGCGAGCATGCCGGCGGATTGGCTGGTCGCGTGGCGGCGGTAGTGGTAGACCGCTTCGGGGCACTGTTCGGCCT
>JALHOV010000554.1 GCA_022842865.1 Vulcanimicrobiota bacterium | reverse complement strand
GCTCTTCCGATCTGTGTAGCATTCTTTGCCCTGTTGGTCCCAGGCGAGTCTCGAGACGTGCGGTGGGTCGAGTGGCCGGATAGAAGGTGGGCGTCATGAGCGGGAAATCGGCCGCCGTTCCCCAAGCAGGGTTGTTTTCCAGACGATTCCAGGCATAGTTTAAGGCCGTGAGACAGGCATCCTGGGCGGCTCGACGCTCCAGGGCGTTGCCGGTCAGCCGGTTGTTGGCGCGCTCGACCTGAATGAACGCGCTGATCAAGGTTAGCAAAAGTGACATCACCATCAGCGTGGTGATCAGGGCCAGACCCTTTTTCCTCTTCACGACGTTTCCCACCCTTCGTCAGCCTTTGCCAAAGTATACCTCAAATATTTGTCAAATCCTGGGGGTAGGTATTTTCCGGTCGTACCACCATCTGCAATTGATAGGTTTCCATCCCCTCCACTTTGCCTCCATCCGGGCGCAACTGCCTCTTTTCTTGCAACTTTAGAGAGACACGGAAGCTATTGTTGCCTTCACGACTGGCGCTGAAATCGTAAACGTTGCGGCACAGATAGGAGAATGGCGGGGTGGCGCCGGCGTAGTTGTTCAGAGCGGGGTTGTTGTTGCAGAGCGCCGCAAAGTGAAGAATTTGCATCTGCAACGGAGAAATCGGAGGGGGCTCAGGGTCTGCCTTGAGCCGCACCATCGAGCCTCGGTCCTGGTCGCTGGTGGCATAGTAGATCCAATAGCGGTTCCACTTGGGACGGCAACCATTCCCATCGAAGTTTTCCGGGTTGTAGGAAGTCGTGTTCCAATCCTTCAGGCCGATCAGGCAGATCGCGTCTCGATGGACGGTTGCCGTGCCAATGATCCGTGTCCGCCCAGAATGGTTGGTGAGCGAAACCGACTGGCTGGCCGTGCGTTTCAGGTCGGCCTGAAGGCTGTCCATCACCCTCAGGGCTTCCACCTGAACTCCCTGACGTTGATTGGCGGTGGCAAAAGCCCGTGTCCCATAGCGGAAGAAAAAGAAAACGATGCCCAACAAGAAGAGAAACAAGGAGCTGGCAACTGCCAGCTCAAGTACGGAAAATCCGCGCTTACGGTTTCGGAACGTAGACAATCCGGCTCCTTTTCAGGTGCATTTTGCCCATTCCGCGCCGATTTTGGGCCGCTCCCGTGGCCGACTGCCACCAGCGAACCTCGGCTTCTACCGAGTAACTGACCCCCATATCGGTTTCCGAAATGAAAAGGGCGGGCCTGGAGTCGACCCGATAGGAAAATTCCGTCTGGTTGGCGTCGTCGCTAAAGCTGACCCAGTCAAAGTGGGTCAGGCTGTGGTCTACCGCAGGATTCGTCGGGTCGCGGTGGTAGCGTGCCAGCGCGTAAATTTCTCGTTCCAGCACCGTCTCGGCAAAAAAACTGCCCTGCGAGACCAGGGCGTTCTTGTTGGTGGCGTCGAGCATCTGGCCGAAAAGCACCATGACCGTCACCACCATCAAGGCCAGCAAGCCTGTGGCTACGACCAGTTCGCCAATGGTCAACCCTCGTGATGCACCCCGCTTCATTCTAAGGTTTTCTGTATAGAATGGAATAACCCTATGCTTAACTGTCTACGGCGGCAAACCAGACCGAAGCGTAATGGCAGGCACTGCCGGCCAGCACGAAGAGGTGCCAGACGGCGTGACTATATTGAAAGAAATGAGTGGCGTAAAACAAGCTGCCCAGGGTGTAGGAAAGTCCCCCGACCAGCAGCAGACTGAGCGACTTGAGCGATAGAGCGTGGAGGAAATAGGGAAAGAGAAAGACCGACATCCATCCCATCAGCAGCATAAGAACCATCGAGACCGTCGGGTAACGCGTGCCCCAGGTCAGGGAGAAAAGCCCGCCGATAACGGCCATGGACCACACCAGAGCCAGCATCGAGGTGGAGAGCGGGTCGGGCAGGCAGAGCACGCAGAACGGCGTGTAGCTACCGGCGATGAAGAAAAAAATGGCCAGGTGGTCCAGACGCTGCAGGCGCGGCTTCAATGGAGTGGGCGGGCAGGCATGGTAGAGGGTTGAGAACAGATAGAGCACGGCCAGGCTGCCTGCGAACAGGCATGAACCCCAGGCCGCCAGCGGGCGGCTGGCCAGCCAGTGCCAGTAGAAGTAAATGCCCAGGCTACTGAGGGCGAACCCCAGGCCGTGGGTCAAGGTATTGGCGATTTCTTCCCGAGGGGTTTCCTGATGGGTGGTCACAGCTTTAGAGAATGAATGAATTCCCGGTTGCGAGCCATATCGTAGGTAGCCGAACCGGCCAGAACGCTGTGCCCTTTGACGTTGACCAGCAGCACAGAGTAAGGAACTCCTTGCTCGTTGATACCCTCCAGCTGGATGGCCGGATGGCCGGACACGCGCGTGGGTTTCTCTTCATAGTGGCCCAGGTTGGGAGGCATGTTCTTGAGGGTGTAGGCCTTCAAAGCGGGGAGGGCTAACTGCTTGTTCAGCACTACCACCAGTTGCGACTGGGCCGGATTGCCGTGTTCGTAGACGAAGGCGGTCCCGTCTTTGTCTTTTTCCTTTTTGTAGGGCTTGTCGAAGTGGGCTCCAAACGGGGCAGGATCTGCGAAGACGGGAGTACTGAGGAGGATTGCGGCCAGCAAAAGCTTTTTCATCCGTCCGTTTTCTAGCCCCCAATCAGGCCGTCCTGCAGCGCTCCAGGTAGCCCAGGATCAGCAAAATCTTGGACAGCATTTCCTCGGCGGGCGGGTAGGTGGGTGGGCCGGCCGCCACGCCAAAGAGGCTGCCGAAGATCAAGGTCATATTCTCCTCCATACATTTCCAGCCGGTTTCCTGCCACAAGTATTGCTTCTCTTTCATGGTGAGCTTTCGCAGGAAGGGCGCCAGGAAGTAGATTTTGCCTTCCTTGATACGCACAGAGGGGACTTCAATGGCCCGCGCTCGCAAGCGAATCTCCATCAATTGTAAGAGATACTGGCCGTTGGGTGGGGGAGGCCCGAAGCGATCGACCAGTTCGTCTCGTACCGCTTCGAGGTCTTCGAAGTTGCGCACGGCCGCGATTTTTTTGTAGAGAGCCACCTTCTGGGCGGAATCAGCGATGTAGTCTTCAGGCAGGCTGGCCGGTACGGGAATTTCGACCACGACGGGGGTTTCTTCCTGAACCGATTTCTCGGGTTTCTGCCCGCGCAGGGCCAGCACAGCCTCGTTGAGCATCTGGCAATACAGGTCGAAACCAACCGCGGCAATCGAGCCCGATTGCTCGCGGCCCAGGATGTCGCCAGCGCCTCGGATCTCCAGATCGCGCAGGGCGATCTGATAACCTGCGCCCAGATGGGTGAAATCACGAATCGTTTCGAGGCGTTTTAAGGCTTCGTTCTGCAGTTCGCGTTGAGGCGGGTAGAGCAGATAGCAGTAACCCTGACGGCTGGAGCGCCCGACACGGCCTCGCAGCTGGTAAAGCTGGGCCAGGCCGAAGTGGTGGGCGTTATTGATCAGGATGGTGTTCACGTTGGGAATGTCCACGCCGCTCTCGACGATGGTGGTGGAAACGAGAACGTCGTGCTCCCCGTTGAGGAACTCCATCAGCAATTTTTCCAGACCCTCTTCCTCCATCTGGCCGTGACCCACGGCCACGCGGGCGCTGGGCACCAGGCGGCGGATGTCCGCCGCCAACCGCTCGATGCCTTCGATGCGGTTGTGAATGAAGAAAACCTGACCTTCCCGGGCCATTTCTCGAGTGATGGCGCCTTTGATAATGTCAGGATGCGACTCGAAGAGGTAGGTCTTGATGGGCACGCGGTCTTCGGGGGGAGTTTCGATCACCGACATGTCGCGAATGCCCATCAGGGCCATATTCAGCGTTCTGGGAATGGGGGTGGCCGTCATGGCCAGTACGTCCACGTTGGCTTTCATTTCCTTGATGCGCTCTTTTTGGCGCACCCCAAATCGGTGTTCTTCGTCGATCACCAGCAGGCCCAGATTCTGGAACACGACGTCTTTAGAAAGGATACGGTGGGTTCCCACCACGATGTCCACTTCGCCCACTTTGAGCTTGGCCAGCGTTGCTTTCTGCTCCTTGGCGCTGCGAAAGCGGCTGAGCATCTCGATTTTGACGGGAAAGGCGGCCAGTCGCTCGCAAAAGGACTGATAGTGCTGATGGGCCAGCACGGTGGTGGGCACCAATACGGCCACCTGACGGCCTTCGATAGCTGCCTTGAAAGCGGCGCGCAGGGCCACTTCGGTCTTACCGTAGCCCACGTCGCCGCAAACCAGGCGGTCCATCGGTCGGGGGCGCTCCAGGTCGTCCTTGACTTCGCTGATGACTCGGAGCTGATCCTCCGTTTCGGTCCAGGGGAAGGCTTCTTCCATTTCCATCTGCCAGGGGGTGTCTGGCGGGAAGGGGTTGGAGCGGCTCAACTGCCGTTCGGCGTAAATCTTGATCAGCTCCTCGGCCATTTTCTCGGCGTCTTCTTTGACCTTGGCGCGAGCCTTGGTCCATTCGCCGCTACCGACCCGGCTAAGACGCGCCAGGTCCGAGTCGATGCCATTGTAGCGTTGCACCAGGTCGAACTGCTCGACCGGCACAAAGACGCCGTCGCCTTTGGCATACTCGAGATGCAGAAAGTCGCGGGCGTTGCCCTGCACGACCAGCGATTTGACGCCCAGGTAACGTCCGATGCCGTGCTGGAGATGCACCACAAGGTTGTGGGGTTCCAGTTCCTGAAGGCGGATCAGTGAACCGCGCTCGGCCTTTTCGGTGGGTCGTCGGCGCCGCACCGCGCCGGTAATTTCCCGGTCAGAAAAGACTTCCAGGGTGTCGTCCAGGCGGAAACCCTCAGACAGGGAGCCATGCACGACCTGGGCCTGGATGTCATTTTCTGAGAGCAGTTCTTTCAGGCGGCTGGCCTGCATGCTGACCAGCAGTACCGGCGTTTTCACTTTGGGCAGATGCTTGAGCAAGCCTTCGACGCGGTCGGAGAAGCTGATTTGGGCCTGGGACTGAAACTCGATCGAGTGATCGGGCTTGGCGATAGTGTCCCAACTGGGGTTGGTCCAGCTCGAGTAGTAGAGCGGCTGGAACCCGGCCAGCAGGCCCAGTACGTCGCCCCACTGGAACCCACTTCCTGGTGTTCCAGGGGGGAGGGGTGCCTCTCCCCCTGGGACCCCCCTCCCTTCATGGGTCCATTCCATGGCATTGAGGCGCAGTTGGGAAGGCTCTTCCATGACAACCAGAGTGCCGCGCGGCAGA
>JALHOV010000553.1 GCA_022842865.1 Vulcanimicrobiota bacterium | reverse complement strand
TAGTTCACGTACCTGTCATCGGCTTTTGCATGCATGTCGGAAAGTAGCCGCACCCGACGGATATTATGATGCCCGGACTGGACGGCCTCCAGTTGCTGAGAGAGATACGAAGGGAACCGCGCACCGCCAGCCTGCCCGTCATTCTCATCTCGGCTCGAGCCGGTGAAGAAGCCAAGCTGGAGGGCTATGAAGAAGGGGCCGACGATTATCTGATCAAGCCCTTCGCGGCCCGAGAATTAGTGGCCCGAGTGGCCGGCCAGCTGAAACGCTCGCGTTTGCGCGAATCCATGGACCAGGCTTTGAATGCGGCCTCCATGGTGACCTACGAGTGGGAGCCTGACAGTGACCGGCTGGTTGTTTCCGCCACGGCTCGAGAGGTGCTGGGCTGGACCGCTCCTGAGCTCGATACGACGGCCGAGAAATTTCGCTCGATCCATCCAGACGATCAGGTCCGCCATCTGGAGATGGTGGAAGCTGCTGTGGCAACCGAAGGTGCCTTCTCCGATCAGGTCCGGTGGATTCGACCGGATAACGGCACACAGGTCTGGCTGGAAGTACGCGGCACGGCCTCCCGCACGGCCGAGGGCTCGCTGCTCGTCAGTGGAGTGGCCGTAGACATCACCCAGCAAAAGCTCACCCAACTGGCGCTTCAGAACAGCCAGGCGAACTTCGAGCAATTGCTGGAGCAAGCGCCGGAACCGGTGTTCCTGGCCTCGCCCGAGGGCATCTATGTGGAGGCCAACCGGCTGGCCTGCGAACTTCTGGACGAACGACGCGAGAGCCTCATCGGGACTTGCGTAAACGACCGAGTGCGTCCGGAGGATGGGCCTCGTTTAGAGGACTTCTTCAGCTCTTTGCGCCAGCATCTGACAGCCGGGGGAGAGTGGTTTCTACGCCGGCGCGACGGGAGCTTCGTTCTTACCGACCTGACCGTGGGGGTTCTCGCCGACGGCCGCCTCCTGTGCTTTGCTCGCGATATCACCGACCGCCATCAGTTATTAGATGCCGAACGAACGGCCCGATCCGAGGCAGAGCGCCTCAATCGCATGAAAGACGAATTTCTGGCCACCCTCAGCCACGAGCTGCGCACTCCCCTCAACGCCATCACCGGCTGGGCCGAGATTCTCAGCCAGGGGGGCCTGGAACCGGAAGACGTCGACCAGGGACTTGAGGTCATCTCCCGCAACTCCCGGTCGCTGGCCAAGATGATCCAGGATCTGCTGGACACCAGCCGGGTGGTCTCGGGAAAAGTCCAGCTGGAGGTCCGTTCTCTCGATCTGGTGGACGTGGTCTCCAAAGCCGTCCAGTCGGTCGTCCCCACCGCCCAGGCCAAAGGCATCGAACTGACCCACCGCTTTCCCGACAGCCCGCTGCTTATGGCCGGTGATCCCGATCGACTCCAGCAAGTGGTCTGGAATCTGCTGTCCAACGCCATCCGCTACACTCCCAGCGGAGGCCATATGGAAGTCAGCGTGGAGGCGCAGACCGACCAGTTGGAAGTGTGCGTGCAGGACAGTGGGGAGGGCATTGAGCCAGACTTCCTTCCCTACGTCTTCGAACGCTTCCGTCAGGCCGATGCCAGTACTTCGCGACGCTACGGTGGCCTGGGTCTGGGTCTGAACATTGTCAAACAACTGGTCGAACTTCACGGTGGCACCGTGTCGGCGCACAGCGACGGAAAAGGCAAGGGCGCTGCCTTTCACCTTTTCCTGCCTGTGCATTCCACCTACTCGCCCAGTCAGGACCCGGCCGTTCCCGTTACCGGCCAGGCCGATTCGAAAGGCCTGCCCAGCCTGCCAAGGCTGCAAGGGGAGTTGATTTTGGTGGTGGACGACGACCGGGACGCCCGCGAACTGGTAGCCCGGCTCCTGCGCGACCACGGCGGCCAGGTGGTGTTGGCAGCCGACGTGCGCGAGGCCTTGCAGGTTCTAGCCAGTAGACGGCCCCAACTGCTGGTCAGCGACATCGGCCTGCCCGAGCAAGACGGCTACGACCTCATTCGTCAGGTGCGCGCACTGGATTCGTCCCTGGCCGCCATCCCCGCCATCGCTCTGACCGCCTTCGCCCGCGAGCAGGACCGCCGGCGTGTCCTGGAAGCTGGCTATCAGGCCCACCTCACCAAACCGGTCAACGCCAGCCAGTTGCTCAGCCACTGCGCCGCCTACCTGGCCGCCCCTAAGGACGGGTGATCTTGGCGTCCTCCACCAGTACTTCGAAGCGATAGCCGCTGCCCAGATCCTTATCGGTGTGGACCGTGCCCTGCGCGACCACTTCCTGATCGCGCTTCACCTCCTGGGTGGTGGTCACGACGAGATCGTTGTCGTGGGCGTCGGCGCTACCCGACCCGTCGCGTAAGTGCACCCAATTGCGGCCCAGGATTCCCGAGGAAACTTTGACCACCAGGCCGCGCACCGACACCGATTTGTTTTTCAAGGTGGCTCGCTCACGATACACCTCTGCCACCGTGCGGCCGTCGGCGCCCGGGGCCTTGGAGACGGTTCGAGTCGGCTCTTCCGGAACCAAGGGCTTCACAATACTGCCGAAATAGATGACCTCGAAGGTGCGGTTGAGAGACTTGCTGTGGAATTGCTGCATCGGCATCGGATTGGCGATCTTGACTGCGGCCCCCACTTTCACCGAATCGGTTGGCACCGCCGTCCAGGTATCCCCCTGAGCGGTTTTGAGGAGTAAATAAGTGTAGCCTTCGACATCAATCCGCTCAGCCACCGTGCCCTCCACAGCAGCAGACTCACTTTGAACGGTGGGACTGGCCGGCCCCTGAGGCAAAGAGTCGTTATTGCAGCCCAGGCAAAGCAGGCTGACCAAAAAGATCACGTTTTTCATAATAGGACCTTTTACACCCGGGTTTCCACTCGGGAAACCTTGTGCATCAACAGTTCGGCCATGGCCTCGGCCAGGGGCAGGCAGCGCTGCAGCCAGAACCATTCTCCGCCGGCGTTGATCTCGAGGAAATAGTGGGTGCCGTCGGGGGCCACCACAAAATCGGCGGCGGCGTAATTCAAGCCAAAGAATTCGGTCAGTCGCAATAACCCAGATTCCACTTCGGGGGGCAATTCCTGAGACTCCCATTCCTCAATCAGTCCGATGCCGTCGCGACGCCAGTCCACCGCCGTCAAATCACTCTTTTGGGAAAGCACCCGGGCGGTGAAAACACGCTTGCCAATCACGGTGGAACGCAATTCGTAGGCCTTGGGAATCCATTCCTGAAAAGTCATTGGACAATAGCGCAGCCCGCTCAGGTCCTCGAGATCGGCGGGCTGCACCGGGGTAGTGAACACCACCAATTCATCCTGACCGCGATAAATGGCGAAAGACGATTGCATCTTGGTCACCATCTGACCGCCCAGTTCGCGGTAAAAACGACGAACCTCAATGGGATCGTTGGAAAAAAGCGTGCGTGGAATGACCAGGCCAAATTCACGCGCCTTGATCAATTGCAATTCCTTGTGATCGGTCCGGCGCACGCTGCTGAGCGGGTCCACCTGCAGCACTTCCAGACCAGCGATGGCCCCATAAAGCGTGCGCCGGGCCTCGTTGACCGACGGCTCGCGGGTATCGCCCAATTCCAAGGGAATGCGGGCACCGGAAAAAAAACGCCGATACCAAAGGCTGGATACCTCACCCAGGTCAAGCCACCCCTCAGGAAGATTCAATTGTCGCAGCGTCTTGGTGGGAGTGAACTGGCTGGTCAAGCGCACCTGGGTGGGATAATGGTCCGTGTCCAGCCGGTAGGCGGTGCCGCCCAGGTCGTGAACGGCTTCCGCCACCATGCGCACCGAATCGTTGTCATCGCTGCGCGTGACCAGCAGAATCTTCAACGGGCTTCGGCGAGGGCACGGGCAATGCGCTCGGCGATAGGCAGTCCCAGGTCCCGCTCCAACCAGCCCCACTCGCCCGCCTGGTTCACTTCCAGGAAATAGGGGTCTTGATCGGCTTCCACTTCCAGAAAGTCAAAGGCGCCGAAAACCAGACCCAGTTTCTGCATCATAGTCAAAATCTTGGTGCGCAGGCCCTCGCTCAATTCGGCCACCTCCCAGGTCAAGCCGTCGGCATCGCTGGCGGCCCGCCAATCGATGACCGCCTCATTGGCCAGACGCAGCCCACCCACATAAAAGTCCTGACCGACTACGATCACGCGAAACTCGCGGCGACGGCGCAACAGGGGTTGGAAGATTTGCGGCATCCAGCGTAGGATCTCGAGTTGGTCCAGGTGTTCGGGCAGCACCCGGGTGGTGTAGGCGAAGTCGGGATGGCCGTCCATCGATTGCACGGTGGGCAGGAGCAATTTGGTGATCACTCCTTCGCTGAAGTTCTCTGCAAAGGCCCGCGCCTCGGTGGGCGAACTGGTGACCAGGGTGGGCGGCACCCGCAACCCCAGCTGAGCGGCCAGGTCGAGTTGATACAGCTTGGACTCGGCCGCTTGCCCGGCGGCCAGAGAGTTGATCCAGAACGCCTTACTCAACAGCGATAGGGCGTCCAGGAAAAAGGTACGGCACTGCTCGGCGGCTCCGGGGGCCATCTCGGCTCCGGGCCAAAGCCGGCGAGCCCAGCAGGCGCGGGTAGGAGTCAGGTCGAGCTGTTGGTTGGCTGCCTCCAACCAGACGGTCGGGCCCGGCCCGACAGACAGGTGAAAGTGGGCGGGAAAATGGTCGGTATTGAGACGCCGATATTCGGCGCCCAATTTCTGCAAATGCTGTTCCACGCCGTCGATCGTATAAAAGTCGCGGCTCTGAGTGAGCAGAAGGATCAAGGAAGCGTGCTAGGCCCGGCCTTCTTCGTTGTCACTGGGGAACTTCTGGGTGGTGAAAATCGGACCCGGGCCGCCGTCCTCATTGTCAGAGGGCGCCTTCTTGGTGACCACAATCGGACCGCCGCCGCCATCCTCACCGTCAGACGGTGCCTTCATGGTCACCGAAATCGGACCGCCGCCGCCGTCCTCGTTGTCGGAGGGAAACTTGAGAGTGGTGAAAATTGGCCCGCCACCGCCATCTTCGTTATCGGAGGGCGCCTTCTGAGTGACCGATATCGGTCCTCCCCCACCGTCTTCGTTATCTGAGGGGGCCTTTTTGGTGACCACAATCGGACCGCCGCCGCCGTCCTCATTGTCAGACGGCGCCTTCATGGTGACTGAAATCGGTCCTCCCCCACCGTCTTCGTTGTCCGAGGGAGCCTTTTTGGTGACCGAAATCGGACCACCGCCACCATCT
>JALHOV010000552.1 GCA_022842865.1 Vulcanimicrobiota bacterium | reverse complement strand
GACTTCCCCGGCGGAAGGTTCCGTGACTCCCAAATCGTTCTCACGGGTATTGGTGTGACTGATGCTGTAGCTGCGGCCGTCGCGCGACTGGCCTCCGGAACTGGCGCTTCCCGAACCGCTGCGCACGCGCCATTCAAAACAACAGGGTGGCAGCCTGCGGCCGGCACCGTCGAAGGCTTCGGCGCTGTAAGCGCGCGACTCGCCCACGGCCATCGGAGTGCCTATCGGGCTGGTCACCACCACATAGGGATCTCCCGCCGTGGTGTTCGGGGTGGGAGGAGCGATCAGCGTCCAAATCACGATACGGCCGACCGGTGAAGACACGTCTCGGGCGGCCTGGATGCGCACAGTCACCGACCCGTTCACCATCTCTCGGGGGGCCGAGTAGGCCAGTTCGGTCGGATTGTCGGGGGAGAAAATCTTCTGATTCTCGACCTTGATATCGGTCCGCGCCTGCAGGCCGGGGTAGTCTGGATCGCTCAGCAGACGGCCGTCCCAGGCCGACCAGCTTCCCGAATAGTTGCTGGGGGTCCGGGCCCAAACGCGGATCTCGGCCATGACTTTATCGGCCAGAGCGGCCGCATCCAGCAGGGATTCGGAGCGCTGTTGATAGCGGTTGCTGCGATTGAGCAGTGCGGTGACCAACAAAAGGCTTCCGGCCAGAATGACCAGAGCGACGATTGTTTCCACGAGACTGGATCCGCGTCTTGAGTCCAAACGTGCCACCTGGGAGGAGTTCGGGCGAAATCAGGTAAAACCCTGGCTGTGTCTAGCTCGTCGCCGGGACGCGGTCTGGCCTCGGGACAACGCCCTTCAGGGGAGGCGGACCCGGGTCGCGTGCGTTCCGGACTGGAGTCGCAAGAATGGATGAATCGGATCCGCTTGCCGGTTTCCGAAGTCGTGATTTTTACCCGTCAATTGCAGGTGCTGCTCGGCAGCGGCGTGCCCATCGCCCGGGCCCTGGAAGTTCTGGCTGAGCAGACCGACCGGGCCGACTCGGGCGAGGTTTTCTTCAGCTTGCAGCGACTGGTCACGGAGGGCCGCTATCTCTCGGCCGCTTTGGGCCGCTTTCCGGCCGTCTTCTCAGCCATGTATGTCGGCTTGATTCGCGTTGGCGAGCAAACCGGACGACTCATCGACAGTATCTCGCTGCTGGCCGAATGGATGGAAAGAGATCAGGAGGTGCGCCTGAAGGTTCGCAGCGCCTTGACCTATCCGGCGGTGGTGCTGGTGGTGGCCACTCTGGCCGTGTTTCTGCTCATGAATCTCTTGGGCCCTCTGTTTTTGGAAATGTTCGCCGAAGATGGCATGCCGCTGCCCTGGCCCACTCAGGTGGTCTCGAAGTTGGTGGAGGTGCAGCGTAAGCCCTGGTTCTGGTTGACCTTGCTGGTGGGCTTGGTGCTGTTCGTCCGCGCCAGCCGGTCTTGGGTTTTGAACCCCCATTGGCGCCTGTGGGTTTGGGAACGAGCTGCGGCTACGCCGGGTGTGGGGGGTATGCTGGTTGCGGCGACGTGGTCACGCTACTGCGCCGCCCTCTCCATTCTGGCGGCCTGCGGAGTGCAACCGCAGCGTTCTTACAAATTTGCCGCAGAGGTCAGCGGCGACCCTCGCCTGATCATCGATGCGGATCTACTGGTGCAGTCGGTCATCGAAGGGGAAACCGTGAGCGCTCACATGTACTTGAAGCCTGAGCTCTACCCCCGCATCATCACCTCCTCCATGGAGATGGCCAACGATACCGGTCAGGCCAAGCCGATTTTGGACTACCTGAACCGTTTCTACCGAGAAGACCTTGAGATGCGCATCCAGATTTTGCAAGGCCTGATCGAACCCTTGCTTTTGCTGGCCACCTCGGCGGTCTTGCTTTTTCTCATCCTCGCTTTGATGCTGCCGCTCTACGGGCGCCTGCAGGAGGCCACTTGACTCCAGACATGGCGCTCCATCCTGCGGTATTGGCTGGCGCGGGGGTCGTATTGGATTTGCAGACACAACGTACTCCCGTTGGTCTCTATCGCACTTCCTTGCCGTTCTACCTGGCCCTCGTCTGGCTGGGCTGGTGGCCTCTGGCTCTGGTCCTGACGCTGCTGGGACTGTTTCTGCTGCCGGCGGTCCAACACGAGTGGAAGTCGGCGGCGGTAGGTTTACTCTACGTAGGAGCCGGGTCTCTGCTTTTGCTGGGTTTCCCGGGTCATCAGCTGGCGCTGGCGGCAGTGGCCGGTTTGGGCAGCCTCTGGGGAATGGCCTCTCTCACCACCCTCAAGAACGATTTGCAGCAGCGCCGTTTGCGGGCCGCTTTGCTGGGTTTTCAGCTGGTCTGGCCGTGGGCGTTGCTGGTCACCGTGGTGGGCCCTTTGCAGGCCGTCGTGATGGCCGGGTTGCTCTACTGTCTGGCGGCCGGAATGGTCAATGCGATCCATCGTATTTACGCCACTCAGGCCACCGAAGCGATGACTCAGCGAGAACGGTCTGAAGCCGCGCTGTCCGAAGCCCGCAAGCAGTTGACCGAACAGCAGGTGACGCTGGCCATGGAGGCCAGCCAGCGCCGCATCGTAGAGAAACTGGCGGAACAACTGGCCGAGGGTCCTACCTTCGCCGACACCCAAAAAGCGGTGCTCGATACTTTGGGCCGCTTGCTGGTGGCCCGCTCCGTGGTGCTCTTTCTGTGGCATCCCACCGGCTCGATGTTGGAGCCCACCTGCTGGAATTCGCCGGAGTCCGAGAAGCTCTATCAGGCCAGTGTTCCTGGTTTCATTGATCCGCTGGTGGACCTGTGCTGGAGTCGGGGCCGACTGGTGCGCCGGCAGGGCGACGGACAGCTGATGAGCGATGTTTTTCGGTCCGAGGACCACGCCCTGGCCGTGCCGCTGCCCGAGGTTGGGGTGATTTACGTGGGCCGAGAAGCTCATCCGTTTTCGCCGGCTGACTGCCAGCTTTTGGAATGGGTGGCCGAGAAGGCGAATCTGGGCTTACGCGCTGCCTGGCGCCATCATCATCAGTTAGAGCAACAGCGCGAACAAACCAGTCTGAACGTACAACTGCGAGAACATGTGCAGCTGCTGGAGAGACTTGTGCAGGGCACCGGTTGGCTCAGCAGCCAGCTGACTCTGCAAGGCACAATGTTGGCTCTCGAGCGGGAGCTGCCCAGGCTTCTTTCTCACGATTACGCCGCCGTGTTTCTGGGACCGCCGGAGAACCTTCAGTTGGTGCATTGTTGGTGCCATCTCGAGGGAGTGGAGGTCGACCCGTTGCCCTTCCAGCGCATCGCTACCCTCTCCTTACAACGCTCCACCAGCCTGCTCTACTCGGATATCGAGGGACAGGCGATGCGCAGTTGCTTGTGTGTGCCTTTCATCGAAGAACCTACCGGGGTGGTGCTGGTCGCGCATCACCAGAAGGATGCTTATCAGCGCGAACAGTTGCAGCTTTTAACCTTGCTGGCGCTTCAGTTAAGTGTCACCCTGCGCAACGCCCAGCTTTATGAAGAAGTGCAGCAGCAGAAGATTCGCCTGGAACAGTCTCAGGCGCAGCTGATTCAGTCCAGCAAGTTGACGGCAATCGGCCAACTCGCGGCCGGCGTGGCCCATGAGCTGAACACTCCGCTGGGCGCAGTCTCTCTCTCTTTAGACCTGATGGCTTTGCAAAACCCGGATGGCAATCGTCATATCACGAACGCCCAGGGTGCGGTGGAACGTGCGCGTGGAATTGTGGACAAGCTGCTGGTTTACTCTCGGCGCACTCACCTGGCCGAGCTGGAACCGGTCTTCCTGGCCGATGTCATCGTGGGCGCGGCCGAATTGGTCCAATCGAAAATTCGTGCCCAGCGAGTCACGCTCACCACTCAGACGGAAGTGAATCCGGTGGTGCAGGCCAAGCTGGTGGAGTTGCAGCAAGTGGTGGTCAACTTGATGATCAATGCGGTCGATGCGTACGAAGACGCGGCTCAGGACCGTAAGCTTGCGGTTGCCTGCGGCCAGGATGGGCAGGGCTCCTTCATCACCGTGGCAGACTTTGCGGGAGGCATTCCCGATGAAGTCCAGTCCCAGGTTTTCGACCCTTTCTTCACGACCAAGCCGATCGGCAAGGGCACTGGGTTGGGGCTTTCTATTAGCAAGGAGATCTGTGCGCAGTACGGATGTGACCTGAGTTTCGAGACAAAAACGGGATTCGGTACAACGTTTACGATGCGGTTTCCTGGCAATGCCCTCAGTTAACAATCGGGGGAGTTGTTTGTGCCGATTTTGCGAACCTTCTGTTATTATCTCTAAGTGACTACGAGGGGGAACCGACCCAAGCCGCGGGGCTTAAGTTTAGCTGAAATCATTGTGTCCCTGGCCATTTTGGCGCTGGGGGCAGTTGTGCTGGCTCAGGCTTTTATGAATTTGCGTAGCAGTCGCGCTCACGTGAAAGCGGAGGCCGAACAATTGGCCGAGTTGATGCGTACGCTGCGCCAGCAAGCGATCACCGAAAACCGACCCCTGGGCCTGGGCTTTCCGACCCAGGGCGGCACACGCGCCTCCAGCAACGGTTATTACCAATTAGACGGAGAGCAGCATCCCAGGGTGCTGCGCCGGGTGATGATGGGCCGCGAGCGAGCGGTGCAGGTCAGCGGCTGTTTTTGGCCCGAGATGCCTTTCACTCAGCCCCCCACCAGTACTTTCAGCAATTCCAGCTACGCCCTGAGCAGATGGGACGTTCCTCATCCACAAGACGGTATTCTCATGTTCTTGCCCAGCGGTGAAGTTCTTACCAATCTGCCCACCGTTCAGGGCGAGGCCGCGATCGTGCTCGGCTACGCCATTGAAGGCGGCCCGGCCACGGTCGGGGGCCAGCCAGCCATGCAACTGCAGCGGGTGAAGGGACCGTTGGTGGTCTGGTGCTCGTTGTTTGGAGAGGTGCGTCTCGAGGGCGGTCTGAGCAATGCCGCCAGTCGGGTCAGCGATACTGTGGCCGGCACGCCAGCGGCTGACGTGCCGGCGTTGACCAGCGGCTCCAACAGCAACCCGACTTTTGTCGCTCAACCCTTAAAGACCAACCTGCTGGACGTCAGCCCCCCGCCCAATCCCAATACCCTGCCCACGGTGGCCGGTGGAAATACCGGAACCTTGCGTGGTAGGCGCTATCTTTCCCTGAAGGTAACAGCGCGCGACGCGGATGGCGACGCCCTCTGGTGTAGTTGGACGCAAAGGAGTGGAACGGCCGGAACCTTCACCAAGACCGAAGACGTGCGCATGGTGTATGACCCTAAAATGGAT
>JALHOV010000551.1 GCA_022842865.1 Vulcanimicrobiota bacterium | reverse complement strand
CAGCGCTCTGCTTGATCAATTCTGCATACTCTTTCTGCGTCGGCTCCAGTCGGGTCCCTAACAAATGGCCCACCATACCAAGCACGCCATTCATGGGAGTGCGTATTTCGTGACTCATGTTCGCCAGGAAATCGCTCTTGGAGCGGCTGGCCTGTTCTGCCTCACGGCGAGCTTCCTGCAGCTCGATGATCTGGCGGGCCTGGTTGCTCTCCAGTAAAGTGATGCGTTGAACCACCCGCAACTGTAAGTAGAGCTCAGTCAAATCGTAGGATTTCGAAAGGAAAGCGTCGGCCCCCGCCTCCAAGGCCGTCCGGTAGTGCTCTTTGCTGCTGCGAGCCGTCAGCACAATGACAAAGAGATACTGTGAGCGTTGGGCTTGACGAGCCCAACGACAAAGCTGCAGCCCATCCATATCGGGCATTTCCCAATCGGTGATCAGCAACTGCAGCTGGTGATTGTTCTGGATGGCTACCATCGCTTCCAAAGCATTCTGGCACGCGATCACCTGATGTCCCCAGTCCTTCAGGGTGCTCTCCAGCAACATCAGGCTGGAGCGCTCGTCATCCACCACCAGAATACTCAGGCTGGGCAATGCCAAACTCTGATCGTCGGTCATTTAAGTCCCTTCGAACTACCCCTGTGCCAAGTGCAACGCCAGAGTGGGCTGGCGGTAACGTCCGCACAGGAAGAAGGCTGCCGGCGGTGCCGGCAGCCATAAAAACCTTGACCTGCAGGCCGCTTTTTAGCGGACTTCGACGCCGGGCGAATATTGATACTCATAGCTGGTCATCGGGCCGCTCACGCCCATCACCACCGCGCGCAACTCGTACCTCGGCTGTTGTAGAGTGGAGTCCAGAGACTCGCCGCGGGCCGGCAGATAGTCGAGTGCAAGCTTGTCACCAGGAGCGACGCTCTGGTCCCAGTCCCAAGACTTTACAGTGTGCCAGGCCTGACTGGCGTTGTCCCGGGCCTGCAGCTCAACCAGGCTGGGCCGCTGGCGCAGGTCGCCGTCGTTCACCAGGTTGACACGAATGTTGGTGCCTTCTGGAGTGGGCGCGCTCTGGTTGACCACGATGTTGTCAACGCGAATGTCAGCCGAAGCGGGCAAACCCAGGCCGAGAACGGCGGCGGTCAGAGTGGTTGCGAAAAGAAATTTCTTAAACATTGGAATACCTCCCAGTTGTGTGGGTGGCGCCTCGCGCCACTTGTGCAGCGGGTAAGAACCGACTGCTCCTGCTCACCTTACGGCGGGGCGAGAACGAATCCGTAGAGAGAACCATACTCGTCCCCTGGGATCGAAGTACCTTCCGCCAAGGAACAAAGCCCCTCCACCAGACCGCTCGATACTTTAGGATACCCGAAGGGCATACGCTGATGCTAAGCAGGCACTGGACCCAAAGGCTGCGAACGAGGTAAATATGAAAATAGTTATCGCTGATGATCATCCGCTGGTGCGCTCCGGCGTGAAGTCCACCCTTTCCCGCTCCGACGAAGTGCAGGTGGTGGGTGAGGCCCAGGATGGCGGAGAGACCCTCAAGCTGGTGGAATTGCACAGGCCGGACCTGTTGATCTTGGATGTCGAAATGCCTGGTATGCCGGCCGACGAGCTCACCGTAGCAGCTCGCAACATCGTTCCCGGCCTGAAAGTATTGGTTCTGACAGCCCATGAAGATGAGGCCAGCATTCGCCGCCTGATGAAAGTCAAAATATCCGCTTACATGCTGAAGGACGAGGCTCCAGAAAATCTGCTTCAAGCCGTGCGCGCGATCGGCCAGGGAGCGGCCTGGTTCAGCCAGTCGGTGGCTCATAAACTCATGGGCTTGAGCGACCCCGAGGACGATCTTCCCTCTCTCACTCCTCGCGAGAAGCAAATTTTACAGCAAATCGCCCTCGGGCACGACAACCAGACCATCGCCAACGAGTTGTCGCTGGCCGAGCAAACGGTTCGCAATTACGCCAGCTCGATTTACGAGAAAATCGGAGTCGCGTCCCGTGTGGAAGCCGTAGTCTGGGCCCGCGACCGCGGAATCGTCTGACGAAAGCTAGACGGTTGCAAAAAGGCCTGGCGTAAACGCCAGGCCTTTTTTGGTTAAACCTCTGATGTTTAGCTGCGCTTACGAACGAACGAGACGATCAGCACCAGAACCAGCGCCCCCAGCAAAGCGGGGAGCAGCGGCACGCCCATGAGTACTGGGCCGAAACGGCCGATCATCAGGGTGCCCAGCCAGGAGCCAATCAGGCCAGCGCCCATCGCGCCCAACCAACCGTGCTCGATCTGGCGTCCCGGCACCAGCGCGTCGGCGGTGAAGCCCACCAAAGCAGCCACCAACAACATCAACAGAAAGCCCATAGCGTTTCCGATGAACCAGAAGGCCAGAACGATACCGACGATCAGCAGCAGAAGATTTAACATTGTCTTTTTCCTCAACATTCCATACTTGTAGGCCCATCTAGCCACAGGCCCCCGACCCTCACAAAGGGCATCCATCACCCCAGCCTGGTACCGAGATCCCATGGTCTCCGTATGGCCGCTTCTGCACCCTCAAGCCGAAATTTTTTATGCTTGTTGGAGGGGGAACTTTGGAGGAGTTTTCAAGCATGTTGCACTGGGCCTTAACCTTCATGATCTTCGCCATCGTCGCCGCCCTTTTCGGTTTCACAGGACTGGCTGCCAGCGGAGCCGGATTGGCTCACCTGCTATTCAATCTGTTCCTCTTTACCCTGCTGATCGCAGTAATTTTCCGCTTAGTGGGAACCCCCGAGACCTCCTAACGGCAGGGTTGTTATGGCCCGCGACTAAGCAGGCGCATCCATGAAGTTTCCCGAGTTCCTGGACTGGCTGGCCCGTCAAAACCTACAGCGGATCGATTCTGAGGAACTCCTCGACATGGTCACCGTGGTCCTGGAAAACCTCCAGGAAAACGATCCCCGTTACGCCTGGATGGCCGTCATCGAGGACAAACTGCTGGATGGCGTCATGCCCACCGAGCGGCTTGAGGGTCTACCGGACCGCTTTCCCGGAGACCGCTCTCTAGAAAGCCGCTTGCGCCAGCGAGCCCGTCAAGCCTCGGCCAAGCTCTGGGAGACCGAGTCCATTCAGCGCCTGCGCGCCTGCCTGCACGACTGGGAGGAAGACCCGACCCCGCTACACGGCTATTTGCAGTGGATGCAGCTTCAGCTCAAGCAGTTCTGGAAAGAAAACGAGCCCACTCCGGCCGAATTGCAGGGGGAAGACCTCGAAAAGGTGGCCGCCCGACTGCTCCGTGAAGCCTACGAGAATTGGCAGACGGCCTTAAAATCCGTGGGCCAGGGTGATTTCGAGGGCGGTCTTCAGTTGGCCATTCAGGCCAACCGCTTGTTGGTGGCCCTGCATGATCTCGACGAACGGCCCATCTAGCTCCTCTAGCTGACAAGGTACTCGCCCAGGTGCTGTTGAGGCACCTGAACTCGGGGGGCCACGAAGGGCTTCGGTTCGCGCAAGGGCTTAGAGCCGAAAGACTCGCGGTATTCGCTGTCGATGCGAGCCATAAACTTGTCGTAGACGCCTCGGTCTATCATCATGGCGGCCGTCTCTTTCTCCAGTCCACCCATGATCCCTAACAGGCTGGGATGGGTGCCGTCGGTGGTTTTCATGGCAGAAAAGGCTTCGCCATCGTTCGTGCCGGACTCGCCGCCACCCAGCGGCCCCTGCATGCGCGGGGCCGTGAGCATGTTGTGCAGCCAGGCCAGGCCAAAATTGCCCGGGCCGACCTTCTGGGAGAACTCGAGCAGCAACGGGAAGGCACCATACACAGCAAAGGTATCATTGGAACGGACCGGTTGAGTTCCAATGCCTTCAATACCGCAATCGGAAAGGTAGCCCCCACGCGGTCCGTTGGTGGAAGTGGCCAGACCAGGATAGCCACGCTGCACCGCGTTGTTGACGCGCACTTCCTCACGAATGCGGTGCAGATCTTGGTAGCCCTTGTGATCGCGGAAGGGCAGGAAAAGGAAGGCCCACGACTCGTGAGCCGAGCCCCAAAACCCCTGCCAGGTGGTGCCGTGCTTGCTCTCCACCCGCTTCATCTTGATATCGTCCCAGATCTTGTCAGCGGCGCCTTCCGGCAGGTCCTTACCGAACAAGGTCAAGTAATGAATGAGCATGCAGCCTTCGTGCACGCCGTGCTCGCCGGTCATAAATGCGCCCGGATTGAGGGCTTCGTAACCCGTCTCAGTGATGCGCACATCACCGCGGCAAGCCACTCCGCGCGGATCGTAGAAGACTTTGGTAACGTTATCGATCAGCGTCTGGTTGTATGCCTTGTACTTACCGGCCAGTTCGTCTGCGCCCGCTTCGCTCAAGGCCTTCTCGGCGGTGAGCATCGTCCACATCCACTCCCCGTTGTCGAGTCCAGGAATCTTGCCTTTCCAGTCAGGAGTGGCTTCTACTTTGTCGGAGTGGATGAAATACCAGGGCAAGAATCCGGCATAGCGGGGGTTCTGTTGCTGAAACTCCTCATACGCGGCCAACTTCTTGTCGAGCAGCTCAAGCGCAGCGGCTTTGGCTTTGGCGGCATCTCCACGGCCTACCACCTGGACCGCCTTCTCGTCGCCCAGCAAAGCCTTGATGCACAGCCCCAGGTCCAGGCATTCTTTAGAAGGCGCGCTCCAATTCCGCACGCCGGCCACCTGGCCGGTCTGGGAGTTCAGATTCAAGCCATCATAAACCATGCCGCTGCGAGGGTCATGGCACTGTTCAAAGTAGCTGGCCTCGCTCTTCAGGAATTCGTCCTGAAAAGCCTGAGCCTTGGCTCCATCGTTGAGAATCTCCGCCGTTGTGTATTTTTTGGCGAAGCAGAAGCTCGGATTCTGAATAATCACAGGCTAATTCTAACGGCTCTCGCGTCCGTTTAAGTTACATTAAATTGAACGTCCGGGCGTTCCGCGTGGTCTTGCCGTGGAAGGGGGACCCGGGGGCACGGTTTGGCTTTGCCGCATCAGCTGTCGCCCCGGTCCCCCTCCTCCCCCGGGTCTCCTTCTTCAAGGCAGACACGCGCAGAATGAGAAAAAGCCTCGTCCGAAGACAAGGCTTTTCCAACTTTCCGCGGTTTAGGCGGCTACCGGGTTTTGGGGGTCGGTGACGTTGCGGTCGAGCACGTTGCTGATGCAGCGGATGGCTCCGCGCCAGCTGGTGAGAGCGGCCAGGTTGAGCGGAATCACTTCGAAGCCCTGCTTTTCATAGGTTTCCTTGGCGATGCCGTCCAGATGGGAGGC
>JALHOV010000550.1 GCA_022842865.1 Vulcanimicrobiota bacterium | reverse complement strand
CGGACTCCATATAGCGCTGAGTGGATTCGCCTGGTTTGACAATCAGTGTTTTGGTGACCTTTACCAGCCCGCTCTGGACGACCCCCTGGGACTGCAGACTGTGGTCACTCAGTAACCGGACCACGCAGTAGCGGCTTGGGTTTGTGGCCGGAATATTCAAGGTGATTCCGGACGCCTTCGGGGTGAGGCCATCCGCTTCCGTCAACAACCCGGGTTTAGCCTTGGCATACTCGATGCCGGAAAGGGCCAGGTAAAGAGCCTCCTGATTGCGCGATTGTAGGGCGGCAAACTGATAATCGCGCTCCAGGTAGCTCAAAAAGGCAATGCCCAACACCAGCAATATGGTCGACACAAAAAGCGTGGTGATCAGTGCCATTCCGGATTTGAGGTGCCGTTTCATAAGGGGCGGTTTAACCGATACCGATGGCGATGAAGCCGACGCTTGGGCTGCCTATGCCAGACGGTGGGTTTATGTTTCCCCCGTTCGTCGTAGCCGCTGATAAAACCGGTACACCTAAGCCCACGCCGTTTCCAACAATAACAAACATGACCGGTGCCACCGAGAAGGCGGGCTCCCAGATGACGCCCCCAGTAGGTGGCCCGCTCCAGCCATCGGTCTTACTTACAGGTCCGCCCGCAATAGAAAGGGAATACTCGACGCGTATGTTGCCCGAGCCCCCTTCTTTGCCGGCCGCTCCGTTGGGGCGGCGCACGCTACCATCGGCGAATAACACATAGGTGCCCGTTTTATCCACAAAGGCGTCGACGGCGATGTTGGGCGATCCCTTGATGCGGCCCTGGACGGGCGCGACCGTCTTAAACTTACTGGCAGCCACGGCGGTGTACTGGCCTAACCCGGAGCAGGCTTCGGCTCCCGTGTCCAGGTTCCAGATCCGCCCATCGGAACATAGCGTGAAGGTACCAACCATGTTCTGATACATCTTGACGGCGAGATTGGGCGAGCCCTTCAGGTCGACAGGAGCTGCCTGGGCCGGTCGGGCCAGAAGAAAGGGGGCGCTCCCCGCCATGGCTCCCACGAGTGCCCCCATCACACCGCGCCGGGAGGCAAAATGCGAAAGAAGCCCCACTAGATTTTGCAAAGGAACTTCTTGCTGTTCCTGATTGACCTGCTCCGTTTTCTCTGCGTCTTCCACGTGACCCCTCCAAAATTAAACTTCATGGTTCCGCCTCGGATCTAAGTGCCGGTCTTTCGCCGGGAAGCGGAGGATATACTTCTCGATGCCAGCTTAAACAGGCTCTTACTACCGAGGCACTACCAAAATCCCGAATGATGAACAAGTTTGGATGTGAGGCGGGCGGTGACGCGCTGGTCTTCTTGCATGGAGGCGGGACTGGAGTGTTCCGCGGTGGACCTCCAAGAACGCGGCCCGGACGGGCTTTTGCAGGTCTTGAAGAACCGGCAACAGATAGCGGGAGAACCGACCACTTTTCAGGACGGCGACCAGAACCACCACCGTTTCACCCTCTCGGACAAACTTGAGCAACTGCTCCAGCTCCGGGCGCTGGGTGTCCTTGCCGGAGACTTTCCTGCCCTGAGGGCAAATAGGCGGCCCAAAAAAAATTAAAGCCCCGCTTGCGGCGAGGCTTCAATCAGTTGCTGGTGAGTCGCTCAGGTGGCGAAAATCTACTTGCTATCGGGTTTCTCCTGAAGCAGAGTGGAGTGGGGTGCGGCCGAAGCGGCCACCGAGGACCAGGCCTGCCGGAAGACTTTGGAGCCGCCCTGGGCGACGGAGTCTTTTTTCCAGGTTTCACTGAAACCCTGACCCGTCACACTGGCAAAGGTTCCGGCGCCGTAGACGACCCCGTGAACGGCACCGCCGACGACGGCACCGGCCGTGCCCAGCAGTTTGCCGCCCAGGCCCAAGGAAGAGTCGGTCAGCGAATCGACCACTCCGGCGCCGATCTGACGGCCAGCCGAAACCACCATGCTGACGACGCCGGCGATTCCGCCCACGGCCGCGGCCGTGACGCCGATGGCCAGAGCTTTGACGCTCTTGATGATGGGGATATCGACGGGCTTCTCGCCTGCGGCCAACTTCTCGTTGCCCATGTCGGTGAAGCTCTCAATGGCGCTCTTGGAAAGCGATTCCCAGCCGCCCTTGGTTTTGGTGTAGCCTTCCTGGGCGGCGGCGCCGATGGTGAACTGGCGCGGCTTGTTGGCCTGCACCTCATCGCCGCCTTGATACATACCGGCCACTAAGGAGACGGGCAAGCCAATCACGGCTCCTGCCAGCATCAGCGGGGCAGCCGCGACGCTGCCGATGATCTTCAGGTTGGGCCCAATGGTTTCGGCTTTCCACAGGTTCTTGTAGAGCGAACCGGTGGCCTTGAGGGTCGAGGGGGCGGCCGAACGGGCGTAGGCGCCCAGGCCGGCCACGCCACCGCTCAGGGTGGAGGCGGTGAAGTTGGCCGTCAGGTAGGTCTTGTCGATGATCTTGTCGACCAGGTTGCTCGGCAGGCGCGGCGGTTGATTGTCCGGACCATCGGGCTGTTGCGATTGGATACGCATGCCGGCGCGGGGGGTGATCTGGGGGGTATTGGCGGTCATCACATTCATCGGCTTAACGCTCCCAAGCTTCTTTAACTACGCTCACGGCCAGGCCGGCAACGGCCTTGCCTGTGTCGACAACGGGTTTCACGGGGCCGTGCTTCCAGCCGTCCACAAAACCACGCGGGGTGGCTTCCTTGAGGCCGTTCCAGCCCAGGGCCAGCGGCATCGCCACTACGTTGAGGGGGGCAGCCACGAACTGGCCAACACGGGCGCCGAATGACTTGTCTTTGTCGGTGACCGAGTGAAGCATTTCTTTGCCGCAAGTGAGGGTGCCGGCCACCAGACCGATCACAAATCCGGCCACACCGGAGATAGCGCCCGATGCGACGCCGCCGGCCAGCGAAAAGGCGGGGCTGAGCAGCGGCACGTCTTTGGGCTTCTCGCCCGCTTCCAGCTTGCGATCGCCCAGTTCTTCCAGATTCTGAATCCATTTGCCGGTCATGGTCGTGGGCTCTTTGCCCTCAGGACTCGACCCACTTTGGGTTGTCATGGTGCGGGCATAGTCAGTAGCCGTGTCCTTCTTGAGCGGAGGACGAACGCCGTCGAGGTTGTGGCGGGCATCGGCCACGGCCGAGACCCCCTGGTAAGCACCGTAGAACGGTCCGCAAGGAATGGAGAGCAGGGCGGCCGGAACGGCTGCCAGGGTGCCCAAAATCTTCAGGTTGGGGCCGATGGTTTCGGCCTGCCAGAGGTTCTCCGTGATTTCCCAGGCCAGGCGGGGAGCCTGCAAGGTGGTGGTGACGGATTCCTTGGCTGCTCCGAGCAAGAGGCCGGAGGTGTAGTTGCCGACGGTGCGCGAAGTGTTGTAACGGTCGGCGATGTTGTCGAGCCCGGGTTTGACCTCGAGCTCTTTCTTAGGCGGGGGTGCCTGCGGGGGCGGGGTTTGCTTGAAACCGCTAACTCTCATAGCGCTCATCCTCTGTTCTATCTATCTAAGGTAGAGCGGAGACTATGCGATCAGCCTGAAAAAAGTCTGAATGGTGTCCCAAGAACCCACGGCGCCTCATCCGGTTTTCGGGCGGGTGCGGAGAGCGGGTGGCGGAGAGTCCGCCAGGGCGGCTCCGCGGAGCGCCGTTATTGGGTCTTGATACGGCCGGGCAAGACTTTGATCCAGCTGCGGCCACCGGCAACTTCTTCCCAGGCGATGACCGAGCCACCGCTGAGGGCAGCGGCGTGGGGTTCGTGGGACTTGCCGGGGGTTTTGGATAGGTTGTGGGACTTGGAGAACTGGCGGCCGTTGTCCGTGCGAGACTGCCAGACGTCGGGGTGGCTGCGGCCGCTGGTCGTGTCCACCCAGGTGACGTAGGCGCGCCCCTCGGCACCAATGGTCAGGTTCGGATCGCTGGAAACGCCGGGTGTGTGCGAGACGTCCACCGGACGAGACCAGTTGCCATTGGCATCCTCGCTGGCAAAGTAGATGTCGTTGCCACGGTGGGTATCGCAATCTTCTAACCAGGCCACGCAGGCCCGTCCGTCGGGACGCAGAGAGAGACTGGGGTGAGATGAGATTTCGCTGGTGGGACTGATGTCGTGCTGGGGAGACCAGGTGTCTTGCATTCCACGCACCACGTGAATATCCGGCACTTTAGCGCCCCGACAGCGATCAGCCCAGGCGATGTGAACGAGGCCACCCCGGCCAACCGCCATGGAGGGAGCGCCGTGTACCCCACGATCGCGGCTGACGTCAAAGGCTCTGGTCCAAGATTTGCCGCCGTTGTCGCTGCGGCTGTAAAACACGTCCTGACCCTGACCGCCCTGATCGTCACTGCTATCGGTCCAGGCCAGGTGCACGCTGCCATTGGAGACGGCCACCACCGGATGAGACGAGTGGCCGGGAGTGTGGGAAACGTCTACGGCGCTACTAAAGGTGTGACCGGCATCGTTGGAGATGGCTACGTAGACGTCATTGCCGGAATGGTCTCGACAGTCTTCTAGCCAGGCCACCGCCACCTGATTGCCCTGCGCAGCCACGGTCGGAAAGTGCGACTTGTCGGGCGTGTTGGAGACGTTGATTTCGTCCCCCCAGCTCGAACCGCCATCTGTGCTCTGGCGGTAGTAAATATTGTCGCCGCTTTGCAGTCCCTGATAAACCAGGTGAGTTCTTTCTTCACCGTCGACCGCCAGAGAGGGAGCCTTGCCACCTCCGACCGTGACAATACCAGGGGCGGCCAAAGCTCCGATACTCAGAAACAACACCACAGGCCAGCTTTTCATCAACACGTCCCCCATCAGGTTTGGTTTTGCGGCCGTTTCCCCGCAGGGAGCGGCCAAACCTGCCGCCGAAGCCAGAGCGATGGAAATTGGGGTCGACGAACTTTTTCAGGCCAAAGGTCGCTGGTGGTGCCATCTTTTGTGTGATGACTTCACCCCCCAGGGACTGGCTCAGCTCCATCACTTTGCGGCCGAAATCGGACTACCGCGGCGCGCCTTTCATGACCCCGACGGCCAACCGCGACCTCACTATGACTGCACTCCCGAAGTGCGCGAACGGGCCCTGGAACGCGGAGCATCGCAGCTCACCCGCCAACAATTAGTTGAGTATCTCCACAGAGGACGCAGTAAAATCTCTCCCTCTGCGGAAAAGCCATAGGTGCAGTGGACCTATGATAGCCCGGCAACCTTCCTCGCCATCCTGTTGGCCCTGCTATTGTCCTATGGCGCAGGCCTGCGCCTGTCGCGCAAGATGCTGGG
>JALHOV010000549.1 GCA_022842865.1 Vulcanimicrobiota bacterium | reverse complement strand
ACAGTCGCAGGGCGGGTAGCCCAACTACGAAACGTGGCCAGCGCTCACGTCAGTTACGTTCTGCCCGGCCAGGTCAACATCACCGTGCGGGAGCGCCAGCCTGTTTACCAGGTCGCCAGCAACACGCCCAATCCGACCTGGTACGCCGTCGATGAGCATGGCCTGGTGCTGCGCAAACTCAAGGGGACCAGCAACCAGTATCCTCGCTTAAAGCTGGAAGAAAGCATTCAGGTTGGCAAACGCCTTCATCCGGCCTTGATCGCCACCTGCAGCCAGGCGTGCGGCTTGATTGAGCAAGAATTCCCGGCCTCGATTTGGTATTACACCATGGACCAGCGCGGCAACCTGTCTTTCCGCACCTTTTCACGACAATACCCGGTGGATGTGCAACTGGGCAGCCTGGACAATCTGAACTACAAATTGAAGGTGCTGCGCGCATTAATGAATTCGGTGATGCAACATCAGCAAGTGGCGGGAATTGATTTGCGCTTCTCAACTCCCGTGGTGCGTTTGCTCCATCCCCCGAAACCGCCGGAGACTCCGGCCCCCCATACCACCTGAAACCGCTTTACGACCCCATTCGCCTGTGCTATGCTCGGGCGGTCGCCGACCTCGCGGCTGAGTTTCTGAAAGGTCCGTTGTGGATAAATCTTCTCCCGCCCAACGCTGGCAAGTTCCCGTCGCTATGGCCAGTATCTTGATGGGTATTCTGGTTTCGCTTCAGTTTCGCAACCAGACCACCGCCAACAAGTCGACCAGCAAGCAACCGGAATTGATCGCGATGATTAAGAATCTCGAAGAAGAGCGCGACAAAATTACCCAGGAACTGCAGGCTACGCGCGCTCGTCTGAGCGAATTCGAAGCCAAACTGGCCCAGGAGGGCGCCGGCTTCGGTGAACTGGCCAAACAGATGGCTGAAGCGCGTATGCAGGCGGGTCTTCTGGCCATGAAGGGCCCCGGCCTGACGATTACGCTGGCCGACTCCAAGCGCCGACCCGGCCCGGATGAAGATGCTTATTTCTTTATCATCCATGACGCCGATCTGCAGACTCTGACCAACGAACTTTTCGCGGCCGGCGCCGAGGCCGTCTCCATCAACGACCAGCGTATCATTACCCGCAGCTCGATCCGATGCGTCGGCCCCTCAGTACTGGTCAACACGGTGCAACTTGCCTCACCCTTTGTGGTCAAGGCCATCGGGCCGGCCAAAGAGATCGAGGGCGGCCTGCGTATGCCCAACGGCTTTTTCGACAGCATGGCCATGCTGATCCGCTCCGGTGGCGAAGTGAAAATCAACAGCAGCGAGGAAATCGTCACGCCCGCCTTCGGTGGCAGCATGTCGTTCCGGCTGGCTCAGCCGGTCCCTGAAAATACCAAGACGGGCGCCGTCAGCGCGACCCACTCCTAGGAGGCCACGGAATTGTTTTGGGTGATGGCCGCGATGGCCCTGGGTGTCTGGATCGGCGCTTACATGCCGTTCGCGCTGCCTCCCAACATGGCCAAATACGTCTCGGTCTCCTTTCTGGCCGGACTGGACTCGGTTCTGGGCGGAACGCGCGCCGGGATTGAAAACCGCTTTAACCTGTCGGTTTTCGTTTCCGGCTTCACCACCAATCTGATCCTGGCCGGCCTCATGACTTATGTAGGCGATTTGCTGGGAGTTGAGATGTACCTGGCCGCGGTGGTGACCTTTGGCCGGCGCATCTTCGAGAATCTTGCCATCATTCGCCGCGACCTGATCGGCGTGCCCCCGAAGAGTCCCTCGACCCTCCAGGGCTAAGAGGGGGAGAGAGGCGAGCTTGCGCCAAAGCCATCCCTATGAGACCTTGGGGATGGACGGATTTGCCAGACTTGTCGGGCAAATCCGCCGTGGTCACGGGAGCGACCTCGGGCATCGGCTTTGAAACGGCCAAAGTGCTGGCCCAGCGGGGAGCCGAGGTCTGGCTGGCCTGTCGCGATCCGATCAAAGCCCGACTGGCGGCGGAGCGCATCGAGACTCAAGGCAGCCGTGCCGGTCCGAGTGGTTGCGCTCGATCTGGCTTCCCTCGAGTCGGTGCGTGAATGCGCCGACACCCTGCGGCGGCAGTTAGCCCGGTTAGACCTGCTTATTAACAACGCCGGAGTCATGGTGCCTCCCTACAGCCTGACCCGGGAGGGCTTCGAACTTCAATTCGGCACCAACCATCTCGGCCACTTCGCCCTGACCGGGCATCTTATCGGTTTATTGCGCACCACCAGCAACGCTCGCATCGTGACCCCCTTCCACGGCTGGACGGAAGCCTGCAATTCAGAGGGCGGCGGCGCGGCTAGAGACGGGTTGGGTCAAAAAATCCAGGATGGCCGGGCCCCAACTGCCGACGTCACCGGCGCCTAAAAGCATGACCACGTCGCCGGAAGTGGCTTCGCGGCGCAGGAATTCGACGACTTCCTTCTGACCCGGGGTGTGTACAACGCGGGACTTGGAGCCACCGGCGCGCACCTTCTCGATCAGCATCTCGCTGCGGACTCCGACAATCGGAACTTCGCCGGCCGAATAAATGTCGGTCATCAGCAGAATATCAGCATCGCCGAATGCGTCGGCGAACTCGTGGGCCAGAAACTTGGTGCGGGTGTAACGGTGAGGCTGAAAGACGCCGATCACGCGACCCTGAGCGCAGCAGCGGGCGGCGTGAAGAGCAGCCATAACCTTGGCCGGATTGTGGGCGTAGTCGTCGACCACCGTGACGCCGCCCTGATTGCCCAAAATCTGGAAACGGCGCTTGACGCCCTGGAAAGCTTCCAGCCCCTCCTTGATCTGCTCGAAAGTCAGCCCCAGCTCCAGGCCCACAGCTACCGCTGCCAACGCGTTCTGGATGTTGTGCTTGCCGGGGATCTGTAAAGTCATCGTGCCCGCCCGGCGGCCGCCGATGACCACCGTGCACTTGCAGACAAAACCCTTAAGGTGCAGGTCCACGGCGGTAATATCCGACTCGGGGTTGAGGCCGTAAGTCACCACCGGGGCGGTCACCTTGGCGCGCTGTTCCATCACCAACGGAGCGTCGGCACACAGAATCAGCTTGCCATCTTGAGGAACGCGCTGCATGAAATCGACGAACATGCGCTCGATCATGGCCATGGTCTTATCGTAATCAAAATTGTGCCCCTCAAAGTGAGGAGCAGACAGGTTCACGTCGCTGTCGATGTTGGTGATGATGGCAATCTTAGGTTCCAGCTCCAGGAAGGAAGCGTCGGACTCGTCGGCTTCGGCCACCAGGTGGGGACCTACACCCAGCTGAGCGTTGGAGCCCAGACCGTAGACTTCGCCACCGATAACGGAAGTGGGACGCAAACCGCTGTATTCCAGCAAGTGAGCGATCATGGAAGAAGTGGTCGTCTTACCATGGGTGCCGGCAATGGCGATACCAAAACGGGTGCGCATCAAAAAGCCGAGCATCTGACTGCGGATCATAATCTGCAGCCCCCGATCGAGAGCGGCCTTCACTTCCGGGTTCTTCTCATTGATGGCAGTGGACAGCACCACTGTCTCTACATCGGAGGCCACATTCTCGGCCTGATGGCCCAGGTAAAGGGTAGCGCCCAATTCCTGCAGATTCTCGGTGATCGCCGAGGCTTTTAAGTCCGAACCAGAAACCTGGTAACCCAGCTGCAGCAGCACCCGCGCAATGCCGCTCATGCCGATGCCGCCAATCCCGACGAAGTGGATTTTCTGTCCTGGTTTCATTTGATTCCCTTTCATTCAGCCCCCACTCAATCTAAGACCCAGTCCGCTGCGCGGAACTGGACCAGGGCCCTTTTTCGATAAGATCGACGATCTGCTCAAGCGCCTGGGGACGACCTCCGGCCAAACTGGCCTCTGCCATTTTTCCTAGACGTTGGGAGTCCTCCATGAGACTGGCTACCGTATCGGCCAACAACTCCACCACCGCGGAATCGTCCAATTTCAGGGCGGCACCGCGGCTGACCAAAGTGTCTGCGTTATAATCCTGGTGCTTCTCGGCCGCGAAGGGGTAAGGCACCAAAATGGACGGGAGTCCTACCGCCGTGAACTCCGCCAGTGTACTGGCGCCGGCCCGCGCCACCGCCAGATCGGCGGCGGCCAGAGCCAGATGCATCTCGGCCATATATCCAATCGGCCGATAATCTAACACCGTGTCGGCCACCAGAGGAGCTGACTTTTCTTCTACTTCTGCCAGATGATTTGGGCCCGTCAGATGCAAGATGGTCCAAGCTTTTTCTTTCCACAGCGGCAATGCACGCAGTACGCCCTGGTTGAGGCTGGCGGCTCCCTGACTGGCGCCGGTCACCAAAAGCACGGGGCGCTCGTCGGCGATTCCGAAGTGCTGCCGCCCCTCGGACCGGGTGGCCTGCAAAATCTCCTGGCGGACGGGGTTTCCCGTGGTGATGCAGCGATCGGCCGGAAAGAACTTGGTCGATTCCTCAAAACTCAAGCAGATGCGCTGGGCCAGAGGAGCCAGCTTTCGATTCACTTTACCCGGCAGAGCATTCTGTTCCAGCATAAGAATCGGCACCTTGCGCGCCCTGGCGGCCAGAAGAACCGGGGCACAAACATAACCACCTGTTGTAATCAAGAGCTGGGGGCGATGCCTTGCAATGAGGCCGAGGCAATCATAGACACCCCAAAGCGTTTGCAGCACAGCCCAGAGCTTGTGCCAGGGCCTGCCGGCCAGTCCGCGGGCGTGGATCAGGTGGAGCGGGTAGCCGCGTTGCGGCACGACCCGGGCTTCGATGCCTCGGCTGGTGCCTACAAAACGACAATCTACGCCCTGATCACGGAGCCGATCGGCCACGGCCAGACCCGGGTACAGGTGCCCTCCGGTTCCTCCTCCTGCTAACATAACGCGGGACAACAATGCCGGGGCGCTCTCCTGACTGTGAAGAATTTTCAAGTAAATTACGCGGGAGTCCACTTCTCCCTCTACTTCTGTTACAATATTGTGCTACAGGGCCGAGGGAGTTGGAGATCCCTCTGGGCCTTACGTAAACAGGTGAGTGTGTCATTCTGGTGTCACCTGCGCAAAAGTGGGTAACCGTGGGAAGTGAGTCACCCTTTAGACCTGAACCGGCGGATTTGCGTCGCTCCCATGATGGGCTGGACCAATCGCCACAACCGATATTTCCACCGGCAGTTGACGCGCCATGCTTTGACCTATTCTGAAATGCTGGCGCCGGAAGCGATCGTGCGCGGGAACAAGCAGCGCTGGCTGCGCTTCTCCCCCGAAGAGCACCCGGTCGCCTTTCAACTCGGTGGAAACG
>JALHOV010000548.1 GCA_022842865.1 Vulcanimicrobiota bacterium | reverse complement strand
TGCCGAGTTTTATAAAGGGGTTCGCCGAGCGGGCACCTGTCGAGCCAGGCCAAGTTCACCCGATACAGGGTCATGACTTGACGTCCGGCCCAAGTTGTGTCACAACATCTAAACCAGTCACAACAAGGAGCGGATTTTGGCATTTTGGAGAGTTCGGGGACAATCCATTTCCCTGCTGCACGGGCAGCGCACCGGCTCCAGCGTGAGGCAGAGCTTGCTGCATACCTTCTCAAGTTGGGACGATCTGGCTCGAGAGGTCCAGCCTGAGCACTGGTCGCGCTTTGTGCAGTCGATCGAGCAGGCTCATCCCAAAGTTGCTCCCCGGTGGTCGGAGGTCCGTGCGCAGGCGTTGGAGCTACTAAAGCAAGCTCCCAGCCCTGCCCCACCGGCCGAAGACCTGACCAGGGTTCGCAAAGCTCTGCGTTATGCGGCCAGAGCACTCTATGCCAGCCCGGTTCGTCCCGTCGACCACCGTCTTACTCAGGCGCTGGCTCCGGAACTTTTCGCCTGTCTGGAGGCTGGCCTGATGAGGATTCATGGCCACGACCACCCGGCTATTGCGCTGCTGGTTCCGAATCAGGAGAAAACCGATGCGCTGGTCGAAAAAGCGCGGGCTGCCTTCCCAGGCAATCCGCAGACCGGCCAGAGCCTTTTTGAAAAAGCTCAAAGCTACAACCCCTACGACCCGGATGTACTCAATTCTTGGGGGAACTGCCTGTTCCAGCAGGGGCAATTTGACGCCGCCCAAGGGCTTTATGAGAAAGCTCGTGAGTTGGCCCGCCTGCAAATTGAAGACAAAGTCTACAGCTGGCAAAATCTCAGGATTCGTCCTTACCTTCGGGCCACCGCCAATCTGGCCATGGTGCTGGCCAAGCAGGGCCGTTACCAGGAAGCGCTGGACCTGAACCTCCACTGCCTGGAGCTTTGCCCGGATAATGGAGTCGCCGCCCGTTCTCGGTTGGGAAATCTCTATCAACGCCTGGGCCGATTGGAGGAGGCACTTCAGGCCATGCGGGAAGACCGCTCCGACACTCCTGAAGCCTACTACGACAGGACCAGAATTCTGCTCAAGCTTGCCAGGGAAGGCGAAGCGGAAAGGTGGGCCCTGCGCGCTCTGGCCGGTAACCCTATGATTCCCGTGGCTCTCAGTGCACGCCTGAGCTCGGGATGTTACGAGGCAGATGACTACGCTGCCGAATGCAAGGACTTGTGGAGCCGTTCCGAAATTCAGTGGCTCACCAGATTCTCCAAGAGATTCCCCACCCTGAAAGTTTACCGTCAATTATGGCTTGAAGACGCTCCTGCCGGCCAGTTGCACAGGCAGGCCAGTTTGCTGGCCATGAGCAAAGGAAAAGCCTGAACCGTGAAGCTCGACTTCGAAACCCTGGATACTTTGCGGCTCAAGCACCCGGCCTGGAATCTGCTGCGCGCTGACCTCGCCCCGCTGGTGGCCAGCTTTCTCCACAAGCACTTCCTGCTCACAAATCGCCGCAGTTGGGCTCAGTCGGAGCTCTCGGAAAAGCTGGAAGACGAACTGTATCGGCTACGCCAGACCTACGGACCGGAGAGTTTTCCTCGGGAAGCTCAGGCCTATCTGGATGATTGGGCGCAAGACGACAAGGCGTGGCTGCGCAAGTACTATCCGGCCGGCTCCGATGAACCGCATTTTGACTTGACCTCCGCCACTGAGAAGGCCATTGCCTGGCTGGGAAGCCTGACGCAGCGATCTTTTGTCGGCACGGAGTCGAGATTGCTAATGGTTTTTGAGCTGCTTCGTCAATTGGTGGCGGGGTCGCAAACCGATCCGAAGACGCGTCTGGCCGAACTGCGCAAACGCCGAGACGAAATCGAGCAGGAGATGCGGCGGGTGGAATCGGGTCAAATTGATACATTGGACGCAACCGCCCAAAGAGACCGCTTTCAACAATTGGTGCAAACGGCCCGCGAGTTGCTGGGAGACTTTCGCGAGGTCGAGCAAAATTTCCGCCAGTTGGACCGCAGCCTGCGCGAGCGAATCGCCCTTTGGGACGGCTCTAAGGGCCAGTTGCTGGACGAAATCCTCGGGCAGCGCGACGCCATTGCCGATTCCGACCAGGGTCGCAGTTTTCAGGCTTTTTGGGATTTTCTGATGTCGCAGTCGAAACAGGAAGAGTTCTCCCAACTGTTAGAGCAGGCACTGGGACTACCTGCAGTCGCTGACTTCGAGCCGGACCGGCGGATTCGGCGCATCCACTACGACTGGCTGAGCGCCGGCGAACACACGCAGCGCACCGTCTCGAACCTTTCCCAGCAGCTGCGCAGGCTGCTTGACGACCGAGCCTGGTTGGAAAATCGCCGCATCATCGAACTGCTGCAAAAAGTAGAAAGTCACGCCGTGAACTTGAAGTCCAGCCCGCCGCCCGGAGACTTCTTTTCCATCGCGGGCCTGGGGGCGGAGATCGAGCTACCCATGGAGCGGCCCCTCTTCAGTCCGCCTTTAAAATCGGTTCTCGACAGCAGCGCGCTGGAAGTGGCTCAAGCGGAGTTGGACACGGCCGCGCTCTATTCTCAGTTTTACATTGACAAGGCCGAACTGGCGACCCGCGTCCGCCAGAGCCTGGGTGTCCGCCACCAGATCAGCCTGGGCGAAGTCGTGGCCGAACATCCGTTGGAGCACGGTCTGGCCGAACTGATAACCTATCTTTCCCTGGCCAGCGAGAGCTCGGGGACTGTCTTCGACCCGGATCACCTGCAGCAGATTCGCTGGACCAACCAGCTCGGTCTGGAAAAGACCGCTACCCTACCCCGTGTTTTATTTGTGAGGTCTTGATGCTTTCGCCCATTCTCATCTATCTTCTCAAAGGCGTTCTTTACCAGGAAGACTCTCTTTGGCCAGAACTGCTTCAGCTCCAATCTCAGGTGCGCGATTCAGTGGGTCTGCTTGGCCTGGAGCTTTACCTCGACGAAACCGAAGGCTATGCCTTCTTGCGCAGTCGCGCCGCTCAGGAGGACGAACCCAATCTCCCCCGTCTGGTGGTGCGCCGTCCCCTTAGCTATCCGGTCAGCCTGCTGCTGGCCCTGCTTCGACGAAAAATGGCCGAGTTCGATGCCAGTGGCGGCTCTACTCGACTGATTCTTTCCATCGAAGAGATTGCGGAAATGATGCGGACTTTCTTGCCCGAAGGCAGCAACGAAGCCAAGAAAGTAGACCAGGTCGAGAGTTATGTCAACAAAGTGATCGATCTTGGATTCGTGCGTCGTCTAAAAGGTCAGGAACGGATGGTCGAGGTTCGCCGGATCTTGAAGGCCTATGTGGATGCTCAGTGGTTGTCGGATTTCGAAGCCCAGCTGGCCAATTACCAAAGCTACGGAGCTCGCTGATGGAAACGCTACAAGAATTGTTGAATTTCGAACTGCAGGAGGATGAGCTGGCCGGGTTCCGTTTGGAACGAATCGAGGTCTACAATTGGGGAACCTTCGACCGTCAAATCTGGACCTATTCTCTTCAGGGGCGCAACGGTCTGCTGACGGGCGATATCGGCTCCGGGAAGTCCACTCTGGTGGATGCCGTCACCACCTTGCTGGTGCCTTCCCATCGAGTCTCCTACAACAAGGCCGCCGGTGCCGATAGCAAGGAGCGCACTCTGCGCTCCTATGTGCTGGGACACTACAAGTCGGAGCGTTCCGAGGGAGCCTCGGCCAAACCGGTGGCTCTTCGCGACCAGAACAGTTATTCGGTCATCCTGGGAGTCTTCCGGAATCGGCGGCTGGGACAGACCGTCAGCCTGGCTCAGGTGTTCTGGGTCCGAGAAGCGGTAGGACCGCCGGCACGCCTTTTCGCGGCCGCTGACCAGGACCTGACCATCTCTCGAGATTTCGCTGGTTTCGGCTCCGATATTGGGGATCTGCGCAAGCGCCTGCGCCTCAACGGGGTAGAGCTTTTCGACAGTTTCAGCCAGTATTGCGCCCACTTTCGCCGCCGTTTTGGAATTGAGCATGAGCAGGCGCTGGAACTCTTTCATCAGACCGTTTCGATGAAATCGGTGGGCAATCTGACCGACTTCGTGCGCACCCACATGCTGGAAACTTTCGAAGTCCAACCCCGGGTGGACGCCTTGATCGCTCATTTCGATCATTTGACTCGGGCCCATCAGGCGGTTTTGCGAGCCAAGGCGCAGGTGGAGTGGCTGACGCCACTGGTGGCCGAGTGCGACCGATTGACGCAGCTCAGCCAGGAAGCCGAGGGCCTGCGGGCTTGCCGAGAGGCCTTGCGGGCTTATTTTGCCGGCTTACAGGCCGATTTGCTACGCCGGCGCCTGGAACGGTTGCATTTGGAAGCGGAGCGGCTGGCCGGACAGATCGCCAGGCTCTCGGAACGTCGCCAGGAGCACGAGGCCGAGCGAAATTCGCTACAGCAAGCCATTGCCGCCAATGGAGGCGACCGTCTGGCCCAGCTACAATCTGAAATAGATTCCAAGACCATCGAGAGGGAACGAAGGCACCGCCGTTACCACGACTATGCCCAGGTGCTCAACGGTCTGAATTTAAACTCGGTTGAGAGCGAGGAAGATTTTCGCTCCCACCTGGCCTGGGCTGAACAAGAGCAAGGCCTGCTCCAAGAACGAGAAGCGGCACTGCAAAATCAGACCACCGACCTGGAGGTCGAAGCCCGCCATTTGCGCGGCCAGCAGGCTGAGCTGGAGACGGAGCTGCGTGGGCTGCGTTCTCGGCGCAGCAATATCGACCAGCAACAGGTAGAGATTCGCAATGCGCTGTGTGCGGAGGTGGGACTATCCGAGAACGAGCTCCCTTATGCGGGCGAACTGATTCAGGTGCTGGAGAAGGAGCTGGATTGGGAGGGTGCGGCCGAGCGGGTGCTGCATAATTTTGCCCTGTCGTTACTTGTGCCGGACCGTTGTTACACCCAGGTCTCGGACTGGGTGGAGCGCACACGCTTACGGGGCAGACTGGTCTACTATCGCGTGCTCAGTCCCCGTCCCGGGCCAGAGGTCGGACCCCAATCGCTGGTGCGCAAGCTGGCCGTGAAGCCTGACTCTCCTATGTTTGCCTGGCTCGACAATGAGTTGCGTCATCGCTTCGACTACGCCTGCTGTCAGGACCTCGAGCAATTCCGCCGCGAGCGACGGGCTCTCACCCGCAACGGCCAGCTCAAGGCGCAAGGAGAACGCCACGAGAAGGATGATCGCCACGATCTGAAAGATCGCAGCCGCTATGTGCTGGGCTGGAGCAATCAGGCTAAGATTCGCGCGCTGGAGAAAAAGCACGAGTTGTTGCAG
>JALHOV010000547.1 GCA_022842865.1 Vulcanimicrobiota bacterium | reverse complement strand
CCACTACGCTGGTTTTCGGCGGACTGATCCACTGGTATTTCCACAAGGTCTACCCGGAGCGCCGCCACAAGACGCTCTATGACCACGGCCTGCTGGTGTGCTCTGGACTGGTGGCTGGCGACGCTCTGGTAGGCGTGCTGCTGGTGATTTTAGCTAGATACAAGGTCGACTGGACCCTCACCCAATGGCCCCTCAAAGATTCGCAGGCCTTCTCCTGCGTCTGCTTTGCCTTGCTGTGCGCCTACCTGTTCTGGGAAGTGCGCAAAGCCGCCCGCAAGCCCGAAGAATTCAGCGATGAAAACCCCATCGGCATCCCTGAGCCGTAGGGGAGGCACGCGCTAGGTCCCCACTCTCTCCATCTCACCGCTCAACGAGCGGCTCCAGGTCTCCATGACGAGATCGTGGAGCTCTGTTTCGGCGGCTTCCAGTTTGCGCACCAGTTCAAACTGGGAGCGGGCGCGCTGCAGGTTGTGTTCGGGGTGGTGGACCTTGAAGTAGAGGTCGCCTTCCAGGTAGTCAGTCAGGAAGCGGATGCCCACTTCCAGGGTCATCAGGATGGCGGAAAAAGCCAGGTGCTCCACCTCGAGCGGGGTTAAGAAGGTGCGCCCCGCCTCCAGGTATCCCTGACAGATGCCCGCGAAGAGATTGCGGTCGAAGTCGACCAGTTCCAGTTCTTCCTCGTCTTCGGCAGCGGTGGCGCAGCCGGTGCGGATCATATCGCCGAAATCGTAGTGCACCAGCCCGGGCATGACCGTGTCCAGATCGAGGACGCACAGCGGCTCATTGCCGGCTTCGTCGAACATTAGATTATTCAGTTTGGTGTCGTTATGAGTGATGCGTTCCGGGAGTTCCCCGCGGCGCTGGCAGTCCACCAGCATTTCCACACGGTGCTCGCGTTTGCGGGCGAAGTCGATTTCTCGTTGGGCGCTGGACCGTCGGCGCTGCGGGTCGGCCTGGGCCACGTGCAGCAAGCGGGACAGTCGCCGGGGGGTGTGGTGGAAGTCCACGATGGTTTCGTGCAAGCGAGGGTGGGGGAGGTCGGCCAGTTGGGCCTGAAACTCGCCGAACGATCGTCCCACAAAGTAGGCCTGGCGAGGAGTCTGTAGCTGTTCGTAGCTCTGCATAGGGTGCAGGCGCGAATACATGCGCCAATAGTGGCCCTTGTCATCGACATGCACCGTTCGACCCTGGCGAGTGGGAATAACCCGCAAGCTGCGCTTCTGGCAGTCGGGTAGGTGTGCGACTTTGCTCTGCAGGTGTTGAGTCACCCTCACGATGTTATCCATCACCCACTCGGGTCGGGGAAATACGAAGTGGTTGATTCTCTGCAGTACGTGGTCGGGCCCATCCGCGAAATGCACCACAAAGGTGTCGTTGATGTGGCCCCGGCCGAGCGGGTTGATTCGCGTGACCTGACCGGGGCCGTCGAAATGTTGCGCGATCTGGTGATCTACTTCCACAATTGCTCCGGATACTGGCCGGCGACGATGCGCTTACGCACCTCTTCGACCACTCTTGGTTTGTCGTCAGGGTAGGTCACGCCAAACCAGCTTTCCGGACTGGTCAACACTTGAACCTGGCCACGACCTTCACGGATGACTCGATCCAGTACGCTAGGAATGTAGAGTTCTCCTTTGGCACCCGGCTTTGAATTGAGAAAAATTCTAAACTGCGACTCCAATTCCTGGAAGATCAATGGATGTAAACCCCAAAAATTCATGGAGACGACTTCCTCGCCCGTCAGGGACTGCGGGCCGCCCTCGGCTTCATGGGACACCACGCCGCCGGGAGTGCGTTCGATCTTAGTGTGCTCAACCACTCTCTGCAGCCTGTTTTGCGCATCGGTCTGGCAAATGCCACGAGAGACACTGCCAAACTCTGACAGCGTATTGGCCAGGCGAAAGCCCGCCATGGCAAAGCTTTCGGACTCCTTCAGATGTTGGCTGAGTAGTTGATAGGACTGCCGGCCATAAAAATCGTCGGCGTTGATAGCTAGAAAGGGTTCCTTGACCAGTTCTCGGGTGGCCCAGATGGCTTGCGCCGTGCCCCAGGGCTTGGTGCGCTCGGGGTCGGCACTGCAACCCTTCGGGACATCGGTGAGTTCCTGATAGGCATAGTCCAGGCGAACTTTGTCGCGCAGTCGGGAGCCGATATGCTCTTCGAAGGCCTGCTCCAAGTCGCGGCGGATGACGCAGACGACACGCTCGAATCCAGACTTCAGAGCGTCGTGAACCGAGTATTCCAGTAGAATCTCACCGTGGGGTCCTACCGGGTCCACCTGCTTCAAACCCCCGTAGCGACTGCCCATGCCGGCCGCCAACACCACCAAAGTCAGCACAGTTCGAATCCTCCGGCCGCGGGGTTCACGTTTTTCGCCTTGGGCTCCTGCGCCCGCAGGACCTGATCCGTTGGGACGGAATCAGGCAGAGCAATGAATCACGAAGCGGGGGCGGTTCTACAGGACCGTTATGAGATAGAGGCCGCCATTGGTCAGGGCGGTATGGGCGCGGTCTACCGGGCCCGCGACCGCCGGACAGAACACATTGTAGCCGTGAAGCAGTTGCTTCCTGACGCGTCGGCAGGGTTTGAGTCCAAGGAGATGCTGGCTCGTTTTGACAACGAGTGGCAATTGTTGCGCACTTTAAATCACCCGCGCATCCCCCGCATGCTCGATGCCTTTCGCATTGAAGAGTGCGGCTACTACGTTATGGAGTTTATTGAGGGTCAAAGCCTCGACCAGACCTTGCGTGGTTACAAAACAACGGGGCGGCGTTTTCCGGAAGAGCTTCTGCTTCAATACGCTCTGCAGATTCTGGACGTTCTCGAGTATTTGCATGGCCTCCCCAAGGGGCTCCTGCACCGGGACGTAAAACCCCAGAATATCATCGTTCGGGAAGCCGATGGCGAGCTCTTTTTGGTCGATTTCGGACTGGCCCGCGAGGGTGGCTCGGCCACCACCAAGACCCTGGTCGGGACGCTGGGCTATGCGCCGCTTGAGCAGGTGAAAGGTCATCCGGAACCGCGTTCGGACCTGTATGCGCTGGGAGCCACCATGTTTCACATGCTGGTAGGGGAGCAGCCTGCTCCCTTTGACATTCCGCCCATCGCCACGGTGCGCAACGATCTTCACCCGGCGCTGGCCGAAGTCGTCGACAGAGCCTGCCAGGACAACGTCAATCGCCGCTACGCCAACGCCCGAAAAATGGAGTTGGCCGCCCGTCAGGCTCTGCAGGCGCTGACCGGTCAGGAAGGGGGAGAGCGTTACGAGCAACTCTACCTGGAGGAAACCCCCGAGGTGGTCTATCAGGGGGCGCGACCCTTGGATGCTCGCGAGTTTTTGTTGCGCGCGGCCCTGGCCTCCGCCAGTCTTTTGCTTCTGATGGTCGTCCTTTATCGCATCCGGCACCTGCTGAAGCCGAAGGAGCCATCCCCGCGAGTTTCCGTGACGGAGTCCGCTACCCCCGATGTGGCTTTCACCCCCAGAGCAGGATTACCCGTTTCCAGCGGCCCCCCCGCGCCACCACTCGATGTGATCGGGGGCAGCGGGCTGCGAATTCAACTCACGCCGGCCGGCCCAGATCAGGCCGATCGTCTTCCCATCTCGCCCGGCTGGAAGCTGACCGGCTACTCGGGTCTGCTAGGGTCCGGCACGCTGGGGGCGCCGGCAGGGGGTGCCGCTGCGGTCATGATCGGGCGTGGCGGGCCAGCGCGCGTCATTCACCTGCGGTTTTCTATTTCGAGACCCCGAGGACCGGTGAATTTGCAGATCGGTCTCTTCTCTGAAAGGGGACTACTGGTAGGAATGGTCTCTTCGCTGGAAGGAAACGAATACTTCACCGCGTTGCAATCGGAAGGCGCCAGTTCTCAAGATTTGCGCTGCGGCTGGCAGCAGGGAGTCAGTCAGCAGTTAGATTTGAGTTACATTGCCGGTCAGTGGGTCCTGCGCGATGTGGTTCAAAATGCTGAGGTCAAGGTGGCCGGGCGGGACAACCTGGTGGACCACATTCAGATGGTTTTGCCGGCCGCTCGACAGGCCCAAGATCTGACTGTCAACAGCATTTCCGTAACGGAGGAGTAAAGCTCTTTCATTTTTAAGCAGGGATGTTGCCGATCGTTAAGAATTTCGCCTCGCTAATTTGCCGAGACTCGTTCTCAGGCTGTGGAGGTTTCTTTGAAACGTACGATTTGGGCTTCTGTGACCGTTGGGCTCGCGGCGCTGATGACGTTTGGCTGCGGCAATGTCGTGAATTCCGACTCTGGCCGTCCTAATGACTCGCAGGTTCCATTTGCGGGTGGCACGAATGGCGCACCCGGTCTCAATATTTGGGCCGTGGACACCACGGGTCAGATATTTTCCTTTAACTCGGACAACCCGCTGGCCATCAGCGCTAAGTCGACCCCGGTGGGATTGCCGGCTGGGGAAAGAATTGTTGCGATCGACTGCCGTCCGCGCACGGGCGTCCTCTATGGCATTTCCAACACCGGTAAGCTGTTCTGGATAGATAAGGGAACCTTCGCCGTCACTTTGGTCGGCAACGGCGTGGCGCCCGCCGCTCCCAACGCCGACATTGACTTCAATCCGGTAATCGACCGTATTCGTCTGGAATCCGGCGCTCAGAACGTGGTTTTAAATCCCGGCACGGCCGCTGTAACCGCCCAGACCAACCTGACGGTCAACGGTCAGCCGGGCTTCGTGACCGCACTGGCTTATTCCGATCCATCCGAGGCTCCCACCCAAAGCACCCTTCTGGCTGTTTCCCACCTGACCGGGAAGGTTTATCGCCAAGCTACCCCGAGTGATGGGGTCCTGACGGAGGTTGGTACCCTGCCGGTGGCGGTTCGGCCAAACATGGGTTTCGACATCGGGCCCAACGGAGTTGGTTATCTGGCGGCGCAGAAAGAAGGCGACGCTTTCTCGAGCCTGTTCCGCGTGGACCCCTCGAACGGCGGCACGGTTTTGGAGACCAGAATTGCGGGGGATGTGCCCGTTTCTTCGATCGCGGTTGACTTAAGCGGGCCCGCCGTGAAGAAGTTCGTCGGCATCGATGCGAGCAAGAACCTGGTTCGCTTTAACTCAAATGACCCGAGCACTCTGATCTCGTCCAATGTCATCACCGGCATTCCCGAGAACATCGTTGGCTGCGATTTCAGTGCCGGAGGCGACCAGGCCACCGGTCTGAAAGTTTTAGGCATTCCGACCGGAGGTGGCCCCGGCAAGATCTACTCGGTCAACCTCACCCCTGGTGCCAATTTCGCCGTGGGCACCCTGATTTCAACCACTAC
>JALHOV010000546.1 GCA_022842865.1 Vulcanimicrobiota bacterium | reverse complement strand
AAGACTTACCGCGGTCTGGCAAATCCCGGGACGGACTTGCCGGCCAGGTGGCAAGACTTACCGAGGACTGGCAAGTCCCGGGGGTGGGGACGGACTTGTCGGCCAGGTGGCAAGAATTACCGCGGACTGGTAAGACGGGGGGTGACTTGTCGGCCAGGCGGTAAGAATTACCGCGGACTGGTAAGTCCCGGGACGGACTTGCCGGCCAGGTGGCAAGAATTACCGCGGACTGGTAAGTCCCGGGGCGGTGGGCGGCGACTTGTCGGCCAGGCGGCAAGAATTACCGCGGACTGGCAAATCCCGGGACGGACTTGCCGGCCAGGTGGCAAGAATTACCGCGGACTGGTAATTCCCGGGGTGGGCGGCGACTTGCCGGACAGGCGGTAAGACTTACCGAGGACTGGTAAGTCCCGGGGGTGGGGACGGACTTGTCGGCCAGGTGGCAAGACTTACCGAGGACTGGCAAGTCCCGGGGGTGACTTGTCGGCCAGGCGGTAATACTTACCGTCGACTGGCAAGTCCCGGGGTGGGCGGCGACTTGCCGGCCAGGTGGCAACAAGAATCTTCGAGCTGGCGGAAACCCCAGGGGGCCATCCTCGAGCCGCCATCCCGAGAAGAACGACAACCCGGCGGCAAGGTTAACAAAACGAATAAGTTCGGCATAAGATCGCAAACCTCAGTTTCGATTCCAATCGCCTATCCTTGGCTCATACCAAGGAGGTGAATGATGAAACTGAACCCATTAGCCAGCAGGCAGATTGCCTATTTCGAAAGCCGTCGCGAATTGGAGGGCGTGGAGAAAAAGAGTCTGAGCAATCCCGACGACATCCGCGACTGGGTGGAGCAATCCTTCGAACGGACACGGCGCGAGGACGAGGGGCCGGACGATTTGGATCCACTACCCGGACGGGTTCTCCAAAAGGGCCAGGGCAGAAGCCTGGAAGCGGCCTTCCAGGTCGACGGCGAGCAGCAGCATCTGGAACGTTGCGAGAGCAAGCGGGGGGAACAGCGCTTTACGAGGGTGCACAAAACGCCGGTGGCCATCGAGGCTTTCTGGTCCTTTTCTCACCCCGATTATCCCCAGCTGCTGGAATGCTTTCGCATCGACCTCAAGCACCCCGAGGCGAGCTTCTACCAACGCCTCGAGCTGGGGGCATAACGTGGAAATCCGACAGCAAATTCAGCCTTTTGAAAAACATCGAGAACTGCGCGGCGTCCCCAAGCAACCGCCGGAAGAGGCCGGACCCGTTCCGGATGGGGTGTGGGTGCGCCACCAGCTGGAAGACCTCTTTCAAAGCAGCGGCGGCCTTGACCATGACGGCCGCGACTACAATGCCCGCCCGGGCCAGATTCTGAGATGGAGCAACGGCCGGGAAAAGACCCTGGATCGCAGCGATGCCTACCGGATAGGCCAGGCCCTGGTCGAAAGAGACGGCTATTCCCAGGTGCAGGGTTGGCAACTGGACCTGAAAAACTGGGACGCCAGCTTCTATCCATGTCTGTAGCAGGCGAGCCGGGCCCGGGCGTCGATAACTCTGAGGGAATGGCCGTCAAGCTGACTCCCGGGGGAACGCTGCGCCTGCCCGGCGAGGGTGATTGGCGGGAATTGCTGCTGGCCCTGGCCAGTGACCGTCCTGCCGAACCGGACCTGGTCTTCTGGCGCAATTATGCCCGGCGCTATTTGATCAGCCTGTGCCAACTTCCGGCCGGCCAGCAACCGGCGGTGCCGGCTGAGCCGGAACGCCTGTCGCTGGTGCAGGGGGCGCCTCCTATGGAGGGAGGCGAGTATCTCTCACCGGAAAGCCTGGCCAACCTGTGGACGCAGCTGGACGAATGGGTGCACGCCCAGGTTACGTCCGAGGGTCTGGATGCCTTCCTGCAATCTCACGCTCCGCGCTGGCGTCAGGTGGGCCGGGTATATTTCCATTTGGCCGAGAATAAAGACAACGAAGAACTGCCTTTCGCCTTCCTGGCAACCTATACCACCGGATTGAGCCAGGGGGGACGACTGCAGCACGTGCCTCTGCGCAAAAGTCTGGAGCAATACGCCGGGGAGCGCAATCAGCAGGCTCTGGTCAAGCTGCTCTCCCCCATCCAGCGGGCCGCCGAGAGTTGCCCCTGGGTGGACGAGATGCTGCAATCGGGCCATATCTATCAACCGCTGGCCTGGCCTATCGAGAAAGCCTATCAGCTGTTGCAGAACGTGCCCCAGCTGGAGGAGGCCGGTCTGTCGGTGCTCTTGCCCGACTGGTGGAAAAAACGCCCGCGTCCACGCGTGGCGGTTACCATTGGGCCGGCGCCGGGCGAGGGACTGGGGGCGAAGGCTTTGCTGGAGTTCGACGTCCAGGTGGCGGTCGACCAGCAGAACCTGACCCCTGGTGAGATACGGGCTCTTTTGGACGGCGGCGACAGTTTGGTCAGGCTCAAGGGCCAGTGGGTCGAGGTCGATCGAGAGAAACTGGAGCAGGCCCTGGAGCATTGGAAATTGCTGGAGCGAGGGGGTCCGGTCTCCTTTTTCGAGGGAATGCGCATGCTTGCCGGAGCTTCGCCCGACCTGCGTCCCGATACCAAGAATGCGGAAGAACGCGAGTGGGTTAGCCTGCAGCCCGGTGAGAGCCTGCGCCAGTTGCTGGGCGAACCCAAGGACCTGCCGCCGGATCCGAGATTGAAAGCCGATCTGCGGCCCTACCAGCGCAGCGGCGTCAACTGGCTGATGTTTTTGAGTCGCCTGGGGCTGGGAGCTTGCCTGGCCGACGACATGGGACTGGGTAAGACCATTCAGGTGCTGGCCACTCTGCTAGGGCAGCAGCGACAGGGACCGTCCCTTTTAATCGTGCCGGCCTCGCTTCTGGGCAACTGGCGGGCGGAAGCGGCCCGCTTTGCGCCGGACCTGCGCCTGTATTTTGCTCATCCTTCGGAGACCAATGTGGAAAAAGAGCCCGCAGCGGCGGACCTGGTGATCACGACCTACTCCCAGGTGAACCGTCAGCAATGGCTGCACGAGATACACTGGCAGCTGCTCATTCTGGATGAAGCGCAGGCCATCAAAAACGCCAGCACCCGTCAGACCCAGGCGGTCAAAAAATTGCGTGCCTCGTCCCGTATCGCGCTCACCGGCACGCCGGTGGAAAACCGTCTGGGCGACCTGTGGTCGCTTTTCGACTTTCTCAATCCGGGATTGCTGGGCTCGGCCAAGGTTTTCTCTGAATTCGTCAAATCTCTGAACAATCAGTTTGCACCGTTGCGCCAACTGGTGGGTCCCTACATTCTGCGCCGCCTGAAAACGGATCGGAAAGTGATTTCTGACTTGCCCGACAAGACGGAAACATCCGCCTATTGCGGGCTTAGCAAGGCGCAGATCAAACTTTATGAGAAAGTGCTTCAAACACTGGCCAAAGCCTTGGAAAGCAAAACCGGCATCGCCCGCAAGGGCCTGGTGCTGCAGTCGCTGATGCAACTCAAGCAAATCTGCAATCATCCCAGTCAATTTACCGGAGCTTCGGAGTGGTCTCCCGCCGCCAGCGGCAAGTTCCTGCGCCTGGGCGAACTTTGCACGGAATTGTGCGAACGTCAGCAAGCGGTGCTTATTTTTACCCAATTCAGGGAAATCATCGAACCCCTGCACGAATTCTTGAGCGGCATATACGGTGTGCCCGGGCTGGTGTTGCACGGTGGAACCGCCGTGTCCAAACGTCAGAATTTGGTAAAACAGTTTCAGGCCGAAGACGGCCCGCCGTTCTTCCTACTGTCTTTGAAGGCGGGGGGCACTGGTCTGAATCTGACCCGTGCTTCGCACGTGATTCATTTTGACCGGTGGTGGAACCCGGCCGTGGAAAATCAAGCGACCGACCGAGCGTTCCGTATCGGCCAGAAAAACAATGTGCAGGTACACAAATTTATAGTGCGCGGAAGTCTGGAAGAACGGATTGACGCGACCATTGCGGCCAAGCAAAAATTGGCCAACGAAATTCTTCAGGGCGACCAGGAAGTCAATCTCAGCGAGCTGTCCAACGAGGAACTGCTCAAGATGGTGGCGCTGGACATTCGCCAGGCGAGTCTGTCGTGAGTTTCTGGGGCTACAGCTCCGCTTCTGACAAACGCGAGGCGGCGCGTCGTCAGAAAGCCAAACTGGAGAAGTCCGGTCGCAAACTCGAACCGGTGCTGATTCAGGGGCTGAAAATTGCCCGCAGCTTTTGGGGTAAGGGTTGGTGCGAGCACCTGGAGTCTTTTTCGGATATCTACAATCGACTGGAACGCGGGCGCACCTATGCACGCAATGGCTCGGTGCTGCACCTGGGAGTGTCGCCGGGGAGCGTGGAAGCGCTGGTCAGCGGCTCCAGTTTGTATGAAGTGCGCATTGGCGTGGATCCGCTGGCCGAGTCGTTGTGGCAGGCCATCAAAGAAAAGTGCGCCGGCCAGGTGGCCTCGATGTTGGAGTTGCTGCAGGGCCAGTTTTCCGGTCAGGTCATGAAGATTGTCACCGACCGCGCCACCGGCCTGTTTCCCCAACCCTCCCAGATTCGGCTGAGCTGCGATTGCCCCGATGGCGCCCGGATGTGCAAACATGTAGCCGCCGTGCTTTACGGAGTGGGCAATCGCCTGGATGATCAGCCCGAGCTGCTCTTCCGATTGCGCGGGGTGGACCCGATGGAGCTGTTTTCCTTCGGCCTGAACCTGCCGGTGGCTCGCGGTGCCGAGCTGCTGCCGGACGACCAGCTGGCCGATATCTTCGGCATCGAGCTGCTGCTGGACGAATAGCAAAGTTCATACTTCGCACATGGCCAGTTCAACACCTCACCTGGACGATACGCTAGAGTCCGAGTCATGGAACACAACACACCCACCGACGGGGGGAAACTCCCGGCCAAGAGCAAAACTAAAAGGAGCATGCGTCGCACGCTTCTGAACGACATCATCTTTAAGATCGTTTTCGGCACGCCGAAGAATGAACGGATTCTCAGGGCCCTGCTGAATGCCGTTCTGGACCTGTCCGGCCCGGAAAAAATCGTGCAAATCGCCCCGCTGAGCGGGGAGCTCTCCAAAGACCATATTTTCGCCAAAGGCGCCATCCTGGATGTGCGGGCCAGGGACCAGGCCGGCCGTCGTTACAACATCGAACTCCAGGTACGAGAGCAACCGCGCTACGTCGATCGCTCCCTCTATTATCTGAGCAGGTTGTATAGTCAGCAACTCAAGCGTGGTGACGAATATGAAAAGCTCAAGCGCACAGTGGCCATATCGATCTTGGACTTCCCGCTCTTCCCTGACACGACCGCGCTGCACACGCGCTTTCGATTTT
>JALHOV010000545.1 GCA_022842865.1 Vulcanimicrobiota bacterium | reverse complement strand
GCCTTCTCGGTGGCCGACCAGTTTAGCTACCATTGTGATGGACGGACCGGGGGCCTCGGTCGGAAGGGAAGGGACCATGCGCCTGACCCGGGGGGAGGGTCGGGCAAGGTGATCACCCACAACGCACCCTGGCGGGAGTATCTGGATATCGACGTCCGAGCGGGCCAGCCAGGGCAGGGAGGGCCCGGGGGATGGTTCTACAACCAGCAACACGGACTCACTCAGGCCATGAACGGGGACAACGGCCGGTCAGGACGCGGGGGGCGGGTGGAGACCCATCTGGAGCCCTGAAAAGCGGGCCGTCGAACCACACGGGTTTGCCTATGGGTTATCGGTGCGCCAGACTTTGCGCACCTTTTCATCGATGACGCTGGGCAAGAGCTGGTTGAGAAAGACCTTGGCTTTGCTCAGTTTGGAGATCTTGAGAGATCGCCCTTTGAAATAGGCGCGCAGAGCTTCGCGGGCAACACGATCGACGACTTCGTAGTCAAAGGCTCCCGACATCTTAAAAAAGCGCAGGCTGACCCGGCCCATGCGTTTTTGCATGGGCGAATGCATGGCGGGCGCCACATAGGTGGTGACCGGCACCCCGCGATCGGCCCACTCGCGGGCCAGTGACTCGCCGAGCGTCCACATGGCTCCGTGAGTGGCCGCGTAGACCGACAGCAGGGGGGTGCCGCAGCGACCGGTGGAGGAAACCACGTTGAGAATGCCCAGCGGCCGCGGATGACGGAGCTTGCGCAGGAAAAGATGCATCAGCCGGGTGGGAATTTCCAGGTTGAGTCGCCAGAGCTGCTCGATGGCGCTGGCTTCGAGCTCGGCAAAAAGGGCGGTCTCTTCTCGCCCGGCGCATTGAATCAAACCTTGGTATTGTCCGCTGCCTTCCTGTTCCAGGCGCTCCAAAAAAGCTTCGGTTTGCCCTCTATCCAGAAAATCGAGCTGATCGAAGCGAAGCGGCGCCGAGCTGCCGGCCAATTGGGTGCGCAGATCTTCGAGCTTTTGCGCGTCGTGGCCCAGCAGGTGAAGAGCGTAACCCTTGGCGGCCAGGCGTTTGGCCATGCACGAGCCCAGGTTGCCGGTCGCGCCCGTGATCAGCACCCAGCCTGGAGTCGCCGGTCGGACCGCCGAAGCGGCTCTTTCCGGACGGGCGGCCTGGGGACTGCGGGCGCGCAGGAAAATGCGCCGGGTCGCTTGCAAGAATCGGTCCAACTCGGCCGGCGTGTTGAAAAAATGCGGAGAGACGCGTACGTAGTCGTTACGAGCGGTGATCTTCAGGTGACGGTCGTGGTAGAGTTGCTCGATCTGGCGGCGGTCAAAATCTTCCGGCACTCGGAAAGACACGATGCCGGCGCTGCGGTCACCGGGGGCGGTCAGCAGAGAAAAACCCAGATCGCGAAGGGCGCTCTGCAGGTAGAGGGTATTGCGCCGGATGGCGGCATGAATTTGCACCCAATCCAGGCTTTTCAACTGACGCAGCGAGGCGGCCAGACCGACCACCGACAGATAATTGGGCAGTCCCGGTTCAAAACGCGTCATCTCGGGCGAATATTGCAGAGGACCGAGGTCGAAAAGCTCGGGATACTTCACGCTGGTCCAGCCTAGAAAGGGCACATCCAGCCTTTCCAAATGCTGGCTTTGCGCGTAGAGTATGCCGCAGCCAACGGGTCCCATCAGCCATTTTTGGGCCCCGCCGACGGCGAAGTCGGCCCCAATTTTGTGCAGATTCAGCGGAATGGCGCCGATGGCCTGGATGCAGTCAAGGCAGGTATAGATGCCGCGCCGACGGCAAAACCGAACGACTTCTTCCAGTTCGTAGAGGCGGCCCGTCTCATAGCTCACGGCACTGAGAGCGAGCAGTTTGACCCCGGAAAGGTCCATCTCAGCCAGCTGCTGCTGCAGCGGGAGCCCCGGCTGGGGCTGAAATTTCTGGCAGATCACGCCGCGCTTTTCCAAATGCAGCCAGGGATAATAGTTCGACGGGAACTCGTTGGCGGCCACCAGCACGCGGTCGCCGGGCTTCCAGTCCAGGCCCAGGGCCACCAGGCTGATGGCCGTTGAGGTATTGGTGGTGAAGGCCAGTTCGCTGGCCTTCACGTTGAGCAGTTCAGCCACCAGCCGACGGGCCTGTTCCAACTGGTTAAGAGCCACATAAAAACGCTGCCCCAGAGGCGAGGCCATGGCTTCGGTTTCAGCTTTCATATGCTCAATCACGGCGCGGCTCAGAGGGGCGGTAGCCGCGTAGTTGAGAAAGACTTCCTCTTGATCCAGGACCGCCAATCCTTGGCGATAGAGTTCAAACACCGGCGTCGGTTTCGCGGGCAATCTGTAAGGTCCGGCGGGCGCGCAGCACCAGGGTGATGGCTCCTCCCAGCACGATCCACCAGAGCAACAGGTGGAAGAAGGGGAGGCTGGGGAAGCAAAACTGCAGGGCGCAGGTGGCCATGACTGCGGCCAGACGGTCGGTCTGTCCGCACGGACCGACGCTTTGCACCGGCACTCCACTGGGGGCACCGGCCGATCCCATAAAGCCGATCGCCCAACTCATCGCCAACACGCTCACTCCCAGAGCGACCGGCGGTTGTACCGCCAGCACCAGCACCGGGTAGAGCAGCAGATCGCAAAGTTCCGGTGTGATTCGGTTCAGGATGTCGCCCACGCAGGTGGATTTGGAATAGGTGGTGGCCACCAGACCGTCCAGGGTGGCCACCACCATACGCAGGAAGCCGAGGAAAACGGCATAGATCAAAAAGACCTGCCCTCCGTGTTGCAGCCCCTGCCAGCAGCACCAGGCCATCAGTCCTCCGACCGGCAGCAAAGCCAGGCTGATCCAGTTGGGATTAAGGTGTTTGCACAGAGGCACCAGCCATCCGATCAGTTTACGGAAGGGATGCTTGGCCTGGTAGAGTCCGATGTCCAAGAGAACCGCCTTTCAAGTGGAGATGAGCAGAGTGCAAAAGTAGGTGGCCGGAATCGTCAAAACTAATGCGTCAATCCGGTCGATGACACCGGTCGAGCCGGGCATCAAGTGGCCCGAGTCCTTTAACCCGAACTGGCGCTTGAACATGGAAAAGACCAGGTCGCCCATCAGTCCCAAAACCCCGAGCAGAGCCGCCCAACCCAGCAAGAAGAAGGTGCTCAAGTCCGGCAGCAGCGGTGCCAGCGCCAGGGCCAGAGCCATGAGCAGCAGCACCGAGAGCAGTCCCACCCCCCAGGTTTTGTTGGGGCTGACCAGCGGGGCGATTTTGGGGTTCAGCCTTTGCAGCCATGGGCGGTTCGCTTGCAAACGGGCCAGAGCCTTGCCCAGCCAGTAGGAGCTGAGATCGCGAATTTCGGTGAGAAAAAAGCACACCAGCAACACCATGATGGCCTTCTGGGCCAGAGCCGCGGCGTAACCTAGCGAGAAGACAAAAAAGCCCAGGCCCGAAACCAGGGTGCCGTAGCGCATCAGCGATGACTCGGGACGGTTCTCCAGAACCAGCAGGCTGGGCACGGCCAGGGCCGCCAACAGGAAAAAATAGACGGGACTGAGCGCACTCTGTCCGACATAGTGCAGGGTCAGGTTAAGGGGCACCTGCACCAGTGCGAAGCTGAGCATGGGACGAGAAAAGCGCTCCGGAGCAAAGGAGAGGTATTCGTAAAGTGCCAACGCCGAGAAGATGCCCAGAAAGAGGGCCGTGGCGGCCGGGTGAGTGGTCAGAGAAATCAGGAAAAGGGCGACCATCCACCAGAAGGTCACCGTTCTGGCCATCAACTCGGGAGCGGATTTTTTTCCCTGGCGGGACATCCACGCGATGAGCACAGTGAAGAAGGCCAGAATGGCGATGCAGAGAGTGAAAAGGGTAAAGAATCGGGGCTGGTCGTGAAGCTTCCAATAGAGCGGTAAGATGATCAAGGGCAGCGCGATTCGATTTAGCATCTATTTTCCATACAGGGTCTGAGAGAGATACTCGTGACCTTTCGCCGCTTGCAGCGAGCAAGCAACTCTGCGCAAGCCCGAGAGCACCACCAGCACGGTCAGAAGGCCGAGAAAGAGAGGAGCCAGGCGCTCGCTGGCGGGCGACCACGCCCAGGCCAGAGAGAAGAGCCCCAGCCAGAGCGCCCGTTCGGGCTTGCCGCCGCCCAGAGATTCCTGACGGCGCACACCGGCGGGTAGACTTTTGCCCAGCACGGCTACAAACTCGCAAAACCAGATGCTCAGGAGCAGCCCCACCACCAGCAGTTGGCAGGCGGGGAAAAGAAAATAGAAAACGCCGAAGGTAAGCGTGTCGCCGAGCACATCGGAAAGCTCATTAAAAACCTCGCCGGCCGGAGAAGCAGTATTTTGTTTGCGGGCCAGCAAGCCGTCGAGGGCGTTAAAGATAAAGCGAGCCAGTAGAACCAATGGATGGATCCAAAGTAGCCAGGGCGTGGAACGACCCAGGCCAAGGCAGACCAGGCTGAGGAGGACACAAAGGGCGCCTGCCAGGCTGGCCTGGTTGGCGGTCATGCCGCTGTGGGCGAAGCGAGAGGCCAGTTGCTGAAAGTGAGCTTTCCATCGATAGAGCATGGCGTTTACACTGTTAATTATATAATCCAAGGAAACTTCAGTCAAGGGGCGCCACCGGTTTGTGCAGAATCCTTTAATCTTACCGGAGGACACATCCCACGGGATTGGCTATACTAAGCTAATCTTTATTTTCGGGAGAGCAACATGGCATATACATCTGGCGTCGGCGGTAGCGGCGGGTTTTATCCCTCTCAGGGACCCAATCCCTACCAAAACACGACCGGTGGACCGCAGGGGCCTCAGCCGAATGCCTACACCGGCCCGGCCGATATGCGCCAGATGCTGGCCGCCGCTCTCCAGGCTCTCGAGCAGCTGGGCAATGCCTGGCGCGGGCTCTCCGGTCCAGGCCAGCAGAACAACCCGTTCTTTACGCGCTATCTGGAAGGGCAGCAGCCCAACCCCGGCCTGGTTCAGACGCAGAAGTTTCCCTCCGACCAGGAAGAAGGTGGTGGCGGGCCACCCTTGGGTGGTGGACCGGGCTGCGCGGTCACTCAGCGCTATCCCAGTGACCACGAAGACAACGGTGGCGGTCCCGTAACCACCCTCAAGTTCCCCAGCGATAACGAAGAAGGCGGCGGCGGTCCGATTTCGGTAACGATGAAGGCACCTTCGGATAACGAAGATGGTGGCGGTGGTCCGATTTCGGTCACCAAAAAGGCTCCCTCGGACAACGAAGACGGTGGGGGAGGACCGATTTCAGTCACCATGAAGGCGCCGTCTGACAATGAGGACGGCGGCCCGGGTCCGATTTTCACCACCCAGAAGTTC
>JALHOV010000544.1 GCA_022842865.1 Vulcanimicrobiota bacterium | reverse complement strand
CACCCCCAGCTTCAGGTAATCCCCTTTGGCCTGCAGGGCGCCCAGACTGACGGCAACCCCCGCAGACCAATCTTTGCGCGCGAAGTCCTGGGCGATCGTCCAGAGGCCACCCAGATCCAGGTCCGGAGCCGCCCAGCCGGGCGGCGCCTGGTCCTGCTGCCCCAGCCAGGCTTGCCAGGCCAGTTGGCGAGCCGTCCAGCGCAACTCGCGCTGCCGACCTTGAGACTCGCCGGGTAAATCAAGGTCCTGGCTCCAGAAGGCGGCCAGGTCTCCGCCCGAGATCGCGGGTTGGCGAGCCCAGGCCAGTCGCAAGGCGCGCGGCATAGCCCAGCAGCTGCTACTCCAGATCAGCGGCAGCCCGGTGGCCAGCAGCACCAGGTCCGGCTGGGCGCGAAAGTCTAACTCCAGCTGGCGAACCAACGGAACCAACCGTCTCAGGTGGGCAAAGGCCGGGGCATACAGCGAGCCAGGCACATCAGGACAGCCAGAGGCCAGCAGTTGTTCTACCTTGGTCAGACGCTGATCAAAATCTCGGCTGCGCACGATTTTCAGGGAGCCACACAAGCACCACAGCACCAGCGCCTCTTCCTGCGGTCGGTCCCGCTTGGCGGCCACCAGCAGAACCCCCAGCGCCTGCCTCCACTCCACTTCTTCTTCCGGATTGGGGCTGAACAAAGGTTCCGCTGAGCTGCCGTAGACGGCCGCCAGTCGTTGCACATCCGCCCTCGCATCGCCGTCCTGCTCCAGCCAGAGTCGATCCGTCTCCCAGTGGCAGAACGGGGCGGGCAACGAATTGGCCTGTCCCTGTTCGGTGAAATCCAGCAAGGCCTGCAGATAGTCAAGAGCTGGAAGCGCCTGCGTCAGGCTGCGCCGGTCTTGAGCCCATAAAAGCCCTTGCAGGAAACGAGTCATCTCTTGGAATGACGTTCCATTCTCCTCAAGGTAGTCCAGCCAACGCCGGGCCATCAGGGTGTCCAGGCAACCCTGCCAAAGGTAGCGCCTCCAGCCCTCCTGAAGGATGTTTCGCCAGGGCCCTACCGGCTTGCTCAGGGGGCCGGCCAGGCGCAGAGCGGTCTGCACCAGTTCATCGCTCAGGTCAAGCTCCACCGGGCATTCCAGCTTCTGCTGCAAGGGAAAGTTCCAGGCCACCGGCTGGAAGGTTTGCAGGGACGGGTTCTCTTCCTGACCGGCTGCTTCTTCGTAAACGGGGCGCAGCACCGATTCCAACTCATCGATCTGCTGCGGTTGCAGATAATCGCGAGAAGCTTGCAGCAGGCCTTGGAGATTGGTGAGAAAGAGCTGACTGGGGCGACCGGTCAGATAGGCGTTGACCATGCCATTCCACCAGTCGGACACAAAGGCGACGGGATCCTCCACTTCCAGCTCCCAGGCCAAAGCGACCCGTCGTAAAGTGAAGGAATTGTCGCGAGCGCATTTCTCTAACCCACGGGCCGAACCCGCCTGACGGGCGTAGTCAGGGAGTTTCCGAAAAGTCCAGGCGGAAGCCTGTCGCGCAATGGCTTCGGCCTGGCTCCAAAGTTGGTGACTCAGCCAGCTGCGCTCGAGCTTCTCTTCCATCGCCTCGAAAGGCACCGGGATGGTCTGCTCCGGACAACGCTGACGAAGCTGCTGCAAGCTGGGGCGAACGGCCAGGTCTTGATCTAAGGACCACTCGCGCAGGCACAGCCGACTCAAACTTTGGGGTGCCTGACTGCCCTCCGACAGCCACAGCTGCCAGGCGCGACGCTCCAAACCGCACTCGGTCAGCCAGCTATGGCCGGTTCGCAAGCCTGAGCCGACCTCGCTGCAGGCGGCAGGGAGCATTTCCAGCAACGGCAGTAGCCCCTTGCTGTTGCCCCCTTCCGGCAGCGCTTGCAAGGAAGTTCTCAGCGCGGCCACCACGGCCTTGGGCTGCTGCCACTTGGGGGCCACGAAGGGCAGGTAGACGGCCCCCAGCCAGCGGCGGAACAAATGTTGCGCATCCAGTGAGGTGCGGGCGCAATCGACGGATTCCCAGGCCGCATCGAGCAAAGCCCGCAGGTCCTGCTCCGCCTTGGGATTGGAACTGAAAGCCTGTAGCACCTCACGCAGACTGCCGCAAGCACGCGCCATAGCCTGCTGCAAAACGGTGCGCTGCTCGACCTTCCAGGCGCGCAGCTGCAGATGGGCCTGAATTCGCTCCAGCGGTCCGGCCAGCAAGTCCAGCCAGTTGCGTTCCATATGAGGACGCAAGCCTGATAGCAATGCGCGGCGGAAGGCGCTAAACTCCTCCGTGCTGACCCCGCCCAGTGGGGCGGCGGCGGCGTTCAAAGCCGCCAGGGTGGGCCACCCCTGTTGCAGCGGATCGAGGTCGAGGAGCAGTTCGCCCAGTATCGAGCCGACGAGCTCCCGGGCCTCGAAGGGACCATTGCGAAAGCGGGGCAGCAGGACGGGCATTTGCTTGCAAACCAGAGCGCACAGCTCAAACAAAGAAGTGGCTGCGGCCAGTCCATTCCAGTAGCTTTGAACCAGTCGCCCGCAACCGGGGCCCACGTGCCGATAAAGAGTCTGTTCTAAACAGGCCAGACAATAGCGCCACTCCTGCTGAGGAGCCTGGAAGCGACCCGCCATATGGGTCGCCCAGAGCACACACAACGCGTGGCGCCCTTCCTCCTCACTCATCCACAGTCGGCTGCACCATCCATGCAACACCTCCAGCAGGGCTTCCTCGAAGCCGTCGGGCAGTTGCGACTCGGGCCCCAAGAAAAGTCGGAGCACCTCCAGCGTGTCGCGCACGACCGTTGGCACCCTGCCGCTCAGATGAGTAAAGGCCTGGTGGCGCAGCTCCAGGGCTCGCAACTCGGGCAAAAGACTGCTGAGCAGCAAGCACTCTGCCGGTTCCAGAGTCAGACTGAACCTCTCCAGCTCTTGGCTGGCATAGCTTGGAGTCGCTGGAGTCTGATAGTAGTCCCAGAGTTTTTGTAGAGATTCGGCGTCCAGGCGGCCTGGTTGGCCGGGACGCAGACTGCTGAGCGACTGGCTAAGAATTTCCAAGACCATCTCCGCCTGCGGGCAGTGCCATTGCAGTTGGACCGAGGCCATCCAGCGATCGGTTGGATAGGGCGATGGCCCTGGCTCTCCCAGGCAGTCCAGAAACCTTAAGCAGGCGGTGGTGGCAGGAGCGTTCAGAAGTTGTTGCATGGTAAATCCCTCTTAGCTTGCGACCAGCAGTTCGTGCTGGAAAAATTGCAGAGCGCGATGCTCTCGTTGCAGGCCCTGGACCACGGTAAAGCGTCGTTCGGCGGGCAGCCACAGCGGATTGTCCTGGCCGATGGGCAGGTAGTCGTCCTGGTAGTTTTCCACCTTGACCAGCACACCGTCGGGGTCGGAGTAGTAAGCGGTGTAGTTGCTGGCCACAAAGGTGCCCTCGATCTCGTGGTGGCGGTCAATACAAATCACAAAAGTTTGACCACCGTAGGTTCGCGAGATCTGGGTGATGCGTTGCTCCTTCACCCGGTAGTAACTCGACATTTTGTCGCCCGCAAAGTCGAGTCGCTGCCCGTAGATGGGGTCCTCGTCGCCCTTGGTGACACCGCTGCGGGAGGCCATGCGGGTGCGACTTGGATGTTCACGGTGGCCCAGGATTTCACCGACCTGGTAATGAGCCCAGCGTGTCAGCTGTGGACACCCCCGGACCTGCTGCAAGGAGAATGTGCGGCTGCTGCCAGCCATCAGGGTGGCGCTCCAGGGCCCGCCTTCACCCAGGATGCTCAGTTGACAACGGAATCCGGCGAAATCAGGACGCCAGAAGTAGATGTGCTGACGAGCTTGCTCCAGCAGCCTGCCGGCCTCGGCCTCTCCAGGTAAAGGCACGGAACTCTCGGCTTCGTCCGAGGCCCGGGCCACAAACGTCTGAGATTGTTGCAATAGGGACGGACAACTCATGGGCGGACCTCCAACTCAGGTAGTTCGATCGTCTGGCAGACCGGGTGAGCGGCCAGGATTTCTCCCAGTTGTTCCCGCCTCGAGGCCCACAATTCGGGGTCTAGCGGCCTGCGAGCGTAGAGGCAAAAGCCGTCGTGGCGAGCCTGGCTGCCAGCCATTCGTTGGCCCAACCAGTCCAGGCTGGCGGCATTAGCCGGACTGACACAATCGCGGATTTCCCAGCAGCAACGCAAACTATCTTCAGGATCAAGAGGGGGAAGGTCGGCTTCCAGACGACCGTAAAGCAATACCACTCGGGTAGCCCCCGGGCGCTGCCGCAGCTGGTCCAACAAATCCGCGTAGGGTCCGCTGTAAGGGTCCAGCAGCGTTACCGCGCTCTGGCCCCAGCGAGCCGTGCGTGGGCCGCCTCCGGCCGGAGCGGACACCACGTCCTGATAGAGCAGCGAGGCGCCGGCCAGGCTCTGGCCTGCCAGAATGATACGACCCGGGGGCTCCAGCGAAAGCGCCAGACGCAGGCCGTCCAGGGAATGATTGACCACAAAGAACTCCATCAGCAAGCCTCCTTCAGTGAGGGCAAAATTTCAGCGATGCGCAGCGCACCCAGCCCCTGCTGCTGCTCGACCCAGGCGTAGTGGCCACCCTCCGGGCTCCAGCAGTCGCTGCTCACCGGACCGGCCGTTGGCACCTGGGCCAGTTGGCGGCCTCGGGCATCCAGCAGCGTAGTGGCCTGGCCGTTCCGGCCCAGCGAGAATCCTGGGGGGTGGGCGCGCGCCCAGCACAGGTCGCTGGGCAGGGCGACCAGCCTGCGCAGGTGTTGCTCGCGAATCTGCCAGCAGCCGGTATAGCCGGAGGCAAAGTGGCGCAACTCGGCCAGAATGAGTGACAGATTCTGTCCCTCGGAGAGCAAGGCCAGACAAGGGGCGGGTAGATCAATCTCCTGCTCCACACGACCATCGGCCAGCGCCAGTCGCAGCAGCCGAGAAGGGTGAGGGCCCACGGCCACGGCCAGGCTGTGGGCGTCCCAGGCGGCCAGGGGCATAGGCCCCCAATAATGAGGCAGGCTGACTGACCAGCGGCGCGATCCGTCCCGGGCGTAGGCCGACAGGCGTCGCGCGCCGGCCACCACCAGTAAGGAGGCTACGGTCAATAGTTGTTCGACAGGATGAGCCAGATGGAGAAGGCGCCGGGGGCGGGTGCGCTGGGGCTCGAGCAAGCACACATCGGCACCGTCGGCGATCCAAACCTGATCGGAAACACTGCAGGCCACCACGGGTGGACCGGCCGGCAGACTGGTCCAGCGCTCGCCTTGGCGAGCCCAAATGAGGCTAAGGCCGGAAAGACTGGCCCAAAGTTGAAGCTCGCCTGCGAAGCTCAAAAAGTGGATCCCCGCGCAGTGCTCC
>JALHOV010000543.1 GCA_022842865.1 Vulcanimicrobiota bacterium | reverse complement strand
ACATGCAAGCTGTCCGGTGCTGGTCTTTCCTCCCTTTCAGGCGCTCGAGGAAGATTTTTGATTCTGGGGACGATGCCCTGGCGGTGGCGGGCACGGCTGGCACTGCTGGCTGTTTTTTTGGCGCTGCAAGTGTGGCCTTATGAAGCGGTGTCCAATCCCCCGGAACGGGGTCGGGCGCCCATGCCGGACGACTTGCGGCCGTGGTTTCAGGAAAGCTGCTACGACTGTCACTCTTATCAGGTTCGACTGCCCTGGTATGCTTCGGTGGCGCCGGTTTCCTGGTGGATTGCCGACGAGGTCCGGCGCGGTCGGGCCGGTCTCAATTTCAGCACCTGGTCGGATTATACGCCTCGCCAGCGAGCCTTGGGTTGGCGGCGGAGCTTGCAGAGAATCCGTGAGCAGCGGATGCCTCCCTTTGCTTACCAGCTGATGCACCCGGTTTCCCTGGACGACGAACACATCCGAATGCTGGAGAATTATCTCAAGGAACATGAAAGGTCGGCCACGGAGGGTCTGTCGGCCAGGGAGTTGCTGGCCTGGCCCAGCCTTCCTCTGGTAGAGAACGGTCGCCCCCTGCGCGGGGCTTTTCGTGTCAGCGGGCGGCTGCAGCAACCCCTGATGTTAGAAGGGGCACTGATTCTGGCGGAGGGGGATCTGGTGATCCCTCGGGGAGTGAGCGGAACCGGCGCCATTTTGGCCACGGGCAGGCTGACCATCGAGGGCATGGTGGGAGAGGTCGGACCGTTAGCCCTGGTCGGGCAAAAGCAAATCCGACTCTCAGGAGCAGCTACCTGCCAGGTGAAAGCCTTCGTGCACTCTTCCTCACCGGTTGTAAGCAGCGGCCTCAAGTTGCTCAGGCAGCCATCCTTTTCGATGCCGGTGGAAGGGGTTCGCCAGGCCAGGTGGGACTTTTGCCGAGACGACGGACAACTGGGAGAGCGTTTGGAAAGGCAAGTTTCAGTCCGTTATCGTCCCGGACAATATGTCTTATGGGACCCGGAATTTCAAATTGTTCGCAGAGCCTCCAGTCTGGATGGAGCTTTGGACCAGCTGGAAATGATTCTTGCCAGTGACCCGGCCATCTCGATTCTCCGCTGGAGGCGAAGATTCCGGAGCAGTTGGCGAACCAAATTGGGCCAGCTCCCTCTGCAAGGTTCTCCGGCCTGGCTCTATCTCAAGCCGGACGATGAGTTAGGACTCGGCCCCCGGTACTGACCTGAATCATAGCCGAGACCGGCAGATTGGGATTTACTGCTAACATGACCTTACAACTCGGGATCGCCTTGTTGGCGGTAGTGGGCATGCTCGTCCACTGTTTGTTGCGCTTCGCTTTTATGCCGGCCGATTGGCCCCTTTGGGCACTGCAAGCGCCGCTTTGGGTGGTGCTGGGCCTGGGCGGAACGCCACTGGTCTGGGGCCTGCTGCGCAAGGCGCTGCGGCGCGAATTTGGTTCGGACCTGCTGGCCGGAATCTCCATTCTCACCTCGGTCGTCTTGCAAGAATATCTGGCGGGCGCTTTTGTAGTGCTGATGCTTTCCGGAGGCGAGGCTTTGGAAGCCTATGCAGTAGGCCGTGCTTCGGCCGTGTTGGACGCTCTGGCCAAGCGCATGCCCAACCTGGCCCATCTGCAAAAAGACGGTCAAATGCTGGACGCAACCCTCGAGCAAATTCAGGTGGGCGACCGGGTGGTGGTGTTTCCTCACGAGATTTCGCCGGTGGACGGCGTGGTGGTCGAAGGGCGAGGTTCGATGGATGAATCCTACCTTACCGGCGAACCCTATCGAAATGAAAAAATTGTGGGCTCGGAAGTTATGTCGGGGGCCATCAACGGGGATTCCTCGCTGACGGTTCAGGCCACCGCGCTGGCCAAAGATTCCCGCCACGCAAAAATCATGGAGGTGATGCGGGACTCCGAGGAGCGCAGACCGCAGATGCGCCGCCTGGGGGATCAGTTAGGCGCCTGGTATACGCCGCTTGCGGTCACTCTGGCCTTGCTGGCCTGGGTCTTCAGCGGTGAACCTCGGCGCTTTTTGGCGGTGTTGGTGGTGGCCACTCCCTGCCCCTTGTTGATCGCCATTCCGGTGGCCATCATCGGCGCTATTTCTTTGTCGGCCCGGCGAGGCATCATCGTGCGCGACCCCTCCGTTTTAGAACAGGTGGACAATTGCCGGACCATCATTCTGGATAAGACCGGTACGATTACTTGCGGTCGGGCGGTACTCACTTCGGTGGCCACTTTCGAGTCCTTCGACGAAGGTCAGTGCCTGGGTCTGGCCGCCTCTTTGGAGCGCTATTCTCGCCATCCCCTGGCTCAGGCCATCAGTCGAGCCGCCCAAGAGAAGGGACTGGTGCTGGAGGAGGCTCAAGAGATCCGGGAGGCGCCGGGGAAGGGAATGGTGGGACGGGTCGGGGAATCCGAAGTGGTTCTCACCGGGCGCAAAAAGCTTGAGGCTCCCATGGTGGAGCAACTTCCTCCCAACGATCACGGCCTGGAGGCGGTCTTGCTGGTCGATGGCAAACTGGCCGCCGCCTTCAGCTTTCACGATGAACCGCGGGCTGACACGCGCAACTTTTTGGAGCACCTGCATATCAACCATCGCATTCAGAAGCTGATGGTGGTGTCCGGAGATCGCGAGGAGGAAGTGCGCTTTCTGGCCAAACAGGTGGGCCTCATTCCGGGCCTACCCAATGTGGTCACCGAATTGCACGCGGGCCAGACACCGGAGCAAAAGGTGGCCTTAGTCCGGGCCGAAACGTTGCTCGGCTCGACCCTCTACATCGGCGATGGCATCAACGACGCGCCCGCCCTGGCGGCGGCCACGGTGGGATTGGCTTTAGGTCAGGCCAGCGACGTCACCACCGAGGCCGCCGGAGCGGTGGTGCTGGACAGCTCCCTGAAGAGGGTGGATGAGTTCATGCATATCGGGCGTCGCATGAAAACCATTGCTCTGCAAAGCGCCATCGGGGGCATGGTCCTTTCGGTGGTGGGCATGTTAGCGGCCGCCGCCGGCTGGTTGCCCCCGCTGGGTGGGGCCATCGCCCAGGAAGTGATCGACCTGGTGGCCGTGCTCAACGCCCTGCGCATGGCCTACACGCCAGCCTCTCTCAGCGACTACTCGGAGAAGACCGGGTAACTCTCTCGCTTATGAACCGAGTCATTGGAAAATCAGGCTGCCAACCGCTTTATGACAGCGCTGGTAGTGGAGCTCCCCTTCGGCATGGGTTTGTATTCTCGCGGCACACTGGAATTTCTCCGCCCGCTTTAGCCCACTATAGGAATCCCTTTTTGCTGGCAAAATAGGCGAGCCCGATCAGCACGGAATAAAAGGCCAGGAATTTGAGGAAAACGCTGGTCCCACGTTGTTCGTCCCAACTGGTCTGGTGGATCTTAAATCCTTCCTTGACCGGAGAGCCGCGATAACCACCTGGCTGTGTGGCAATCCAACAGGAGCCCAACATGGCCACGCCGATGGCGCACCCCACCGTACTCACGAGGGAGCCTTTCACAACGACCGACCCAATAATGGCGCCGAGGATCGCGAAGATGATTGTCGACTTGAGACAGGAGCCAAATTCCGGTCGAATCCGATTCCGGCAAGGGCCGCACAGGAAATACCGGCCCGCCACGTCCTGGTAAGAGATTTTTCCCAAGCCAATCGCAGGCTGGGACCGACCAACTTCTTTACGCCAGGAAATGATCTCGCCGGTCCCTTGTGCTCCCTCTTTGAAGCACAGATCACAATAGCTGGACGCCGTTTCCACTCCATCGCGGACGCGCGAAAAGGGCAGTTGGGTCTGAAATTGACGAATCAGGGTTGTCGCCTGATCCGAGGTAAATCCGTGCTCCATCAGGGTATCCGCGGTGGCTGCCGGTGAGCGACCTCGATACAGTTGTCCCACGACAAAACGCTCCACGTCGGCGGCGTCGGTGATCTGGGTCAAGGTTTCGGTGTTCGGGTCGTTGCCCGCGTGCGAGGCCTGCTTAGCCGTGTTGCCCTGGTGCTGGACTAACTTCGCCTGAGGGTCGTGCGGCGCTAGCAGGTTGAACTTATGGGCCATTACCAGACCGCCGATGACACAAACTGGCCAGGGGACAAGCATCATTGCCTTGGCCGAGCTAGAACCCGTGTCTCTCAAAGCCACCATGAGTACTGAATCGATGATAAAAGGGACCAGGAACATCACCGCCGCGACGGCACACCCTTGTCCTTCTCGTTCGCTAAGCTCCATAACAATCTGCTCCCTCCCGCGAAGCGATTTTCCGTGAGTGTGGCCTGGATTCCTGGCGGACCATTGCCCGTCCGTCTCGGCGTCTCAACGAGAAGGTGAATACTCGACATAAAGAGGGAACTTTTGGGCTCTAATTTGTGTGGGTGAGCACCCGTAAAATATACCGAGCGCTTACCCTCGGCCTGTCGCCAGCGTGAACCCGCAGAACTTTGCCTGCTGCAGCGAGGACCGTGTCTCGTCGGGTGTCGAGGCGATCGATCAAATGTACAACCTGGCCCAGGAGGTCATCGACCGCGTTTCCCAACTGCGCTCGCGCGGCGCCTGCGCCAAGCAATGGCTGCAGAACAAAATCACCGAGCTCAAACAGTACACCCGAGAACACGGGGAGGATCTGCCCTCAGGCGAGAAAGCGTGACAGCCAGAAAAGACTGAGACGATGGTTGGCCACGGACAGGTGGCGACCGGGCACGGGGATGGCCGGGCCCGGTCCCAACGCGCTGGCGGCGGGCACCGTTCCGTCGCCGCCGCCCAGTGCGTAGGGCAGGCCAAAAAGGCCGAAGGTATTATCCACCCGACCCACCGTGGGATGATCAGGCGAATAAAGTATCAGATATTCCCGACCCGGAATGGCCAGCCCCAGCTCGGCCTTATAGTGCATGGCACGCTCCACCCGCTCGAAATGGGGAATGTCAGCGTAGGCCTCCTGCCAGGTCGCCACCGGAGCCCCCTTGCGCCGCAACGAAGTTTTCACCAGCAGAGGCGACAGGCCCCGAGCAAAACCGTTGGCATCGGGCAGCAGCTCATAAACGCTATCCATCTTTTGAAATGACTCGGTCAGCTCGACATCTCCCGGCAAAAAACGCTCGATCATCTTATTGAAGAGCAGGTTGTCTACCAACTGCACCGTCAGCGCCGGGTGCAGATCGAAAAAGGCTTTGCCGGAACCAAAAAAGGGGCAGGTCAGCAGAGCCAGCCGCTCGATTTTTGCTCCAAAAAACAAACCGGCCGAACGCGCCACCAGCCCGCCCAACGAATGAGCGATGATGTCGACCGGTCCCAGATCCTTCAAAAAGCCGGCCAGACGTCTCCCGCTCACGCGC
>JALHOV010000542.1 GCA_022842865.1 Vulcanimicrobiota bacterium | reverse complement strand
CAGAACCACTACCGTGTGGTGGCCCTCCGCGACCGTCAGAAGGTTCTAGAGCGCGAGAAGGACCTGATGCAGCTGCAGCTCCAGTCTCTCAGTAGTCTGGAACGGGTCGAGGGTGTGGTTACCAGCCGGCTCAAGATGGTTCCTCCCGCTCATCGGCAGGTATTAGATTTGAGGAAAATTCAATCTAGCGGGCAGGTGGCAGTGGGCTCCGCGGTTAAAAATTAATATTGAATTAAATTCCATAGTCTTTAGTCCTAGTATGATAGTAGAGGAGGTGAGCTCAGGTGGGTGGATGGTCCGGCAAGACTCGTAATCGACTGATTTTTCTCTACTGGCTTTTCACGTTCTTCTACGTTTGCCTGATTGGCCGCCTGGCCAGTCTGCAATGGCTCAAGAACGAGCGTCTGCAGCAACTCGCTCGTTATCAGCAGGAAGGCGACATCGAGGTGCCCGCCTTGCGGGGTGATATCCGCGACCGCAACGGCGTGGTTCTTGCCAATAGCATCTCGCTTTCCTCCTTGGCCGTGAACCCGAAAGAAGTCAAAGACGTGGAAGCAGCCACCAAGCGCCTGGCCAGTCTCATCCAGATGCCCGAGAAACGTGTGCGCGAGGCCTTGACCGGCAAGGGCACCTTCCAGTGGCTGGCCCGCAAAGTGCCGGATACGGTCGCCAAGTCGCTCAAGGAACAGCCGGTCCCTGGCGTCTTTTTGCTGCGCGAGCCCACTCCGGGCCGCCGTTACTATCCCAAAGGTCGCTTGCTCTCCACCTTGTTGGGTGCAACAGGAACGGACGAGCAGGGCCTGGACGGGCTGGAGGCCACCTACGACGAGTATTTGGGCGGCTCTCCCGGGGTGTTGCGTACCTTTATGGACCGCGATGGCTGGATGATCCCGGTAGAAAGCGCCCGCTTGCTCAAGAAAGCGGTTCCGGGACGTCACCTGGTGCTCACCATCGACGAGACGATCCAGTACGTAGCCGAACGGGAATTGGCCGCGGCCGTCAAGCTACGCAACGCCAAAGGCGGCATTTGCATCGTGATGGACGTCAAGACCGCCGGAATTCTGGCTCTGGCCGTCATGCCCGACTTTCCTGCCGACAAGTTCGGCGAAGTGCCTCCGGAGGTGCGGCGTAATCGCGCCATCACGGACCCCTACGAGCCGGGTTCGACCTTCAAGACCTTCACCATGGCCACCGCTATGAATAACGGTATCAAGCCGACCGATCTTTTCCCGGCCGCCGGGGTCATCAGCATTGGCGGTTGGACGATCAACAACGCCAACGACGGCCTGGGGGCCCAGGCGATGGAGCCGGTCTCCGAAATCCTGGCATTTTCTTTCAACGTCGGCACAGCCCATGTAGCCGAGCGGATGGGCAAAAAAGTTCTCGCGAAAGGTCTGGAGGATTTTGGTTTCGGATCTCGTACCGGAGTGGACCTCACTGGCGAAAGCGAAGGCATTCTTGCTCTCGTCAAAGACTGGGAGCGAATCAACCTGCTGACCATCTCTTTTGGACAAGGCGTCGCCGTCACTCCGATGCAGCTGGTTTCGGCAATGCAGGCGGTCGCAAATGGTGGGGTTCGCCTCAAGCCCCACGTGGTCTCCGAAGTTCTCAATCCTGACAATTCGGTCTACAAGAAGATGCCAATCAAGGAACTGGGTCGTCCCATTTCGCCCCAAGCAGCCAAGGATACGCTCGGCATGCTGCGGGGAGTGTGCGACCACGGAACCGGAAAACATACGGCAAATATTCCGGGCTATCGGACCGGAGGCAAGTCGGGAACCGCCCAGGTGGTTCACAACGGAGCCTATGGCGATACCTACATCGGGTCCTTTCTCGGGGTGTGCCCCGTGGAAGATCCCAAGGTGGTGGTTTTGGTGAAGATAGAGGAACCGACTCCGATCTACTGGGGTGGAACGGTGGCGGGTCCGGTTTTTGCGCGTGTAGCGCAGGAGGCGATGTGGAAATTGGGTGTCAACCCATCGCATCCGGAGGAAATCAGTAGTGCTGCTCAGGGAGGCCAAAATAGTGAAGCGAGATAAGGACTTAGAAGAGTTCCTTCGTCGTTACATCAATGTCCAGCCGGCGCCGCGTTCGCGTAAACCTGCTCAGGAGATCATGATCTCCGGTATGCAGCCGTTTGTCGGACCACGCCTGGATATTGGGCGCAACGGTCGGAAACGGTGGGTGACCCGCTTGGATCGGAAAGCTGATCTCAAGTCGGTGCCCAACCGATACCCCATGGCGTAGTAAAGCTGGAGGAGCCTTAGCGTGTTGAATCTCAAAGTGGTTGCCGACCTGCTCGGTGTCACGGGAGCCTCCCATTGGGGAGATATTCCTGTTTTTAAGGTTGAATTTGATTCAAGAAAAATAAGCGGCGGGGACCTGTTCGTCTGTATCCCCGGCTTCAAGGTCGACGGTCACGACTTTGCCGCCCAGGTGGTCGAGCATGGGGCGGCCGCGCTGGTGGTAGAGCGACCGCTCCCTGACCTGGCGGTGCCGCAACTGGTCGTACCCAACGCCCGTCGCGCCCTGGCCCAAGTGGCCGCGTTGGCCACCGGGTACCCGGTGCAGTCGCTGCGTCTGGTGGGCATCACCGGCACCAACGGCAAAACCTCCACAGCTCACTTCTGTGAGTCGGTGTTGGCTGGAGCGGGCCGAGTGCCGGGGGTCTTGGGCACGATTCACACCAAGATCGCTGGCAAGCCGCTGCCGACCACGCACACCACGCCGGAGTCGTTGGTGCTGCAACGCCTGTTCGCGGATATGAAAGAGGCTGGCTGTGACTCGGTGGTGATGGAAGTTTCTTCTCACGCACTCGAGCTAGAGCGCGTCCACGGCGTACCCTTCGACGTAGCCGTGTTTACCAATCTTAGCCACGACCACCTGGATTTTCACGGCGATATGGAAAGCTACTTCCAGGCCAAGCGGAAGCTCTTTGCCGGTCTGCGTTACATCAAGGGACGGAGCGCCCCTTATGCCGTGATCAATGGCGATGATCCTTTCGGTGTTCGTCTGCTGAAAGAGCTCAAGGTTCCCTACATCAGCTACGGTCAGGGACCTCACTGCCATATTCGAGCCACCAACCTGGAGATCGACGCTAACGGCGTTTCTTTCAACGTGGAAACACCCATCGGGGGTCGCCGTGTCGATCTCTCGATGTCGGGCCTTTTCACCGTCTACAACGCTCTCGCCGCCATCGGCGTGGGATTGGCTGTGAAAGCCGATTTGGAGCAGATTTTGCTGGCCGTGGAATCGGTGAGCAGCGTTTCGGGACGCTTCGAGCCGGTGCGCGAAGGTCAGGACTTTTCGGTGTTGGTCGACTACGCCCACACACCGGATGGCCTGGAAAAGCTGTTGATTTCGGCTCGTGAGATTACCAAAGGCAGGTTGCTAACGGTGTTTGGTTGCGGCGGAGACCGCGACGCCAACAAGCGACCGGTGATGGGAGAAATCGCCGGACGCCTTAGTGACCGGGTCATCTTGACCTCGGACAATCCTCGCAGTGAGTCTGCGCAGGAGATTCTGCGCCAGATTGAGTCTGGCATGACGGCCTCCACCGCGCTGGTGGAGACGGAATCCGACCGCGCCCAGGCCATCGCCCGCGCCATCGCCCTGGCGGAAGCCGGCGATACCGTCGTGATCGCCGGCAAAGGCCACGAAACCTATCAGATCGTGGGCGACCAGACCCTTGAATTCGACGACCGGGAGGTCGCCCGCATCGCCCTCCGGGGCCGCATGTTTCGAGGCAAGGGACAGTTGAAGACCCATGCTTTGACCTGGACTGAGAAGCGGCGTCCGGCATACGACGGCGCCGTGGCTACGGCCGGAGACCACTAAAAGCACATGCTGGGCTGGTCCCTGGAAGAGGTGCTCGCGGCCACGGCCGGTCAGAGCACCTCTTTGTCTTTTTCAGGCGAACATACGTTTGAAAATATTTCAACCGACTCGCGCCAGATTGCCCCTGGCTGCCTTTTCGTCCCGCTGGTAGGGGCTCAGCACGACGGCCACGATCATGTCGCTTCGGCTCTAAAACAGGGGGCCGCGTCGGCACTCTGGAGCCGGAGCGGTGAGAGCCCGGCCGGGGTCATTCGCGTTCAAGATACTTTGCAGGCTCTCCAGGACCTGGGCGCCTACCATCTGCATCAGCGTGTCAAAGCGCGGGTCGTGGCCATTACCGGTTCCACTGGCAAGACCACCACCAAGGACCTGGTGGCCTCTCTCCTCTCCACCGCCTTCAAGATTCACAAGACCCCGGGCAATTATAACAATGACGTGGGCGTGCCGTTGACGCTGCTCCAGCTGGAGAAAGACACCCAGGTCGCGGTCATGGAACTAGGAATGCGCGGCCTGGAGCAAATCCGTCGACTGGCCTTGCTGCTCCGGCCGGAGATGGGGCTGATCACCAATGTGGGAGTCTCGCACATCGAGTTGCTGGGCAGTCGGGACAAGATTGCCCAGGCCAAGGGTGAGTTGATCGAGTCGCTCGACCCTATGGCGGTGGCAGTGCTGCCGGCCGATAGTGATTTTTATGCCTACCTGAAAGGGCTCCACCAAGGCTCGGTGACCAGCTTTTCCGGCGACCCCAACAGCCAGGCCATGGTCAAACCGCTGCAGCGCAAGCAGCGCGGCCTCGAGGGCTGGCAGCTGGAGTTTGAAGCCGGTCATCTTTGGGACTTTCCTCTACCCGGCGAGCATCACGTCGAGGATCTGGCGGCCGCCTGGGCGGTCGCCAAACATTTCGGGGTCGAGCCTGAGCGGGCCGGTCAAGCGCTGCGCCAGGTTCGCCTGAGCCATCTACGCATGGAACGCCAGATGCTGAACAACGGGCTGTGCCTGCTCAACGATGCCTACAACGCCGCTCCCGATTCCATGCGTTCCGCCCTCAAGGTGCTGGGCTACGCGCCGGGACGCAAGCTGGCCGTGCTCGGCGACATGCTGGAGCTGGGCGCCTATGAGGAGCAGGCTCACGAAGAGTTGGGTCGGTGGGTGGCCGAGATGGGTGTGGATCTTTTGCTGGCCGTGGGCCGGCGCAGCCAGACCATGGCAAGAAGCGCCAAACAGGCCGGCCTGGGACCCGTGCTTTGGGCTCCCGACACCGATGCGGCCGCCGCCATGTTAACTCCCCAGTTGAGCCATGGCGACACCCTGCTGCTCAAGGCCTCGCGCGGCGTCGGCCTGGATCGTTTAGTTCCTGAATTGGAGAAGTGGCAAGATGACGCCTGAAGTTCAGTCTTTATGGTTCGCCGGCGCGATGGGGGCGGGACTCACCCTGGTGGGAATGCCCGTCTTTCTGGCCGGCATGCGGCGCCTGGGCTGGGGTCAGCAGATCC
>JALHOV010000541.1 GCA_022842865.1 Vulcanimicrobiota bacterium | reverse complement strand
GCCCGGTGGCCCAGGGGCCACGCACCGATCCCGCCACGGCCATGCAGCGCTTGCAAACCTCGCACAGCCAACGCTTTCTGGAAAGCAGCCTGGATTTCTCTCCCCTGGCCACCCGTCTGGCTGCTCGCCAACGCCACCTGGAGACCCCCTCCTGGATGAGTTCGAACATGAACCCGTCCAGGCCGGCCCGCCAACTGACCAGCCAGATGCTGGCTCAGCAGACCTGGAACTGGCTGGGAGAAGCCTTCCCCGGCTGTGACAGAAGCGCCGCCGCCCAGGCCTCGGCTCTCCAGCAGGCCTTGCGCGAATTTTCTCCAGGCACTCAAGAACATTCCAAGCGAGTAGGCGAACTGACCCTGCGTTTCGCCAACGACCTGGGATTTGACGAACTCGAGCAAGAGAAGCTGGACAAAGGCTGTGAGTTCAAGGAAGCCGGTATGTTCGGTTTGCAAGTCGAGGCCTGGAGTTGCGAAGAACGCACGGCGGCCGCCGAGAGCATGCGCAAAACCGGCAAGTTTCACGACATCGGCAAACTGGCCGTCCCTGATGAGATTCTCCACAAGGAAGGCCCACTCACTCCTGAGGAGCGTGAGGTCATCGAGATGCATCCGCTGGTGGGCGAGGCCATCCTGGCGGGCATCCCCGGTTTCGAGGAGATTCTACCGGCCGTGCGCCATCACCATGAACGCTGGGACGGAACCGGTTACGTCGATGGCCTCAAAGGCAGTCAGATTCCTCTACAAGCCCAGTTGATCTCACTCTCCGACGTTTTTGACGCCCTCACCGAAGACCGCCCCTATCGCAAAGCGATGACCCTGCAACAGGCCTGCCAGGAGATTCTCCGCCAACGCGGCCGCCAGTTCGATCCCGGCCTGGCCGAGAGCTTCGTAGCCCTTCAACTCAGCTCCGGCTTGCACTGACCGCGCTCAAAGGGCGTTTGCTCACCAGGACGGAAGGGCCCGACCCGGTCTAAGGCCACCCCACTCGCCTGGAGCTAAGTGAAGCATCGCGACGACATAGATGGGCTGAGGGCCCTATCGGTCCTGTTGGTGGTCTTTTACCACGCCGATCTGCTGGAGTGCCGCAGCGGCTACGTGGGCGTGGATGTTTTTTTTGTGATATCCGGCTACCTGGTCTCGCAGCTGATTTTGCGCGACCTGGACCGGGGTCAGTTCTCTCTGGCGACCTTCTTCGCCCGCCGCATTCGACGATTGCTGCCGTGCCTGCTGGCCGTGTGCCTGGCGACGACGATGCTGGGCTGGTTCTTCATGCTGCCCGAAGAATTCAAGCACCTGGGGTCCGTGCTGATCAGCCAGCCTTTATTGGCCGCCAACTTCGTCTACGCCACCACCACAAAGTTCGGCTACTTTGGGGCCACCACCGTGAATTATCCCCTGTTACATCTCTGGTCCCTGGCGGTGGAAGAGCAGTTCTATGTGCTGTTTCCGCTCTTGTTGGTATTGGTCATGCCCCGGTCCGGGCGCGGCTGGTTTTTTGGCGGGCTCTTTCTGGCCTCGTATGGTTTTTCGGTATGGAGCTCCGTGCGCTGGCCCGCGGCAGCTTACTATTTGCTTCCCACCCGGGCTTTTGAGATTCTGGCCGGCGTGCTGGCGGGCCAATTCCAGAGGGCGGCTCCCTGGTGGCTCAGGCAAGCAACCGGCTGGCTGGCCTTGCTGGTCATTCTGGTCTCCGCCTGGCGCATTTCCCCCGGCACTCCTTATCCGGGGTCCGTGGCCATCTGGCCCACTCTAGGGGCGGCCGCGCTTCTTTGGGTCGGTGCTCAGGGCGGCAGCAGCCTGCACCGATTGCTTTCGCTGCGCCCGTTGACGGCTATCGGTCTGGTATCTTACTCGATGTACCTGTGGCACTGGCCCGTGATCGCTTTGCTGCGATCCAACCTGGCCTGGAAGCCCCACTACGGCACCTACTGGCTGCTCTTACTCTTGCCCCTCTCCTATTTTTCGTGGCGCTTCATCGAGCAACCGACGCGTCGCCGCCCCTATAGCAACCGACAATCCTTTGCTTTTGCTGGCGCCAGCGGGTTGGCGCTGGCCGGTCTGGGCTTACTGATCTGGCTGAACCAGGGCTTTCCCAAGCGGCTACCCGAGCAGGCCTCGAAGCTGGCCGCTCAAGAGTACTCCCCGAATCCTTACAATCTCGAGATAACCCGGGAGATGATCCAAGCGGGACGACTTCATCATTTCGGCGCCGCCGGCAAGACCCGCCTGATGGTCCTGGGCGACAGTCACGCCATGGCCATCCTGCCGGGCCTGGATAAGGCTTGCAAGGTTGCGGGCCTCAGCGGTCTGGCCATCACTCGCTCCTCTACCCCTCCACTCTACTGTGAGCTCACCAACAACACGGGATTGCGCGGCCAGGATTTGCGCGACTTTTGCGCTGCCATAGAAGGGAAAGTCGAGCAAGAGAATCCGGCAAAAGTCTTGCTGGTCGCCGCCTGGTGGAGCTACCAGCGCGAAGCCGGATTTCGCGAGGGCCTGGCCGATACCGTAAAAGCCTGCTCCGGCAAAGGGCGTCGCTGCTATCTCATGGGCCAGATTCCCAACGTGGATCACAAAGTCCCCCGGGCCCTGGCCTATACGGCCTGGCGCGGTCCCAGGAAGGACTGGGAAATTCGCGTCCCGCTGGCTGAGCAGATCGAACAAAACCGGCATTTGCAGTCGATGTTGAGCGGGCTCCCGGTAACCTATATCGACCCCCTACCGTTTTTTGCCGGAGAGCACGGGCAAGTGGCTGTTGAGAGGGACGGTCTGGCCCTCTATCGCGACGAAGGCCACTTCTCGGTGGACGCCAGTCAGCTCTTCGCGCCACTGCTGCTGCAGGGACTGCACGAAGCGCCCCGCTGAACCTCTCCTGGAGGCGTGCAGTCCTACTTGTATTCCAGTTGGGGCTGAAACTCGAGAAAGCGGAAGAGCGCGTTGTCGGGGTCCATTTTGCGGAAGTCGATGAAAACGCCCACTCCGTCGATGGTAAAGCAGGCGCCGCGATAGAGGCCGGGATGGCTCATGAGCGGTCCGCCTTTGACTTCAAAACCGCCGCCGTCCAGCGGTGTGTAACTGTATTCGCCTTTGGGGCTGGTGACCAGGTAATGGCCGTTTTTATTGCGGATCATGGTTTTGCCGAAGGGACCGACAGCGGTGATGTCCTCACCGACGTTGGTATAGTTGTAGGTGCCCTTGGGCGTCACGATCTTGAGACCAGCCGGAGAGTGAGAGAAAGTAAAGGCCTTCTGATCGAAGGTGACCTTGACCTCGGAAGAGCTGCCTTCTACATCGAGCTTGTGCTTGGGCCCGACCACGTGGTAGGCGCCAATTCCGGCTTCGAAAATCTTGACCTTGCCGTGGTTACTGGACATTTCGCGCTCGCCGGTTTCGGTGTTGCGCGTGTAGCGGTAGGTTACGAGCTGGCTGGGGACATAATAAACGGTGCCCCAGGCTTCGTCGACCAGGGTAATGCGGCCGGGACCGGAGACTTCGTCGGCGCCAGCCGCCAGCGGCAAGCAGGTGAGCAGGCTGGCGAATAAAACAGAGGAAGCTTTCATAGCCGCGGTTTTGCGCGAATAGATGGGCAGATCCTGCAAAGGGAAAGTGGTCGATGTTAACCGTACAAGGAATAGATAAGCATTTCGGGGCACGCACCGTGCTCGAGGGCGTGAGCTTCGTGCTCAAGCCCGGCCAGCGAGTGGCCCTGGTGGGTCGCAACGGCAGCGGCAAAACCACTCTGCTCAAGGTTCTCAGCGGTCAAATGCTGCCCGACGCTGGCCGCGTTTCGTTGATCGATGGCATGCGTCTGGGTTATTTGGAGCAAGAAGGCCATATCACCGCCGAAAACACGTTGTATGAGGAGATGCGCTCCTGCTTCGCGGCCATCGACCAGCTGGAGCTGGAGGTCCGCCAACTGGAAGAGCGCCTGGGCACGGCCCAGGGGGACGAAGCCGACTCCCTGATGAGGCTCTATGATCGACTGCAAAATCGATTGCTGCACGCGCAACCGGAGCTGATTGAAGCGCGCATTCAGAGCATCCTGTACGGCCTGGGCTTTGTGCCCCCCGACCTCGACAAACTCTGCGGTCACTTCTCGGGCGGCTGGCAAATGCGCGCCGCCCTGGCCAAACTGCTGCTCGACCTGCCAGACGTGCTGCTGCTGGACGAGCCCACCAACCACCTGGACGTAGAAGCGGTGGAGTGGCTGGAAAACTTTCTGGCAGAATTTTCTGGAGTGGTGCTGCTGGTTTCCCACGACCGCACCTTCCTGGATAAGGTCTGCAACCGCACCCTGGAGTTGTCCGTGGGTGAGCTGGAAGACTACGCGGGCAATTACAGCTACTACGAGGCCGAGTCAACGCGGCGCTATGAGGCACAGATGAGCCTCTACCGCAACCAGCAGAAGCGGCTCGAGCAAGAGATGAAGTTCGTCGAGCGTTTTCGCTACAAAGCCACTCTGGCCACCCGAGTGCAGTCGCGTCTCAAGCTGATTCAGAAGCGCGACATGGTGGACGCCCCCGACCGCGACGAGCAGTCGATCCGCCTGAACTTTGTGCCCGCCCTGGACAGCGGCCGCGAGGTGATGTCGGCCAAGGGGATTTGCAAGACCTATGGCGAGCGGGTGATTCTTAAGAATATCGGCGTCCGGGTCGAGCGGGGACAGCGCGTTGCGCTGATCGGTCCGAATGGTTCGGGAAAATCCACGCTGATGCGCTTGCTGTGCGGCACCGAAGCACCGGACGCCGGCAAGGTAGCTCTAGGCTACCGACTCGCCTTGGTTTACTTCGCCCAGCACCAGGCCGAGGCGCTCAACCTGAGTCGCACCGTGATGGAAGAGGTGCAGGCCTCGGCTCCGCCGGGCACCCTGCCCGGTCAGTTACGCAGCCTGTTGGGGGGATTGCTCTTTCAGGGAGATTCCGTCTTTAAGAAGATCGGGGTGCTTTCCGGTGGGGAACGCGGCCGCGTGGCGCTGGCTCGCTGCCTGGCCACTCCCAGCAATTTGCTGGCCCTGGACGAACCCACCAACCATCTCGATCTGGACGCGCGCGAGAATCTGCTGGAAGCGCTGGAGCAATATCCCGGCACCCTGCTGATGATCAGCCACGACCGTTACTTTCTGGAAAGGTTAGCCACCCAGGTCTGGGAAATGCGCGAGGGCGGACTGCGCGTCTTTGACGGAGGCTACGCCGAGTATCGCCGCAGCCTGCAACAGGAATCCCTACAGGCTCAACGGCAGGCCCAAGAAGAAGAGAAACGTCGTCAGCAAGAGCATAAGCAGCGCGCCGCCGAGTTCCGCAGCAACTCGAAACAAGCCCGTCAGGAGCCCAAAAA
>JALHOV010000540.1 GCA_022842865.1 Vulcanimicrobiota bacterium | reverse complement strand
TGGCGCCAATCTGCCTACGAGTTAGAGGCGCCGATTCAGGCAGTCCAGGCCTACCGGGACGGCTCCTGGGTGCTGGTGAAGAGCAATCGACAAACTTTAATCCGACTTGAAGACGGACTGCAACGGGAGCTGGAGGGAGCCAGTCTGGCCGCATTCGTGGACGATGGGCTGGCCATGATCGTAGACGGTTGCCTGGTCCAACAAAGCTTGGAGACAGGTCAGACCCTTGACCGGCGTCCGCTCGCGTCCCCCGTCTTCGGCCTGCAGTGGTTGCCTGGCCGAAAGCAAGTAGCCCTACTCCATCAGGACGGCTTGCTTCGCTTCTACGAACCCGGCACCGGCTTGAAGATCTGGGAACTCGACTGTGAGCGCGCTCTGCCGCTCATCCCCGAGGAAAACAACCTGCCCTTCAATTTTCGTGGACACGCGCAGTTTTATCCCGACGGTCGCCTGCGTTTCCTGGCCAGTTTCTGCGGCCTTACCCAGCTTCATCTCTCGTCCGACCACGGTTCGGGCGCCTTCACCTCCAACAGTGAAGAATTGCCTGAAGGCTGGGTCAAAGATCCGATGCGCTCCGTGCGGGTGTGCGGGGACCACGCCACCGAACAGCGCTACTACTCCAACGGCACGATGGAGCAGTTCAGCGCCATGGATGACAATAGCGAGCCACACCCGGTGCCGTTTACCACCTGGGTCGAGCGTTGTTTGTACCAGATACTCTAGTATCCTGGCCAGAAGACGGTAGGCATTTGTAGGCGACGAAGGGCGTGGTGCGAGAAGAAATGCGGGTCGTGACAGCATAAGTGGCTTGTCTGTAAAGGTTTTGGCCAATAGCCAGGCTGGGCTGAAGCCTGGTCAGGCTGCTTCCCAGTCGTCCCATTCGGTCGGGACCTGGCTTTCAGTCTGAGAACTGCGATTCTTCCAGGTCCTGACCGAGGGAAGGTGGTGGCGGCGACCGGGGCCTGGTGGGGTAAAGTCCGATGCCCAGGTTCTTGAGCAGTCTGTTCAGCTCGTGCTGCTGAATGAGGGCTTTGCCCTTTTCATCTCTTTTTGACAGCGTGGACAGAGTTCGGGGTCGACCGCCCAGGAGCGCAAGATCAGGGTTCTCCACTTGACCCTTGGCGCTCACGACCGTCCAGTGGACAAGCCCGCCGTTGTTGGCCAGAATCTCGGCGGACCGTGGACGCTGTGGAAGAAGATTGCCGCCAAGCAGCCTGACTTCGGCCGCCCCGACCAGTTCTTGCGCGACATCTCCCAGTCCAAGATGATGACTTTTACCGTAACCTTCCGCTGAGGATTGTTCCAGCGCAAGTTCGAGTGGTTAGTGGAGCGCCAGATGGGTCGACAGAGCCCGCTGCCGATTACGGCTTCTCCGTGGACCTTGCACCTCCACACCTATCGCCAGCCCTTGTTTCCCAACCAGCCCCGCGATACATGCGTCATCTGGGTGACGGCGCTGCGGGATAATAAGATCGGAAAGTTCGTGAAGAAAAGCATGCTCGAGTGCACAGGTCGCGAGATTTTGGAGGAGCTGTTGGGCCACCTTCAGTTCGACCAGGACGAGGTGGAGAAGGACGAGATCCTCAACACCTCCACCTGCATCCCCTGCATGCTGCCCTACAGCATCAGCCAGTTTCTTAGCAGAGCCAAGGGCGACCGGCCGCCGGTGGTGCCAGCGGGCTCCAAGAACTTCGCGTTCCTCGGGCAGTTTGTAGAGATTCCCCACGGAATCGTGTTTACCACGGAGTACAGCGTGCTGGGTGCGATCCAGGCGGTCAGGAAGTTCGTCAAGCCTTCGCTGGTGGTGCCGCCGATGTACTTCGGGCAGTACGATCCGCTTACGTGCATTTCCGTTGCGCGCGCTTTGGCCCGCTAGAAGAACGTCCGTGGCGTTGAGGGTCCGGAAAGTTCAAGTGGCCACGACGCTCTCGAGATCTGACCTTTCATTGGTAACGGTGTCTTCGGACTAGGCCTCGGCGCCGTGCTCGGCAGCGGAGCCCAAATGCAAAGCTTCATCGACCGCGACGACCTGGTCGCCGCCATCTACCATCTGATCAACCGCGAATGGGCGCCCAGGCCGACATGCTGTTCAAAGGCGTCGCCGTAGTTTTTCACGCACCCACGCTGTGGGACTCGTTGGTCCACCAACTCGCGCTGCGGCAGTCCGCCGAGAGCTACTCGCCGAACCAAGGCGGGGCTGGGTGATAAAGTGTCAGGAAATGTTAGGGCGCGCAAAAGCGCTTTTGAATTAGCTGAAACAACGCGACCATGGCCCCCTTCGGCAATTTGTGCAGCGAAGCGGCTGACCACCTCGTCTTTGAGCATGTGCTCCCAAAGCTCGTCTTCGGTGCGAAGGCCGTCTTGGTCGAGGCCTTGTGAAGGCACGATAACCCTCCCGCCCCATATGCTCGCAATTCTAGGGCTTGATCTTGGCCAGCGCCCGGCGGGCGGCGTCTCCCACCGAGATGGCTTCGCGCAGAGCCGTTTCCGCCAGGGGATAGTTGTCGCGGCTGTAAGAGGGGATTTCCGCGGTTTTGGGAGACTTCGGGTCCTCCAGGAAGGTCAAGGCTCTCTGGAAGCTGTTCCCGCCTCCCGCTTTCAGGGCGGCCGTCATGGCCTCACGGCAAGCCGGGTCATCCTGGGACTCGAACTGTTGGCCCTTGAGCTCTTCGCGACGGGCGTCGATGACGGCCAGCGCGGCTTTGGCCTGGTCGGCCGCCTTCACCTGAGCCTGCAGGTCCGGGATGGCCGCTCCCGCCCGAGCGCCAAAGAAGGCCAGAGTGTCCGCCGCATGAGTGCGTGCGGTGGCGTTCTTCCGCGAAGGGTTGCCCGCGCCGTAATTTACGGTGGCGCCGTCGTCGGCCAGCAAAGAGAGCAGCGCCGCGATCGCGGCTGGGCTATCAGAGCCCAGGTCCGCCAGAACCTTGGCGGCATCGGTGCGAATCCAGATCGAATCCGGGTCGGCGAGCAGCTTCTCCAACTGGCCCATTGCCGGAGAAAGCCTGGCCTGGAACTGGACCCGGGCCGTGGGCAGCTCGAGAGCTTTCACCAGACCGTCGGCGTTGCCAACCTTTCGGTCATGGGTCACGGCGGTCGCCACTCCCAGCGCGGAGATGGCGGTGTGTCGCACCTCAGAGTTGGGGTGCGACAGAGCCTCGATCACCGTAGGCACAAGAGAGGTCTCGCCCTGGGTCATCAAGCGGGTGGCCGCGCCAAGACGCGCCTCCTCGTCGGCGCCGGGCGCGACGATGGCCTGCAGCAGGGCGGCCTTGGCTTCGGGGCTGGCCTTGTCCGAGCGGTCCCAAACGTTCAGCGCGGTGTCGGTGAGCAGACGGTGCATGTCGGGCGTCTTGAGCTGGGGCAACAGGTCCGCCAGGAAAAGCGCCGTCTCCGTCTGGGCCTTCTGGTCTGAGAAGACCTCTTCATTGGAGTGGTTGATCCAGGACAGCGACTCGGCCAGATGGCGGACGTCTCCCTGGCTGTTGAGAGGCTCGAAGTCCTTCTCGATGCGCTCTTGCTCGGACTCGAGAAGCTGGGAGAGCGCCTCCTCGCGTTGGGCCGCGGGCCAGGAGGCGGTCTGAGCGGTCAAGCTCTTCCTCGAGCTGGCGATCTTCTCCCCGACCTCGTTCTGGCGATAATCTGCCTGAATCTGGGGGAGGTCCGCGTCCGCTTTCAGGAAGACGCTCTTGAGTTTATCCCGGACCATTCCGGCTTGCTCGGTGCCCAACAGGACCAGAGCTGAGGTAGGAGCGTCGGAGTAGGGATAATCGGCGCTCCACTCATACATGCTGAGGTTCTGTTGAGAGCCGGCCAGGTGGGAGTACCCCCCGGAGGAACGCGTGCCACGGACCTTCTCCGGGCGCTGGTCCTCAGGAAGGGCGTTGTACTTCTTGGTCTGCTCCATCCGGTCGCTCACCACGTCGACCAGAGTGTCCATCATTTTTTCGGCCTGGGCGGGGTCGGCGACCACTTCCTTGAGCAACGCTCCGTCGGCGTGAGACAGCAACTGAGTGCGGAACGCGTTCGCCCGCTTGGTGTCGAGAGCGCCCAGCAGGTCAAAGGCTTCGACCACCTGAACTCCCAGGCGGTTGATGGCCGGGGTGCCGCCCTTGGCGCGGAGCTCGTCCCGCGCCACTTCCGAGGCGTTGAAAAAGCCGCCCAGGACCTCGCCCACGGTCTGCTCCTTGTCGGCCTTGCGGCGTTCTTCGATCAGCTCGGTGCGGCGTCCGGCGGTCTCGTTGAGGATGGTGGCGTTGAACAGGTTAACCAGTCCGTGCACGGTTTTGAAAGCGCCGTCGGCCAGGCTGTTGCGGGTTTGCAGGTCCAGGTTAGGAGGGTTCTTGGAGGCGAAGAGTCGCGCCAGGGTGCTGGAGGTCCGTGCCTGAGCGGCCAGGTCGCCGGAGTCGAGCGACTTGACCAGGTCTTCCTCAAAACGACCCGTCCCGGGTTCGGCGTTTAGGACTTCGGCCATATTGGCGGCCTTGAGCGTGGGATAGGGGGCCATGGCCTCTTTTAAGGCGTCTAACTTGGACTCGTGTACGCGCACCACGTGCTCGGTGGCGAACAGGTTGGCCGGCCCATCCGTGGTGGGCAGAAGCTTGAGCTGGTCGCCGGTGGCTTTGGCCAGGCTTTCCAGCGCCTCGGCGGCTTCGTAGGGCAACTCCGTCCGGCCCCGCTCGTCGGGCGTGGCGGTGATCAGGAGGGTCTGGAACCCGTTCTCGTCCACGGCGGGAAAGGCGACGCGCTCGGGCACGGCCGTCGCGAACAGGGGTTTGCCGAGCAGAATCTCTTGAGCTCCCCGTTGGAAACCGTCCGAGGGGCCGGCCTCTTTGGTGAGCGATGGTTTCTCACCGCGCACCGCGTTGGTGCCAGGCAGGCTGCGTGTATCAGAGATTCTGTTCAGTTCCATGGTCTTCTCCTCTGTGCTTTCTCTTCAATACAGAGCGCGGCTCTCATGTTCAGTCGTACTGTCGTCGCCTCTTCTGAAGTCAGGTTAGATCGTTCAGCTTTGCCCACTGATTGGTCCGGACGTCAATCTTAGACAATTTGTAAACAGATTCTGGGTTTTCGGACGCTCACCCAATAGCCGCTCCAGATCGTGGAATCCCTGCCGCGCTAAACCTGGCGGCCAGGTTCGTAGTAGAGATAAAGTTGGACGTCGGGGCCGAACTCCAGGTTGCGGACCTGCAGGCCGGAATTCGAGCTGGTTGTCGGCCACCACCAGTCCGTGTTTGGCGGCGGCAGCGGTCACTCCATGGTCGGCCACAAACTCCAAAACCTGGGCACGAAGTGATGGCTTATAAGCTTTGGCAACAACCTTCTTGGGCGGCTCTGTCTTGGTCTCAGTTTC
>JALHOV010000539.1 GCA_022842865.1 Vulcanimicrobiota bacterium | reverse complement strand
GGTAACCAGCAGCTCCGGACCATAAGCATATTGGTCGCCGTGCATATGGGCGTAAAATACGACGAGTTCATCGGTGGTTTTTCTCTGGTAGCGACCGACCTGGATACCGGCCGGTTCGAGCAGATAGGCTTTGCACTCCAGGCATTGATGATGGTAAAGATAATTCAAACGCTGCACCACCGTTTGCGCTCTCTTAGCGGTGGCTTTGGGGTTCGCTTCCTCGATCCAGAAGAGTCCGACGTCTTCGCCTAAACCGACCACCGCGTTGCGGCCCTCGGCCCGGCTGGCAAAGACATCGCCTTGAAGTCCCGGATCGGGACCCCCGATGGCCGGGCCCTTGGGGGCCACAAATCGCCAGGCCAGCCCTCCTAAGCAGCCGGCCAAAAGCAAGAGCAGGAGTAGAATGCTGCGTCTCTGTTTGACTGGCGCCGGCGGGAGTGCCGGGAGTGCCACGGCCAACGTCTTGCCGCTCTGCCATTGCACCAGGGCGTCGCGGAATTCCTCGGCCGAAGCAAAGCGCTTTTCCACATTCTGGTCGGCGGCACGGGCAATGATTTCGCTCAGGCCGGGGTCGAAGTTCGGCATGGTTTTGGGAGTTAGAGCCTCGACACCGGCCAGGGTGGGGCGAACGCCGCTGACCATTTCGTGCAGTGTGACGCCCACCGAGTAAAGATCGGAGCGAACCTCCGGCTTGCCTGTCAGTTGCTCGAGGGCGCTATAGCCCAGCGTTCCTATGGTGGTGTGCACCGCGCTCTGTTTCTCTTCGAGACTCCGCGCCAATCCAAAATCGACTAAGGTTAGTTTACCGGTGACTTGTTCGCGAATTAAGTTGGCCGGCTTGATATCCCGATGCAAAATCTGCGGATTCTGCGCGTGAAGGTAGCCTAAAACCTCCAGCACAATCAGTATGTCTGCCACGGCCCGCTGGTTGGGGACAGTGGATTCAGCCTGACGATGAGCTTCTATCTCTTGCTCTAACGTCTGTCCCTGGATGTAGTCCATCACCAGGAAGGAACCCTGCGCGTCCTGAAAATAATCGCGGACCTGAGGGATGGCCGGATGGCGCAGCCGAGCAAGCACCTGCATTTCGGCCAGAAATCGCCCTTTAAGGTAGTCGTCCATATCGGCGCCAAGGTTGAGCATTTGCTTCACAGCGCAAAGACTGTCGGCCAGGCTCGTATCTTCGGCCAGATAGACAGCGCCCATTCCGCCCCTGCTGAGCTCGGCGCGTATCCGATAGCGATCTCGCAGCATACTCCCGGCTTCCAACACGGGCAACTACGTTCGAACCCGCTCCTGGATTCCCTGGAGGGCAGGCACTATGGGCGGAACTGGGACTTTCTGCGAAAAATCCTTCGAGCCGAGAAGGTTTGCCCGTCGGCGCCGACCACGGTGGTGGCGTGCACAAAACGCTTCCCTTCATCCAGGTAGCGGCGAACGGTTGCTGTGACCGTGGCTTCCCGTGCCTCTGAACGGGTAATCAGTACCTTGCCGTCGTCACTCCAGGTGGAGTGAAAGCGGACGGTTCCCAAAAAAGGCACTTCCCTTTCCCCTGCTTGACCGTCTGTGGGCAAATCCTCGACATCGCTGGCTAGCGGGGTGATGAAGACGATCTTAACGCGTTGGGATGTTTGTTCCACCTTCAACATCACGTTGAGCCGGGCATATACCCTTCTTTCCAAGGCGGGCACCCCTTGGGCCTCCAGTAACGGTTCGAGGGATTCCGAGGCCTGGCGATCCAGAAACCAAGTTCCCCGAAAGTCGGGACGCGGCTGGGCGTTGGCCGCAGTGCCTAAAATCCACCAGCAAATGAAAAAGAAGGTTCCCAATCGCAGCATAAGTCCAGACAACCACGATGGAACTCTTTTCGCAAGTGCTGCATTGTCGAGGCACTCAACCCAACAAGGAGAAAAAAGATGAGCTTAAAAGTCGCCGCCAAACTTCTCTTGTCCGGAGCGCTTCTCTGGTGCCCATCCGCCTGGGCCAAGCCCAACCAGGTCCATCTGCTGATCTCAGGAATGACCTGAGGCATTTCATGCAAGTCGCGAGTTCGCGACTATCTTACCGATGTGCCTGGCGTAACCAAGGCGCGTATCGACTTCGACCAGGCCAAAGCGGAGGTCGATTATAACGATGAGTATGTAACCGGCGAGCAGATCGTGCGCTCCCTGGAAATTCGCTCGGACGGCCGCTACAAGGCCCAATTGGATCCTAAGCCACCGGAGCCGTCGCCTTGAGCCCCCTCGCTTCACCCCCGGTTTGCTTTGTCACCGGCGTAACCCGGGAGGCGGCCGTCCGGCCTGTCCAGCATCGGTTAAAAGATGAGCAATCGGAGGCCCTGGCGCAGTTGCTGCAGATTCTTTGCTGCGGAGAAGAGTCGGCGGTTTTTGCCTTCCAGCGCCTGGCCGGGCGCGATTCTTTGCTTCAAGAGTCCCAGCAACAATTGCTGCGCATCGCTCGCGAAGAGGAGGGGCACGAGCTGTTGTTGTGTGGACTGCGCGCGGGGCTTCCCGCGCCACCCAAAGATCTGGGGCTACAAGCGCGGCTGCGCCGCTTTTTCCTGTCCTTGGAGAGTCGGGATGCGGGCATCCACTTTGCGCGACTGGCAGCCCTCGACTCTGCCGTGTGCAAGATTCTAGGCGAGCTGCAAAGCGCCCGAGGTTATGTCCGCGGTCAGCCGCAAATTTCCCAGATCTTTGGGCGCATTCATCGCGAGGAGGCCAACCACGTGCACACCGCTCTGGTGCTCGGACAGGAGTTTCTGAATCGAGGGAAATTTTTGCAGGAGATGGAATCCACCCGGCTGCGCTTGAGCGCGCTGCTGATGCAGCGAGCCGACGCCTTTGAAGGGATGGCCGTGGACCCCGACCGGCTGGCCCACAAACTGACCCAGTTGCCCAAACTTTCTTGAAGCCCTGGATTTCCCAACAACGGCTGGCCGTTTTAGGTTCGGGCTCCTGTTTTCCCGGTCGCTCGCTGAGCAACCAGGATCTGCTGCAGAAGTTGGAAGACCGACTGGGTTGGACCGGGCGGGCCCGTGCCCTGGCGGTGGCTCGCCAGCTCCAGGTGCACTCGCGCTACGTCGTGCGAGACTTCGAAAAGCGGGTGGAAGGACCCAGGGTCGGCGACAGCAATCCCGATCTGGCCGGCAGGGCACTCCGTTTCGCCCTCAGGGAAGCGGGCCTGCAGGTCAATCAACTCGGCTATCTCATTGGACATACAGCGACACCCCATCATCCGCTACCCTCCAATATTTCCCAAGTTGCCGTAGACCTCGGATATCACGGTCCCTTTTGTGAATTTCGTCAGGCCTGCACTGGATTTGTTAACGCCCTGATCTTTGCCGCCGCCCTGCTGCAGACGCCCGGGTCGGCTCCCATCGCGATTGTCGGTTCAGAAACGGGCTCGGTGTTCTTGGACCCGGAGCGTACCCAGGGGGACGACGGCCAGTTGGTCAACTTGATGCAGATGGGCGACGGAGCCGGAGCCATCATCCTGAGCCCGGGACAGCCAGGCGGCCCCTGGATTGAGCGGATCTACCACGGCCAGCGCTCTTCCTCTTGTCAACCCGGACTCCTCATGAAGCGCGGCGGTTCAGCTCATCCCTCTCTCGAAGAATACCAGGTCTGTGAGTTCCACCACCATTTCGGCCTGGTGCGAGAAAGCGGCGAGCTGTTGTTGCGAGCGGGAGCGGCCGCCGCCGCCGAGTTTGGTCTGGATCTGGAGAAGGTCAGCCACTTTTTGCCTCACCAGGCCAACGGACGGATCGACCAGCTTTTGCGCCCGTTTCTACCAGCGAAATCCAAAGTATTGGTTCAGGCTGATAGGGTAGGCAACACCGGATCGGCCGCCATCTGGTTGGCCCTGGATGAAAGCCGACGGGCGCTACAGCCGGGGCAGACCATTTGGGTGCTCGGGGCCGAAGCCACGCGCGGGATGTTTGGCGGATTCCACTATGGCTGCGACTAAGCTGCTTGAACTAGAGCAGGTCGGGAAACGCTTCGGCGCGCGTTGGGCCGTGCGCGAGCTCAATGTTTCTTTGGCCCACGGAGAAATTTTAGGCCTGGTGGGCGCCAATGGCGGAGGCAAGACCACCAGCTTACGCTTGATGGCCGGTCTGGTTGCCCCCGATTGTGGGCGAATTCGATTGGGCGGGTTAAGCCTCTCCTCGTCCCGGCCAAAGATCGGCTATCTGACCCAGCAAGAGTCACTCTATTCAAACCTGACCGTGCGCGAAAACCTGTTGGCTCGGGCCTGGCTCTATGGACTGTCCCGGCCCGGCGCGGCCGTAGCGGCGGCCTTAAAGCGCTTTGGCCTGGAGGACTACGGCCAGCAGCGCTTCTCTCGGCTTTCCGGCGGCTGGAAGCGACGGGCCCAATTTGCCGCGGTCAGCTTGCATCACCCCCAGCTGCTGTTGTTAGACGAACCCACGGCGGGGCTGGACGCCGAAGCCCGCCAGGCCATCTGGCAGAGCATTCTCGAGTTCTCCCAAGAAGGCTGTGCCACCGTGATCAGCACTCACGATCTAGAAGAAGTCGGCATCTGTCAGCAACTGGCCGTCTTCCGGGCCGGACAACCAGCCCGTCTGGGCAAGCCGGCCGAGTGGTTAAGCGGCGGCGAACTGGCGGTTCTGCGCGTCACCAGTCCCCCCGAGCAACTGAACCAATTTCTCAGCCGGCTGCGCCCTCGGCCGGTCAGCCATCCTTGGGGTGGCCATTTGCGCCTGCTGGTGCTTCCAGGCCAGGTGAGCGGCCTTTTGAAGCAAGCGCAGTCGCTCGACCTTCAGCTAGATCAACAGACACCTGTGCTGACCGACTGGCTGGTGTGGCTGGCCTGGCCGGAATCTGGTCCGCGTGATTAAAAGATTCAAAAGGATTCTGGCCGTGATGCTGCTGGAAAGTCTTCAAGTCTTGCGGGAACCGGCCACCCTTTCGCTGATCTTTGTGGTGCCCATCCTCCAGGTTTTGCTCTTTGGCTTCGCCGTCCGGCCTCTACCCAAGGATGTGTCGGTAGCGGTGGCTCGTCCGCCTGGGGCCCTGGCCAGGGTGGACCGAGTGCTGGAAAGCGGGACTTTGAAAGTTGTAGCCGACCATCTGCCGCCCGGCGAGGCCGAGGAGATGGCTCGCCAAGGCCTATGTTTATTGGCCCTGGAGTGCCACAGCGGGGTCACCATTGTGGTGGTCAATGACCTGGAGCCATTGCTGGCCCAACAGGCTATGAACGTTTTGGCCGCCAGCGATTCAACCCGTCCTTCCGAACCGGTGGTAGTGCGTCGCCTCTACAACCCCTCCAATCGGGCCGACTGGTCAGTGGTCGCACCCCTTTCCGGCCTGGTGGTGATGATCAGCATGTT
>JALHOV010000538.1 GCA_022842865.1 Vulcanimicrobiota bacterium | reverse complement strand
TGGTGCTCACGCGGGCCATACGTGTTGAAAGGTCGGGCTACCGTAACCGGCAGTTCGGCCGCCAGGGTGTAGACTTCCCCTGCCAGCTTCGAGGCGCCGTAAACGGTGGTGGGTCGCAGGGGATGATGCTCGTCCATGGGAGCGTGCAAGGCGGTTCCGTAGATCTCGCTGGAGGAACAGTAAACAAAGCGCTCCAGTCGGGGGGCGTGAAGGCGGCAGGCTTCCAGCACCGCCAGTGTGCCGGTGGCATTGATCTCGTGAACCACCATCGGCTGATGAAACGAGCGGCGCAAGCAGGCCACCGCCATGTGAAAAACTCGGGTGACGCCCTGCAGTCGATCGCGCCAGGCCTCCGGCTGCAAAATTGAGCCCTGAACAAACTCCAGTCCAGCCGCCTCGGCCTGTCGTAAGTTCTCACGCTTGCCGACCGAAAGGTCATCCACGGCCACGACCTGCGCCCCGGCCGTCATCAGCGCATCACACAGATTGCTTCCGATGAATCCGGCGCCGCCGGTCACCAACACCTTATGTTCTCGCCAACTCACGATAGATTGAGCTCGACGGGAGCGCCACGCTGCTGAATCGAAAGGGTGCCGGCCTCGATCATTTTGACCACCCTCAGGCCGGCCCATCCGTCGCTGAGCGGTTTGGCACCCGTGCGAATGCACTCTGCAAAATGACGCACTTCGTTTTCTAGAGCTTCCCCGGCCGGCACTTTAGGGCACCAACAATCGCCACTACGGTAGCTGATCAGCAATTTGTGAATCTCCTTTTCGTCGGTGACGGTGATGCCTTTATCGTAGACCTTCACGCGTTCGGACGGCTCCAGGTCGTCGTAGACGATCATTTGCTTTTCTCCGCCCAGCAGGGTCCGACGTAACTTGACGGGGGCCAACCAGTTGGCGTGAATATGAGCGACCAGATTGTCCTCGTAAAAGCAGGTCAGGTAAGCCATGTTTTCGGGCTGGCCGGGCACATGAGCAATTCCTGTGGCCGAGATGGCCAGCGGTTTGCGGTCGGGGATCAGATAATCCATGATGGCCAGGTCGTGGACGGCCAGATCCCAGAGCACATTGACGTCGCGCTGAAACAGACCCAGGTTGACTCGGGTGGAGTCGAAGTAGAGCAACCGGCCCAGGCGCCCGGAGTCAAGGATGCCGCGCACAGCCTGGACGGCCGGGTTATACAGGAAGGTATGGTCGACCATCAGGACCTTTCCGCGTTGCTCGGCCAGGTCGATCAGGCGCTGAACTTTGTCGGATCCGTCACACAGGGGCTTTTCCACCAGCACATGGCGACCCGACTCCAACACTTTCCGGGCGAGTTCATAGTGAGTATGGCTGGGAGTCGCGATACACACCCCATCCACTTTGGGGTCTGCAAGCACCTCCTCGAGGCAGTGGGTCAGTTTCACCGCCGGATAGCGCTTCTCTATGCTGCGCAGACGTTCGGGAACCAAATCGCAGACCCAATGGAGCTCGGTTTCGTCTGATTCCCAAAAGTTGCGGACCAGGTTAGGTCCCCAATAACCGCAACCGACGACGGCTACACCAACTGGCATTCCGCGCCCGCCAACTCCTGCGGATTGAGCCCCTCCAGGTCGGGCAGCACGAAGAGTCCATTTTTGCGCACCAGCACGTCATCAAAATAGATCTCGCCGCCTTGCTCCTGGCGTAGCACCAGGTCCCAGTGGATTTTGCTGCGATTGCCGTTCTCGGTTTCCTCGTAGCATTGGCCCAGGGCAAGGTGAAGCGAGCCACGGATTTTCTCATCGAAAAGAATGTCTCGCATCGGGTTTTGGATGTGAGGATGAAACCCTATGGCGAATTCACCGATGTAACGAGCACCTTCGTCGCTGTTGAGAATCGCCAGCAAGGCTTCGTTGTTGTTACAGTGAGAGTCCACCACTCGTCCCTCTTTGAAGGTCAAGCGGATGTTGTCGAAAGGGGTGCCCCGATAAATGGTGGCTGAATTGAAGTGAATAAAGCCTTCCACCGAGTCTTTGACAGGCGCCGTGAAGCATTCGCCGTCGGGGATATTGCAGGTCCCGCAACACGGGACGGCGCCAATTCCTTTGATGGAGAAGCTCAGGTCCGTGTCCTCTCCAACAATCCGAACCCGGTCGGTCCGATTCATCAGCTCTTTCAAGGGCTGCACCGCCTTATCCATACGAGCATAATCGGTCAGGCACACCCGAAAGTAAAAGTCTTCGAAGGCTTCCGTCGACATGCCGGCCTGCTGGGCCATCGAGCCGCTCGGCCAACGCAGCACGCACCAGCGGGTATGCTTGACGCGCTGCTCGATGTGCACCGGCTTCATCAGGTTCTGTTCGAAGAGGCCGATGTGCTCGACCGACACGTCTGACATCTCGGTGATGTTGTCGGATCCACGCAGTCCAATGAACGCATCCATCCTTTTCATCCGGGCCAGTTCCAGTTCCCCCTGGAGCTTGGTGCGGGCATCCACCTGCTCGGCGGTGCCGGCCCGCAGCCAGGTGCGCTGCAGGCGCAGACTTTTCATCTCGACCAGCGGGATGGCGCCCACCGCTGAGGCCTCTTCCACCAGTGCCGCCAGCATGGCTTCGGGCACGTGGGTTGCTTCGATCAAAACCTTTTCATTGGCTTGCAGGCGAGTGGAATGATGAATCAAGAGTTTGGCCAGTTGGCGATAGCGCGGGTCACTCAAGAGTAGTTCCTCCAAGGCTTAATTTGGCCCACCATTTTCCGCCCCCGGCGAGGGAACCTGCTGGCGGACGGGTTGTGTCGCGTGCAAAACTCCGCTCCTCCCATACCTAATAGTGGCGGGGTTTTCTCTAAAATCCCAAAGGGACGAGTGCCCTTCGGCCTGTCGGGTCAGAAGGCTTTTCTAGATGTGTGCGGCGAAGTGAAGCTTCAACACCTACACGGGGTGACGATCGTCACCCCGGAGTACGAGTAAAGGACGCTGATGTCTCGACTACCTCTGTTGTTGTCGATTCCCCACGGGGGCTCGATGCTACCGCGGGAGTATGCTCCCCGATTCGCACTGAGTGCGGCTGAGCTGTTTCACGAATCCGATCCTTGGACTCGAGAAATCTTCGCCATGGGCGAAGCAGTGCAGGGCCGTATAGAGGCTGAAGTGGCCAAGGCCGTGGTTGACCTCAACTGCGATCCCAGCCTGGTGCCGCCCAAGGTTCCCTCAGGCGCCATTAAACAATTCACCGCTTTTGGTCGCCCGATCTGGACTGAGGATGGCTTTCCTACCAGCGAAGAAATGGATCGTCTGCTGGACCGCTATCACCGGCCTTATCACGACGTTTTGAACCGCACCTCTAATCGTGGCGGTGTGCGCCTGGCCATCGATTGCCACTCTGTTTTTGCCTATGGACCTCCAGGCTCCCCGGACGCGGATCAAGCGCGCCCTCTCTTCGTGCTCGGAAATCTGGGCGATGAGAAAGGGGAGGGCACTGCCGCTACCGCCCCCGCCCCTCTGCTGATGCTCCTGGCTGAACTTTTGGAGAAAGAATTTACGGACCTGGAGCCTTTGCCCGGCACCGTCAAGGTGGCTATCAATGCTCCTGTGGTTAGCAATTATACCCTGCGACGTCATGGCAAAGGGCGCAACCCATGGTTGCAACTGAGCCTCAATCGAGCCGTCTACCTGAAAAATCCCGGCGATGTCACCAATGTTCCCGACAGCGACCGTGAAGGGATCAGTAACCTGCGGCGGCGACTCTTCTCCGTCATGTGCGACCTGTCTGACCGAATCGACGAGTTTATCAAGTAAATGGCTCATCTGGCTGAGGTGATCGGGCGTCATATTCGGCGCATCCGGCGTGACCATGCCATGACGCAGCAGGCTTTGGCCAAAAGGATCGGAGTGAACGCCTCTTTTATTGGCCCCCTCGAGAAGGGCCAAAAATCGCCTAGCCTGCAGACCATCGAACGATTGTCGGAGGTTTTTTCGGTTCCCACCTTCACTTTTTTCATCGATGATGAGGCCGAAGATCGAGCCGCCATTGATCGCATTCGCGCCCTGGTCGGTTCGCGTTCCTCGGAAGAGCGCGACTTCTTGCTCAAGACGCTGGAGGAAATGGTTAAACTGCTGCGTCGCCGCCCGCGGCGCAAGCACGGCGAGGGCAAGCAACGCGACGGCGAAAGCGCCAGCGCCAGCTGAATGTCAGCCTCACGCAGTAAAAAACGCCGGGAGAAACGAGAAGCGGACAAGAATGGCCGCTCCTCAGGCCCCGATCCGCGCCAGGCGGTCTTCGTCCGCCTGCGCAGGCGAGTGCGCCTCGTCTTGCTGGCGACCAGCCTGGTAGGGCTGCTGCTTCTGCGCCTTTTCCACGATCCGGTCTCTTCATGGATGCTTCAATATGGCTTCGCAGCGCGCCTCGCGCTGGTGCTGGCGCTGCTCGCCCCAGCCCTGCTCACCTGGGCGATCGGGCTGGGGGAGCTGAAGGACGTTCGTAAGGCTAGTTCGGCCGAAGACCGCTAGGTAACCGCGCCGCCGTCCACGCTGAGCACATGGCCGGTGACATAGGACGACTCGTCGGAAGCCAGCCAGAGATAAGCGTTGGCGATGTCTTGCGGCTTGCCCATACGCCCCAGCGGCACTTTTTCGACCAGCTTCTCCATCACTTTGTCGGGGATGCCTTCGGTCATGCGAGTTTCAATGAAACCGGGCGCGACCGCGTTAACCCGAATGCCTTTTCGCCCGAGCTCTCGGGCCCACACCTTGGTCATCCCGATGACGCCGGCCTTGCTGGCTACGTAGTTGGTCTGACCGAAGTTGCCATAGAGAGCCACCACTGAGGAGGCGTTCAGGATGACACCACCGCCGTTGGCGGCCATGACTTCGGCCACGTGACGGGTGCACAGGTAAACGCCCTTGAGGTTGACTTCGATGACCGAGTCAAACTCGGCTTCTTCCATCTTGAGCAACTGCTTGTCGCGGATAATTCCGGCGTTGTTGACCAGGATGTCGACGCGCCCGTATTCGGCCATGACCTTGCTCAAGAGTTCCTGCACTGAGGGAGATTTGGCGGTATTTGCCTGGAAAGCGACTGCCTGGCCGCCGGACTTACGAATCTCCTCGGCAGCGGCCTGCACTTCTGGGAGATCAAGGTCGCACAGGGCGACTTTGGCACCTTCGCGGGCGAAGGTTTGGGCTGTTACTAAACCGATGCCACGTCCCGCTCCGGTAACAAGGGCTACTTTGTCTTTGAGTCTCAATTTGATTCACTACTCCTTGAGGAGGGTTCATAAGGCCGGGTGGCTGCAGACCCATTGCAAAAGTCTTCACTAGCCCTCGGCTGGTGCTTCTGTCTCCTCGGAGTCCGGATCTTCCTTCTTGGGAAAAGCTATACTGGCGGCCACCGAGAG
>JALHOV010000537.1 GCA_022842865.1 Vulcanimicrobiota bacterium | reverse complement strand
AGCCAAGCCCGCCGACCCCCTCGCCTTGGCCACCGGTGGCCGATTCTTGGGCACGGGTAGCCAAGCCCGCCGACCCCCCTCGCCTTGGCCACCGGTGGCCGATTCTTGGGCACGGGTAGCCAAGCCCAGACGACCCCCGCCTTGGCCACCGGTGGCCGATTCTTGGTCACCGGTGGCCAGGCCCGCCGACCATCGCGCCTTGGCCACCGGTGGCCGATTCTTGGGCACGGGTAGCCAAGCCCAGACGACCCCCGCCTTGGTCACCGGTGGCCAGGCCCGCCGATCCCCCTCGCCTTGGCCACCTGTGGCCGATTCTTGGTCACCGGTGGCCAAGCCCGCCGACCCCCCTCGCCTTGGCCACCGGTGGCCGATTCTTGGGCACGGGTAGCCAAGCCCGCCGACCCCCCTCGCCTTGGCCACCGGTGGCCGATTCTTGGGCACGGGTAGCCAAGCCCGCCGACCCCCGGCCTGGTCACCGGGGGTCAGCTCTAGCGCTCATTGCGCCTGGTCGTAGTGTGAAGCGGCCAATCAAACGACAGAGCCATCAACTCTAGGGCGAAAGGCTCCAGCGTTTCGACTTAGGCGTTTTGGCTCGACACCAAGCTTACTCTGCGGTTGGCGGCAAGCTCCTGTAAACTTCTGTAGTGTAAAGAACCTGATCACACTACATAAAGTGTCGAGTGGTTGGGAGCGGGCTCAAACGGCGCCTGTCCGACCTCGCTGGCTGATGCCGTCCAGCCAGGATACCTCCGGACGCAGGCCCTGCAGGCGCTGGCGGAAGGCCGCGTCGTGCACCAGCTCCAGTCCGCTCAGGGACGGGGTCAGCCCGTCGGCGCTGACCACGGCCACCACCCCGGGACGATCGAGCAGATTGCGTTCGCCTTCGAGTAGCACGCCGTCGAGCACGAAGAAGGTCTCGGACCAGGAGTTGCCGGTGAGGCCCAGGATGGCGTGAGCGGGGCGCAAGTAGGGCGACCCTTCGAGACCTTTTTCTTCCTCCACCGTTGTGCCATAGCGTGCACGGCGATAGAGGGCGGCGCCGGCGGAGGAGGCCAGCAGATCGCCAGGCGATTCCCCATCGGCGAAAATCACTGCCTGAGCCCGAGACGACAGGGGAGGAGGTATCGGTAATGGATGACCGTCCCAGGTCCACACCTGTGGGTTCCAGGAGACCCGGGAGGCCAGCAGGGAGCGAATCCCGCCCGCCCAACCCCGGTGCCACCACTTCGCGTCCGGCCGACTCAGGTTGAGAATCATCAAGCAGTCATCCTGAAGACTCGGGGTCGGGGCTTGTGTTTCAAAGCGGTCGGGAGTCGCGCAGCCCACCCGTACGAGCCGATTAGAATTCCACTCCCAATGGATGGCGTATTCCTGACTCAGGTTCAGGAGAGCCAGCCCCAGCGGTTCCCCGGGGTCCCACAGCGGTTCAGGCAACAGACGAGTGTAGAAGAAGGCAATCTGTAGAGAGTTTTTGCCACTGGTGATGCACTGCACCCGGGTAGCCCCGCTTCGATGTATCCCCTGGCACAGCTTCAAAAACCCCTGAGCCGTACTCTGCAGGCCGAGTCGGGCTAAGAGGTCGCGCTGTCGGCGCGGATCCACGGTAAACTGGCCGGCACCTGCCGAGGCCAGGGCGCTGTGCTCGGCCAGGATCTGATCTAGCTCGCTCATTCCACGTCCAGGCTGTGGATGCGCGTGATCTGAGCCACGGCGGCGTCGCTGTAGCCGTACTTGGAACCCCAACGCAGGGCCTTGCGCAGGTCTTTGCGGCTCTTTTTTGTTTCGTCCAGCAGCCAGGTCTCCAGCTTCTCGACCCGCTCATCGCGAATCGGCACCAGGCCTGAGAGGTCGGTCTGGACGGAGGCGTCCGACACGAAGGCACGCGCTCCGGCCAGTCCCAACTGCACGGGGACGGGATCGAGCAGCACGCCATCTTGCTGGACCACCAGTAGACTCTCTCCCTCGGGCTGCACCGGGCAGCGCAGCCAGGCCTGAGCACAGAGGGGACGGCGCACTCCGAAACGTCCCTGGGACAGGGGGAATTCGGAAAGCGCGAAACGGTCCAGGCCGGTCACGTAAAGAATCTGGTAACCGTTATTGCGACCTTCTAGCCGGCCGGTGCGGATGCGTCCGTGGTTGATTGCATAAGCCGCTTTGGGAATGCCAAAAATTTCCTGGATCACGTCGGACTCCAGAATCGGGAAATCAGGCCCAGGCTCCGTTTCCCAGAGCTTGTGATCGCGGTTGGACCGGTAGCTGCGCCATTGATGCAACAGCGTCTGGCCGTGGCTGTAATGGTCCTTGTAGCCATTGCCCAGGTCGTAGACCAGGCTGGGAACCTGGGTCAGATGCGGCAGGTGGAGTAAATCCTTTACTGGCCGGCCGGACAGATAAAGGCGGTCGAGCAAAACATGGCGGCCCACCTGCGGAACGGCCGGATTCAACCGGCGCCGGTCCCAACAAACGGCCAGCGGGGAGAGAGCGCAACGCCCGGTCAGAGCGCGTTCTTCCTCCAGCCAGGGTCCGGGGGTAGCCGGCTTCAAGGCCAGCACGCAGTCGCAACCAGCGCCCGGGCGGCCCGTCATGGTCTGGCGCTGGATTTCCTGGCCGCGTACCACATAGCTAAAACCAGCTTCGGCGTCCACCGCGCCCCAGGCCAGACTGTCGGGCCGAGCTGAGCGACTGGCGTGGAAGGCGCGCAGAAAATGAGCCAGTGCCGGCTCCTCTTCCGAGCCTAGCGGTTGGTGAAGCAGAGTCTGCAAATCCTGGAACTGGGCGCTACGGAAAGAGGGCGAATGAAACTGGACTTCCAGGCGGTCGCGCAGGGGGCGTATCTGTAGGTCGCGGGCACCGGACGCGGCCGCCGCCTGCACCAATTTGATCAGCCAGCAAGTGGGATCGCGAAAGAGACGTTGCGAAAGTTTCTCCAGAGCCTTGGCGTAGTCCACGGAAAAGCTGCCATGCGAATCGCAAGAACCCTCCTGCGCCAGTTGCTCCAGGTAGACAGCGAGGTCCACTAATAACCGGGGGGTGCGGTGCTCGGCAGCGGCTTGTCGTAGCCGGGAATCCCCTGACTGGAGCTGGGCTGAGCGGAGCCACTGTAAGTCTGACCGTAGCCACTGCCCGGCCCATAGTAATAGTTGTTGTAATAACCGTATCCGCGGTAGCAGTTCTGGCCGTAGCGATTGTCCTGGTGCGGATTGTCGTGATGGGTTTGCGTATCGGAGACTTTGACGAACGGCATGGTGGGGGAGAACCCCGAATTGTTGTTGCGGATATCTCCGGCCTGCACACTGGTTCCCCACGGCAGCGTGGGAGAAAAGCCTTCCTGGGCGTGGGCTACCGTGCACGTCAGTAAGAAAAAGACGGGTAAACAGATCCTCATAGACTCATTCTATCACTCTGAAGCGTAGGGTAGCCAGCATGAAATTTCTAAACCGCCGCTGCGCCGCAATCTGGCTTGAATTTTTCCATTGTGCGCGTCCACAATGCCTTTGGCGATGAAGAGGCCCAGCCCGCTGCCGGAAAGTTCCAACCCTTTGGCCCGATAAAACTTGTCGAAGATCAAGGGAATGTCCTCGGCGGGGATGCCGGGGCCACGGTCGCGCACATCGCAACGCAGCAGATCGCCATCCACTCTCATTCTCAGTTGAACGGGACTGCCCTGAGGCGTGTATTTGTGGGCATTTTCTAGAAGATTTTGGAGAAGGTTAGCGACCAGGACGTAGTCCACGCACAACTCCGGTAAGTCGTCGGGGACATCGATTTCGATTCGGTCTCGCAAGGTGGCCGGGGTTTGTTCCAGCACGACGCCAACCAGTTCGTCCGGTTGGACGGTCTGCAGGTTCAGGACCAGCCCCGGACCGTCCAATTTGGTCATTTGCAGCAGGTTGCTGACCAGGCGGCGCAAGCGTTCGGTCTGCTCTCCGGCCAGTTGTAGCAGGCCCTGGCGCACCTCGGGTTCCAAATGAATGGCCGGATCGCATGCCACCTGCAAGGATCCGGCCACCGAGGCCAGCGGCGTTTGCAGATCGTGGGAAAGCGAGTTCAGCAAAGCGTTCTGGACTCGCTCGCGCTCGGCCACCAGCATAGCCTGGCGCAATTTTTCGCCGCTCTGGACCCGCTGCAGCGCGAGCCGGGCCTGATGCAAAAAGGACGTAAGCAAGTCAGACTGCTCGCCCAGGGACTGGACCTCCACTCCCTCCAGCTCGCAGAGGTCGGGCCCACCCAGCTTCAAGTTCACGCGTGGACCAAAAATGCGTCCGGCGTTTCGTCCAAAGGCCTTGACCACGTCTTCTTCGGTCTGAATCTGGGTCAAATCGCGTCCGAACAGTTCCAGCTCGTGGGAGGATTCGGCTCGCTGACGAGCATCCTTGGCCTGGCGGCGCAGGCTGTTGGAAAGTCTGGAGATGACGTAACCGACCCCCAAGAATGTGAGTAGTGAGATATAATATTGGAGATCCGGCGTGTTCAGGCGGAAGCGGGGTTGAAAAACGCCGAAGTCGAGAGCGAGAAAACTCAAGAAAGCGACCAGTGTCGTCGGTCCCTCGCCCCAGTAAAGTGCGGCCCCGATCACCTGGACCAGGAAAAAGAGCATCAAGTTGTCTTCGCTGATGAGGTCTCTGGCCTGGTGGCATCCGTAGGAAACCACCAGGACCAGCACCAATCCCCAGAGGTATTGGAGGCTCTGGTTGGCCTCCCCCTTGGGCGCAAAACTGACCACCAGGTGCCTACTTGACGCGCTGGATCAGGTCGACCACCCAGTCGACGCCCTGCTGCAAAGACTTGACGGTGACGGCTTCGTCCGGGCCGTGGGCGCCATGGTTGGTGTAGAGCACGGGCACGAAGGTAAGCGTCTCGGATTGCGGATTGATCTCCGTCAAGAAGCGGGTGTCATTGCTGGCGGTGGTGTTGCCGAAGAGCACCGGCGTTTTCTCTCCGTAAACATTGTGAATGGACTGCTCGGCCGCTTGAAAAAGCGGGCTGTTGGAGCTGAGACGACGCACCCTGGCATCCATCTCTTCGGGACCCATCAAGGGCTTCAACTGGAAGTCGGGGCCGATCACACCGTTGAGGCTGGCCAGGATGTCTTTGGGATTTTCATCCACGGCCACGCGCAGATCCAAGGTTACGTTGCTGGTGACCGGTCCGGGAGCGGCGCTGTTGCCGGGCTTGCTTTTGGAAGTGTAGTAATCCACCACCTCGAGTTTTTCGGCCAGCCCTTCTTTCTGGGCTTCCTTCTCCACTTTGGCCAGGGCCCGGTTGACCACGTCCACGGCGTCGCGGTCGCGGTCGGTGGTCGAGCCATGGTTGCCGCCGTGATAGTTCTCCTGGGGCAAGCTCAGCGTGATCTGACCGTTTTGGTCCTG
>JALHOV010000536.1 GCA_022842865.1 Vulcanimicrobiota bacterium | reverse complement strand
TGTGAGCGAAGAACTCCTGGCTCAGTCGTTCCAGACGCTCAACCAACTCCGGGCGAACCCGATGCCCCACCAGGTAGAAGAAGCCGTGTTCACAGCAACAAGTGCGAAGCTGTGTGGCCAGCCCCTGTCGATCCGTAGAGCTCAGGTCAAGAATGGGTATGCTCATGGAAGCTCCTACGTCTCGACTGCTGCCTTTCCTACGCAGCCAGGTGGGAAGAGGGCCAGGATGCCGGGCGGCCAACTTGGTTGGGTGAGCTTTGAGAAGATTGCCTTTGAATTGTATGGATTACCGCTAGATGAGTTTGTAGCGGCTCGCGATCAGCGGGCGGCGGCGGCGCGTAAAGAGAAGGACCGAGAACTGGCCAACTCCTTGAAAGAGCTGACCAAGCCGTCGGTGGGGGCCTGGGCGGTCAACCAGTTGATGCGTCAGCAAGAAGGCCTGGTCGAGCGCTTATTGCAAGTCGGGGACCGTCTGCGTGAAGCCCAAATGAAGTTGAACGGGGAGAGGCTACGCGAACTGTCGGCCGAGCGTCGGCGACTGCTGACCAACCTTCGACGTCTCGGGGTTTCCGAGGGTGCCGAGCAGGAGGCGATCGAAACGCTGGGGGCAGCCGTAGCCGAGGCGACGGTGGCGGCGGAAGTGCGGGCCGGACGGATCACGCGAGGACTTTTGCACAGTGGCTTCGGGGGACTGGAGGGAATGTTGGCGGCCGGGTTGACTGCTCCCCCCGCGCAGCCGCCGGCCGAGCCGGAGCCGGTTCTCATGGAGGCCGAACCCGAGGCAAAGCCACCGCAGGAGCACTCGCCGGAGCCGGAGCCTAAAACACCCCTGGTAGAGGGACGGCTCAAGTTACTGAAGCACCGCCTGGAAACAGCCGACGAAGCACTCCAGGAAGCTCAGGCAGACCGAGATCTGGCTCGAGAGCGGGTGGACTCCATGCGCGAACGCCTGCAGAAGGCCCGGGAGAAGCTGAAGGCCGCCGAGGAAGCGGTGCGCTCGGCCGAGGCGGAGCGCGATGAGATTCAAGAGCAACTAGACGACCTGTGATCGGTGCACGAACTTTGTAACAATTTGGCAACAATCCTTGATCTTTGGCCGGGCTGAGGGATAATGCCCTAAAGGTGGGTACATATGGATAACTTCACAATCGGGCTCAGATTCAGCGGGGGGCCTGTTGGCATGGCTCCCGGTATGGGCGGGCCCAATCCTTGTATGTTCCCGGCCTCACAGCAATTGCTCCAGGCCTGGATGCCCCCGATGGGCTGCTTCGGCCCCCCCGGCTACCTTCAGGCACCGCCATTTTTTATGCCCATGGCGCCCGACCTCGGCCTTTTTCCTCAACCCAATCCAGGCTGGGGCAGTCCCTTTCCGTTCATGAACCCCTTTCAAGGCATGGGGTCGATGCAGCCCCCTTACCAGCCGCCCACCAACCCCGCCTACGGTGGATACCAGCCTTCCATTCCCAACAACGGCGCCAGCTACCGCTATCCTGAGTACGCCGCAATTCAGCAAAGAGCACGAGAAAAAAGGGCGCTGCCGACCAGACCGATGTGCTCTTGACTCAATGCCAGACGTTCCATATGTAAAGGAACGCTATTGAGACAGGGGAGCGGAGTGGGCCCAAGCTGGCGTAGAAAGTCTTCGCGCAGCAGCTGGCCATCTTGATTCAGGTTGGATACGTGGTCTCTCCACACAGGCCATTCGTTGGCCATCTGGGACGGATGCAGCTGTTCCAGGTCGTCCAGGAGAGGCTGCAGCGCTTCGTCCCAATCTTCAGAAACGGAGTCGCGCCAGTGCTCCAGCGAGGTCCGATACTGGGTTCGCCAGATCTCGAGCTGATCGGCCAAACGTTGGAAATCCCCGTCGGCGGCCAACTTCTCCCAGTACGGATTCTGATTCACCCGGCAGCTTTTGGCTGCAAGCGGGACTAATCCTGGGCCAGCAACTGGCTCCAGTCGGAATGAATCTGCTCCTGAACGCCCAGGTGTCGAGAGTAGTTGCGCAGGTAGATCCGTTCACACAAGTCCACCACCGGGGCGCTAAAGGTCACTTGTTCGTTTTGCTGCTGAAAGGCGAGGGCTGCTTGCATCATGGTTTTATAATAGGAGAACGCCCTTAAAGAAAGATGCAATTGGATGGCAACTTTGGTTACTTTTGTAAACTTTTTGGGCTCATTCGGGCATCGCCAGTTAACGATTGAGAAACGCCCCAATGGTTTGCGCCAAAGGTCAGCAACCTTGAACCCAATCGGACCACGCATTACGCCACTTGTCGGGAATATGGGGCGTCTTCCAATCCCCCTTCTTGACCAACTTGAGGAGCCGGGTTTGCACTTTCTGCAGCTTCTGCTGGCAGGCCTCATCCTGGATTAGCTCTAGTTGGCTCAGGTCGGTCTGCCAATGCCCGGCCACGAAGGCATAGGAACCGGGCACTCCCTCGAGTTGACAGGGGTTTAGCATCAGGCCATCCAGAACAGGAAACAGCAGCGACGGGCCGGCCGGGTAGGAGGCGATGCCCAGAGCGCTGCCCAGGCGCACGCCAGGCTGGCGCAAGGTGAGACGATTGGCAAATGTCCCGGTTAGGGTGCAACGGCTGCCTAGCTCGGGGAGCAAGCAGGCGGCTGGCAGACTGAGTGTTTCTATGATGGGCTCATGAATGGTGCCACAGGACCCTAGTGCACTCGAACTCTTTGCCTGCAGTTCCGTCTCCAGCTCCGTGGCCCTGGAGTGCAATCTGCCCAAGAATCCGCTGGGACCCACGGGCATTCCTTTACGTCGTTGCTGGCTGGGGGTGTAGAGATGTCCAACGGTGGGCTGGGTGTCTTCCTCGGAATGGCTGACCTGCAGGTTGTTGAAAATCATACAGCGCTGGCGAGCCACAGGAAGCGAGGCGAGACCGGGCAGTGGATAAGGAGAAAACTCAAGCTCCTGGCAAATCCAGCGAAAGTGGGCCTGGACCCCGCTGTGATGGTTGGGGTTGAGTCGACTGGCTTCAAAAGCGCGGAAGAAGCGGCGCACCTGATACAGCACATGAGAAAGGGATTGGACCGGTTGCGCAGGCCCCAGGCGGGCCCAGGCGATCGCATCCAGGTCACCCCTTTCCAGGCCCACCTCGTTCAAGAAAACTGGGATAGGGCAGAGGCTGAAGCGTTCCGTGAGAAACCTGCGCAAACGATCTCGCCCCGATCGCAAGGCCTCGGGCTTCCAGGTATTCGCTTGCAGGCGCTTCATGACCAACCGGCAGCGAAAGTTCGAGACGGCTTCGGACAGATGCACATTCCAACCCGAGTTGGCCTTTTGCAGCCCGACCACCGCGAGGGTCGCATCAGGCAGGCTCAAGTCAAAGAGAAAGCCGGTTCCTTCGGAGATCTCGGTAATTTCCAGAGCTCGACGCAGATGCTGGACTCCGCGCGAGAGCGGGCGCTTCAGACCTTGCAGCGTTTCAGCCAACTCGGTGGCGCAACCCGACTCGGGTTCGAACTCCACCTTCCATTCCTGGGCGCTCCAATGGATGTCGACGGAACGAGCTCCCATGGCCACCGCTGCCTGGACCAATTTGGCAATCGGCAGGAAGGGTTGGCGACGCACGAATACGCCGTATTTGAGGGCCTGTGCGCGTGGGTCAAGAGTGAACACGCCCGACTCGAGTTGCAGCCCTTCCGTTGAGAGATCGTTCAGAAACGAATCCATGGACCTTGGTCCTCTTTCGAATTACCCTAAGATTTCCCCGCCCAGCGGGAGTGTTCACAAAAACGTTACACACTTCATGGGACTCAGGATGGATAGTGAAGGGGTGCTGACCAGCGTTATGAGTACAAGTTCCCCCATCGCCCTGTCCCGCGGCCTGGCCCCGCTGCCTTCTCGGGTCGCCGAAAGTTTGCCTGACTTTCACGACATTTTTACTCCCTGCCATCACCAGCATGCGCCGGAGGAAGCCCCCCCTTTTCAACTGCTCGACAACCTGACCAGGGCGCCCTACAAGTGTGTTTATTGCGGCGGCAATGGCAAATGCCAGCAGGATTACCCGGGCCCAGGTAGCGGCAAAGACTGGAAAGGCGAACCGGAGTATCGCTGCAGCGGTTCCGGCAAATGCCAGCAGTGCGGCGGCTCCGGTATGCGCTCGACTCGATACATCGTGACGATGCACTAGCCATGTTGTCCATCCAAGGAGCGGGAAAAGTTTCCGGCGAGCAACTGCAACGCCTGCGACAGCGGGCCGAAAAAGCCGTGGATTTCTTCGAAGAAAACTTTGGGCCAGTAAGCCAACCGCTGAAGATTGACCTGGAGGCCAAGGGCACTTTATCCACGGGTTATAACGCCGATACCGCCACCATATCTTTTCCTGAAGCCAGAAATCTCGTAGACCGGGGCATGGAGTCAGTGGACGTAGTAGACCACGAAATCTTTCACGCACTGGTGGCCCAGCAATTTCCCGCTTCGGGCGCTCCCGAAGCATTGAACAGTCCCGAAGGTCAGATGCTGCACGAAGGACTGGCCGACTACTTCGCCTACAAGATGAATCCAGATTCGCATTTCGGCGAGAACTATCGTAAGGACCGGGATTACCTGCGCAGCTACCACAACGACCTGACCGTCAGTCTGAGCCCGGGCAGCCACGCCCGAGGGAACGCCTTGACCGCCCATCTGCTGCGCGAACAGGTGGAACTACCGCAAATTCGGGAGTTTCTGCAAAGCGGAGACTTTCGGCTGTCAGCCCTCCAGGAGGTCTCGCCGCGCTTGAAGGCGGCTCTGGTGCGGGACGCCAGCTTTGCAGTGAGGGACCAGGTTGGGCCCTACCCGCCGTCCGCCATCAACCGTTACCGCATCCGCCCGGACCAACCGCTGGAAGTGAACTTCCAGCCCAACGCCGCCCTGGTCGAGGCCCATCCGAACTTCCGCGTAGACTGGAGCACTGTCGAAGGCCTTCCTTCCCAGCACTACTCCATCCAAAGCCCGGATGGCCGGAGTTTTCTGGTCGCCTCGAAACCAGAGAGCCAGCCAGAGAAACTGGTGGCGCGTTACTACGACGGACAGCGCCTGATTGGTTCCGAACCTTACTACCTGAGCGCCAAGGCAGGCTGACGTCAAAAATTTCCCTCCAGCCACTTTACATCGCAAAGTAAGTACACTACACTGACCTGGTGGAAATTTCTCAAGCTCTGAGCCAACTGGCGGAAATTCAGGATAAACTCTCCCGCACCCAGGTCTATCGAGGCTATCGCCCTTTGACCGTGGCCTTCACTTCCGGTTGCGCCGTGCTGGGGGGTTGGCTTAGTCGCAGTCACGACCCCGCACTGGTCTGGCCGGTTACGGCTCTGTTCTGTTTGGCAGTGGTGGCTGGCGAGATGGCCGTCGACTATGTCAGCAACTTCTCTAGCC
>JALHOV010000535.1 GCA_022842865.1 Vulcanimicrobiota bacterium | reverse complement strand
CCGAGCCCAGTTCTCGCGAGAGAATGGTCATCCAGGCGCCATTCTGGTAGGCGCAAGAATGAGTCAGAAGCTCGCGGTCTGTCGGCATGGCTACACACCGCTCTTTCTCTCCGGGAAGGCGCAACACCACCCCGCCGTCGGTTTCGCAGAGAAGCTGCGTAAGCGCTTCGGGGCGCTGCTGGGCCAGAGAAATACAGGTGGAGGTGAGTACACAGTTCTGCTCCTTGCCCTGCACCACAGCAGTGAAATCCGGTCCACCCTTAGGAAAAAGGGCGCGCGGCGTCTGTAATCGCTCCAGGTTGTCGCGATAGCGCGCTTCTAAGGCCTTGACCCCACCGGTCTGCTCGTATTGGTCCAAAACGGCCGGACTGAGATCTTGACCAAGCTCTCTGGCCGCAGCTACCAAAGCCAGCTCTTCCCCGCTCACCTTTGGATCCGCAAAAAGCTTCTCCAGGTCACTGGGGTTCAGGCTGGAGCGTCCCTGGGACCAACCGCTGAAGCGGTCGCGAATGGCCTGGCTGAAAGGGGTCTGGGTAATCATCGTCCACAGCCAGTTTAGCCCCCGGGCGGGGGCCGTAGGCTGCGAACTTGTTAACGAATCTCCGCCTTACTTCTTGCGAGGCTTGGCCGAGCCGCCTACCCAGGTTTTCTTGTCGCTGTTGCCCTTTTTGTTGGCCGGCTTGCGACCGTCGCTGGCCGAAGGCTTGCCCGGCTTGCCGGCTTTGGGAAAACCCTTGGGCGGCTTCTCGCGAAAGGGCTTATCGCCTACCGCTTTGGGCCCCTTGAAGGGCTTGTCGCCGTTGGCTTTTTTTTCACGGAAAGGCTTATCCGCAAAGGGTTTGTCACCAACCGGTCGGGCCGGCTTATCGCCAAACGAGCGGGCCGGCTTCTCGCGAAAAGCAGGCTTATCCCCAAAAGATCGGGCTGGTTTCTCCCGCAAAGCGGGCTGCTCCACGGCCGCCAGCGCCTGTCCGGCCGGCTCATAGTTGCGCCTGGGACGCTCGCGCGCGGGACGCGGGCCATCGCTGCCTTCTCGCGGAGCAGTGGGCCCGGCGTTGCCTTCTCGGGGCCCTCTCGGAGCTCCCTGCTCGAAGTTGGCTTTGCCCGCAAACGGCTTGCGGCCACCCCGGGCCAGGGTCGCCCCGGCGGGAGGCGCGGTCAGGTCCACTTTGACGCGCTTGCCTTTGATGCGGGCGCGGCGCAGGTCCAGGATCATCTTATCTGCCTTATCCGAGGGGATCTCCACCAGTGTGCGATTGTCCTCGATGTGGATCTTGCCCAGCTCCATCTTACCGAAGCCGGTCTCCTGGTGCACCGTCTGCAACAACTCGGCCGGGTTCATGCCGTCCCGGCGGCCCACCGAAATGCTCATCCACACATAGGACTTGTTGGCCGGCGACAGATCCTCGTCGGCCTCCTCGGCCATGGCGCTGTAGCTGTCTTGCCAGAGAGCCTGCAGCGCCGCCGCGGCCACCGCCATGGGATCGAATTTTTTGGAAAGGTCCTGCACCAGCGGCAGCTGATCCTGACAGGTCGGGTCCTCTAGCTGCTGGCGAATGCGCTCGGCGAAACGCTTCATGCGCCCGGTGGAGATCTGCTCCATGGTCGGCACGGCGTAGGGCTGGAACTTGGCCCCGCTCTCGCGCTCGATGCGCTGCAAATGGCGCTGTTGCGAAGGTTCGATGACGGTGATGGCGGTGCCCGAGCGACCGGCGCGGGCGGTCCGGCCCACCCGGTGGATGTAGTGCTCCACGTCCCACGGGATGTCATAGTTGAAGACGTGAGTGATGCCATCCACATCCAGACCCCGGGCGGCGATGTCGGTGGCCACCAGAATGCGGCACTGGTTCTGCTTAAAGCGATCCATTACGCGCTCGCGCTCGCTCTGGTCCATTTCGCCATGCAGACACTCGGCCGCATAACCACGGCGACGCAACTCGTCGGTCAACTGCTGGGTTTCCAGACGGGTGCGGCAGAAAACCAGCGACGGTCCCGGGTCCTGATGATCCAGAATACGCCCCAGACTGCGCGCCTTTTTGCCCGGGCGGACCAGACAGTAGTATTGCTCAACGGCCGAAACGGTGCGCTGAGTGGCCTGGATCTCAATCTTCTGTGCCTCCGCCATATGGCGGCCGGCCAGCTGCTTGATCTTGGTCGGAAAAGTGGCCGAAAACAGGGCCATACGGCAACCACTGGGAACCTGCTCCAAAATCCGGTTCAGCTCTTCCTCGAACCCGAAGTCAAGCATCTCATCGGCCTCGTCGAGCACGCAGTACTTCAAGCTCGACAACTCGATGGATCCACGCTCCAAATGGTCGATCAAGCGACCGGGAGTGGCTACCACCACCTGCACCCCCTGGCGTAAAGCCTTGAACTGGACGGGAATGGGCTGGCCGCCATAGACGGCCAGCGAACGCACCTGCTTGGACCAGGTGTGCAACTGATCTTGCACCTGAATCGCCAGCTCACGGGTAGGGGTCAAAATCAAGGCCTGGATCGGGCCCGGGGCCTGGACTCCCTGCAGCAGCGGCAAGCCATAAGCGGCCGTTTTTCCGGTGCCGGTCTGCGCCTGACCAATCACATCCTTACCGGAAAGCAACGCCGGAATGGCTCGCTCCTGGATGGGAGTGGGTGTTTCGTAGCCGGCCGCCAGAACGGCTTCGGCCAGTTGGGGGGTCAGGCCGAGTTCGGCAAAGGTGATAGACAAGACAAATCCTCAGTTTTCGATAATCACAGCTTGTGCCCCGAACAAGCCCCGAGGAAACCTGGACCTTTGTCACAGATTTGCCACGCAAGCGGCGCTATCATTTAGGTCATGAGTCATCCGCTGGGCGCCGTCACTGACCAGAACGAAGTTCCGCCGCAAAAAAACCCGTTCGCCACCGCCTATTTAGTCATAGCCGGCACCCTTGTACCCATCCTTTGCATCCTGGTAGAAGCCCTGGACGGTCACCCCTGCCGCCTGCACACAAAAATGGATCCGCTGCAAAATAACTGGCAGTGGATCAGCATCGCAGTCGTCTCGCTCACTCACCTCGCCTACTTGCGGGGAATTCGCGACAGACGACTATGGCCGTTTCTGCTCTGGTCTCTGCTCACTTGCTGCGGCTACACCGTCTGGTTCGCTCCGGCGGCTCCCATGGGATTTTACGCGGGATTGAAGGGCATGCTGATGTTCGGCCCGCTCAGCGCCCTGATTTCCACGCTCATCCTGATCCACCGGTCTACCCTGCCCAAGCCCATTTTCTGGATGGCCTGCCTGACCGGCTGGACATGCCTTTCCTACAGCCTGAAACTGAGTGTTCTCGGATAGACTAGGGGCCTGCCAGGCAGATGTCGGCCCAGCCCTCGGGCAAAACCGCGCCCTCCAGCCGAGCTTCGCTAAGAATGGTGTCGGCCAGGTTGGCGCCGCTCAAATCAGCGCCGTTGAGATTGGCGCCTCGCAGGTTGGCGCCGCGCAGATTGGCGTTCCGCAGGTCGGCCGATTGAAAATCAGCCAACACCAGATTCGACCAGCTCAAGTCCACCTGGCGCAAATTGGCCTGGGCCAGAACCGCGCCCGTGGCCACGGCTCGGAGCAGGGAGGCGTTCTCCAGGTTGGCGCCGGTCAGATCGGCACCATCGAGCAAGCCGTTGACCCAGGCGGAAACACTGAGATTGGCGCCCTGCAAATTACACAGACGCAGGTTGGTCCAGATTAAGCGCGCTTCGTGCAGATTGGCCCCCTGCAAGTCGGAGCGACTCAGGTTGGCGTCTTCTAGATTGGCTTCTTCGAGGTTGGCCTCGCGCAAGTCGGTGCCCGGGATGATGGCCCCCTGTAAAGAAACCTGGGCCAGAAAGGCCCTTTGCAAGGAGGGCAGCGGTTCCCCCAGCAGCTTGAGCAAGGGGTTGAGGCAAGCGCTGAAATTGGCTTGCAGAAGACGTTCGACTCCAAGAGAGTCCCAGGACAGCCCTTCGGGAAATAGATTCTCGAAGCGACGCGCTAAAAATGCGTCCAGCTTGTGGAAAGGTTCGGCGCTCAAATGCATAAGCCCAGGTTCCCTTGCCAGGGCTGCAGGTCCTCCCGCGCCGAAGCGGGTCCTAATGGATCTCCAGCGACATGCCAGAGCTCTGGCCGCCTCCCGCCGGTTACTGCGCTCCCCTCTTTACGCTCAAAAAAAACCGCTTCCCGGCGGCCAGGCGCTCTACACTTATGAACGCAGCCTGTGGCCCCAGCCCCTGGAACAACTGGAGGCGCCCCTGGGCTGGGAAGCCGAGAAAGTGGTGTGCTGCAGCTGGGGAGGGGCCTTCGCCACCCTGCTGGCCAGCCTGCGCGACCTGTTGGAACGCCCGCTGAGCGTTCGCTGCTGGGACAATCCCCGCTACGCGGAACTGGAAGCGTTGCTGGAGTGCCTGGCGCCCGGGCGATGGTCCTGGGCCCGGCGTCGCCAAACCATGGCCGGCAGCCTCAGCCATCGTCGGGCCGAGCTTTTCTTGCTGGGCGCCGACCAGGATTTAGCTCTCCTCACCAGCGGGGCCGTAGTGCTTGACCACGTCCCTGAGGCCGAGTTCTGGGAGCAATACCAGGGCTGGCTGTTGATCGTCGTCCAACCTGAACCGGCGTTGGTCGACTGCCAGCCCTGCAGCTTGAGCCTCTACGGTCGAATTTCCCAACAGCCCGGCCTCTCCAGCACGGCCATGGCCGCCGAACTGTCGCGGCGAGTGCGTTCCGTGCTGGGAGTCGGCCTGAGCTACGCGCGGCTCTGGGAAAGCTGTGCTCCACCCGGCGGCGAGACAGCCCGAGCCCCACTCCCCCCTCCCCGGGTCTGGCCCACCCCTCCAAATTTTCAAGGCGCCGAAGCCGGTTATCTGAAGGAATTGGTGCGCTGGCGCCTGCGCACGCTGGCGCAAGCCGACCGCAGCCGACCGGCACCGCTAGCGGACCTGGAAAAGCGCCTGCTGGCCTACGATGAAGCGCCAGAGGGCTGGGACTTGCATCCCATGCTCTTCTCCAGCGCCATGGCCGCTCTCTCCGCGCTTTCGCTCTTGATGCCCCGAGTGCAGTCGCAGGCGGCCTATTTCGAGACCTCCTTTCTGCGCCAGGTGCTGCGGCACGAAGGCCCCTGCGACGTGGCCTGGTTCGAGTCGGTGTGCTACGACTGGGAACTCACCCCTTGGGACCTGGAAATCCAAAATCAACCGGCGGTGATCGTGGTGGACACGACCTTGACCGGACAGCGGCTGCGACTGAGCCAGGTCTTGCAACGGCATCGCCCGCAACTGGCCGTGCGAGTGTTCTCGGCACTAAAGTTGGATCAGCGTGGCCAGGAACTGGAGAACTGCGGCGCGTTGCTATTGGCCGGCCCTCCCGAGACCGTCCGAGCCGTCCGTCACGGCTGGAGC
>JALHOV010000534.1 GCA_022842865.1 Vulcanimicrobiota bacterium | reverse complement strand
TGCTGGAAGGTGGCCTCCAGTTTGGCCAGGATCTCTTCTACGCTCATTTCTTCTGGAACAAGAAGACGTATTCGTGTTTGAACACGTAGAAGCCGCCGGCCAAAGCGCGGTAACGCCAGAGTTCGCGCTGACTGCGTTTGCCCAGGGTCTCCTCGAAATTCTTGACGACAATGCTCTTCAGGCTAAAATCCAGCTCGAGAATCCGCTGCATGGTCAAAAATCCGAGCGGCACCCATTCCGAACCGGCGTATTTGTCACCGATGACCACGGCCAGATGACGTTTTTTCTGCAACACTTTGGAGACGCCGGCCACCACCCGAGTGAAGCCCTCCACGAAGGCATTCACATCGCCCTGATTGGACAAACACTCGGGCTGATCGGAGAAGCGAATGATGTCGTGGTAAGGGGGATGCAGCACGGCCAGCTGGACCGAGGGAATTTGATGCTGGTCCAGCAGCGAGCGGAAATCCACCGAGGAGGAGTCGCCCTGGCGCACGACCGACTGCACTTTGTGAGGATTGTCTTCGCGCTGCACGCGCGCCCAGGTTTCCTGGGCCACCGACTCCTGCAACTCCACTCCCAGAGCGTTCCGGCCCAGTCGTCGGGCTTCAATTAATGTGGTGCCGCTTCCCAGGAACGGATCGAGCACCCAATCGCCGGCCTTGGTAAAGCGGCGCATTAACTGATGGGGAATCTGAGGAACGAAGTTACCCCAATAGTGGCCCGAATGCTGTCCGCTGCGGTCGCGGCGCTCGATGTTCCAGAGGCTGTCGGTCCAGAGGTCATCATATTCTTGCCAGCGGCACAGATTGATGTCCGAAAAGCTCGGCGTTTTGACCTCGTCAAAGCTCTTGATCATGCGCTTGAGGTAATGGCGTCCGCGCTCCAGCGACTTGGACTCGCGAATCTGGCGCAGCTGATCATGCCAGAGTCCGAACTTCACCGTCACAACTTCTGGTGTATTCCCCGCTCTTTTACCGCGACCGGGCTGCAGTTCTTTGACGAGCAGCAGCCGGGTGCGCAGTTCTTCAATCGTCTGGCTCTCTAGACACCCTTGCAACAATTGCAGCAAGCGATCCTTGGGCAGGGACAGCGGACTGTCTACGTTGAGACCGACTATGTCCAGGGATCTAGGGGGGACTGCGTCTCCCCCTAGGACCCCCCTCTTGGCAGATGGTGTCACTGAGAGCCTCCAGGAAACCTGTGGCGTTACTTGAGAGGGTCAAAGCCCTGAACAAGAACACCAGTTTGTTCGATTGGAATACCATGTTTATCGAACACATCCTGGTTAACTTTGAATTGGATTCAAAAAGCTTCTTGACTGAGCTCCAACATTTCCAGCAGCAATTCTTGCGACTCCACGGCTTGAGCCATGGAAGCATCGGCGATCTCCTCATCGCCGGTTTCGGCGTAGTCCCTGAGTCCGGCGGCGGAATCCGCCAGCCCCTGGAGGGCGCGCAAAAGCCCTTGTGACACCTCGCCCTCGGCGTCTTGCTCGGTCACTGACTGCGCCCACTCTTGCAAAAATTCGTCGAAAACGTCCAGCGACTGCTCAAAGGACTCATAGTCCCGCTCACCCTCGCGCAATTGGTTCAGTAGTCCGACCAGTACGCCTAAGGGGCTTTCGGGATAATGCTCCAGCCACTCATCAAGGGTCATCCCGATGCCAGACAAAGCCCGCCGAGGCCTGCATCACGGGCATGACCTCCAGACGATTGATGTTCACGTGGGCGGGCAGCGCTGCACACCAGAAAACGGTTTCGGCGATATCTGCAGGAGTTAAGGGCTGGAAGCCCTCGTAGACTTTGGCAGCCTTCTCGCTGTCACCTTCGAAGCGAACCGTAGCAAACTCAGACTGCACCGCGCCCGGCTCGATGTTGGTGACGCGCACCTGCTTGCCCAGCAAGTCACAGCGCAGCCCCAACGAAAACTGCTCAACAAACGCCTTACTGGCTCCGTAGACCTGACCCCCGCGGTAGGGATAGGTTCCGGCCACCGAACCCAGGTTCAAAATGTGTCCGCGGTTGCGCTCGACCATTCCCGGCAGGACATAGTGAGTCAGACACACCAGGCTGGTGACGTTGAGGTCGATCATGCGCTGCCAATCGCTCCAACGCGACGCCTGGGCCATCTCCAGACCAAAGGCCGCTCCGGCATTGTTAACCAGGATGGTCGGTTCGTGGAAGGGCGACTGGAGCTCCGATAAAGAGCGGCGCAGCTTTTCCTCGTCGGTGACGTCGCAGACCAACACCCGCACCTGCTCCGGAAATTGTTCGGCCAACTCGAGCAACCGATCCTCGCGCCGCGCCATGGCCAACACCCTGGCCCCTGCCTCGGCGAAGCGCTGCACCACCGCGCGCCCAATTCCCGCCGAAGCGCCCGTGACCCAACAAACTTGATCCTTCATCCTGGCCGGTTTCGCGCGGCCTTCAGGATGGCCCTGCTGTAAGACTGTGGGCCAGACGTTCCACCACTTGCTCAAAAAACACGGCCCGCTCGCCGTCCGGCAGCCGGTCGAGCAGATTGGCCAGATCCAGGCAAGCCGCTCCATGCAGTCCCGACCAGAGCAGATGGGCGACCGTCAAGTCGCTCAAATCGGGGCGAAGCTGACCCGCCTGACGCAAGCGCCCGATGTTCTCGGTCAGAAAGACAAAGCAGCTTTCGGATAGGCGCTGGTCGTTTTCTCGGCAGCGCTCGTTGAGTTCATGATCCTCCAGCTGAAACATCAGCCGATAATAATGCGGCTCCGCCTGACTGAAGCGCAGATACTCAAGCGAGGAGCGCTTCAAGGTTTCGACCGGATCTGCGGTCTGGCCGCTAAGCATGCGCTGGCGCAGCAATTCGAAGCCTTCCGCAATCAACTCCATGACAAGGGAGTGTTTGTCTTTGAAGTAGAGGTAAATGGTCGTCGGAGAATACTCGATTCGCTCCGCTATCTTTCGCAAGGTAACGCTGCTGTAGTCTTGCTGGCGAAACAACTCACGGGCCGCTTCCAAGATACTCAAGCGCAATGCCTCCCGCTCGCGTTCACGACGAGCGCTAATCCCTTTTGATTTACTAGCCACCTCGAGTGTGCATCTCCAAACGTGGATCGGCGCGCAGCTCTTCCAAACTTACGTAGCCGGACCGCTGGCTCACCCGGGTTCGATCCACCGCACCTTGATCCTGGCGGCCCATCCAGAACTCGCCGATGCGCTGGCTGACTTCTTCGTCCCCGGCGCCGGATCGCAAAATCTCGCGCAGGTCCAGGCCGGTTCTGGCGTAAAGGCAGAGCAACAACTGTCCATCGGCAGTCAGTCGCAAGCGGTCGCAGTCGGCACAGAAGGGATGCGTAACCGATGCCACCACCCCGACCACCTGCCCGTTGCCCAACTGGAAGCGTTCCGCCGGAGCCGAACCTCGACCAGGCAGGGGTTGAGCCGAACCATAGCTGGAACGCAGCCTCTCGAGAATCTCCTCTTGAGAGACCACCAGACCAGGCTCCCAGCGGGTGGCGCCGCCCACGTCCATATACTCGATAAAGCGGATTTCCGCTCCCAGCTGCCCGGCAAAACGGACCAGCTCCAAAAGTTCTTCCTCGTTGACTCCGCGCACGACCACGGTATCGATCTTAAAATCCTCAAAAGCCAGCCCGCTTACCAGGCGAAGACTGGAAAGCACCTTGTCCAGCTCCGAACGCTGGGCCAGCCGGGAGAAAACCTCGGGCCGCAAGGTGTCCAGACTGACCGTCAGACGCTGCAGGCCCGCTTCTCGCAGCGCAACAGCGTGCTTCTCCAGGAGCACGCCGTTGCTGGTCATGGCCAGTTGCGGAACACCACTCTGAGCCAGCATGCCCACCAACTTGGGCAGCTCCTGACGCAAAAGGGGCTCGCCACCGGTGATACGGACCTTCTCGAGACCCTGTACGCGCAAAAGCCGCACCACTCGGGCCAGCTCCTCAAAGCTGAGCAGGTGCGGCTTTTCCAGCCAGGTATAGTGCGCCTCGGGCATACAGTAAGTGCAACGCAAATTGCACCGGTCGGTCACCGAAAGCCGGAGGGTGGTCAGGGCTCGCCCACGGCGATCGAGCAGCATGCTCGAACATGTGCCCTGTTTGCTAGGCCAGCGAAACCACGCCAGAGATCATCAGCCCGCGGCGAAAGAGCGTACCTTCGGAGCTAGGGTCGGCGCTGACTCGCTCATAGAGACCCTGGTCACGGCCGTTGGAATACTGAGAGAGCCAGGACTTGAGAGCCACTTGAGGCTCAACGGCGGGAGCGGCCGGAGTCTCGACAGGTTCCACGGGACGGACCGTGGGGAGGACCGGTTGGCCCATCGGACGGACATATTGAATGGCCGGGGTTGAAAAAAAGTTCTGAATATTCATCGTCACTTGCTCCTCTGACTGGCTTACTCTGTAGCTCTGGTTCTATCTTAGTTCCCCCGAGGCAAGGGATAGAAAAACGCGCGGGCTAGTTGTTGCCACTTTGTAACAATTAATCTGCCCAGTCCGGGTCGCTGGTCGGCTCGGGAAAGCTAAAAAGCCTCAGGGGGCCAGTCAGATTGTTTCCATCCATGAAGAGAATACAGTTGGGCCCGCCGTCATCGCCGCTGACCACGGCCCGACCGTCCGCCCCGGCCACTCGCGGAAAATGGCCGTTGCTGACACTGGCAGTAGGGCCCGGCGCGGTGGCGGTCACGGCCGCCCGTGCGATCTGCCCGTCGGCCGAACGAAAGACGATCTCACCATTAGGACAGTAACTCGCCTCGCTGCCATTCAAAGTCAGCACCTGCGAATTGGCGGTTTCCGATCGGTCCAGGATGACCATGGTGCCAATGTTTCCGTCCGAACGTGACAGGATGACCTGATTGCTGTCTGCCGGGTTGCAGTCCACCACTGGATGAGAGCCGGCCGGAAAGTTGGCCAGTAAGTTGGTCGGGTCCGGCCAGGCCGCGGGCGTCTGCGCCGCATCCCAAGGGTTGATCTCGCCCACGCTGACCGTTCCGCCCGATTCGCTGGCCAATATAATCTGGTTGTCGTAACGGTTGAAGCTGCCCGGGCTAACCCAGGTAGCGCCGGTGAGGTTGCAAACATCGGTCCGCCGGCGGCCGTCGGGAGTCACCACAGCCAGGCCGGTCGTCCCGTTGCGGCAGACGATGGCGTTGCCGCCGTGATTCCAGCGGGGTTTATCAAGCCCTCTAGCGACGATGACCGGGTCGGAGCCGTCCCAGTTGGAAACCCAAACATCCACACCGCGTCGAAAGGCCAGCTTGCCGGGTCGCAAGATACGGAAAGAACCGTTGCCCGAAATCAAGCCGGAGAGAGTAGCCGTCCCCCCTCGGTGGTCATCAATGGTGGCCTCCAAGGGGAACTCGTTGGGGTCAGAGGCCGTGACCGGGGGATGCCAGGCCCAGG
>JALHOV010000533.1 GCA_022842865.1 Vulcanimicrobiota bacterium | reverse complement strand
CGCTCTTCCGATCTAACGTCACGGCTTGACGGCTTGATTTTTGCGAAACAGCGAGAGCAAGCCAAAGAAACCGAATAACAGGGACACTCCCACCAGCAGCTTGGTATGGGTGGCTACCAGGGGCCTTTTGTAGTTGACAATGACGGCATTCTGACCCACTTCGACGGGCACGGAGATGCCGTGCAATCCGTGGGTGGATTCGGCCTGCACCTTGACCAGCCAGGTGCCCGGTTTGTCGGGCGCAAAAACCACTCGGCCGAGCTGATCCGTGCGCCCGGTCTGAAAGGCGATTTTTTCTTGGGGCCGGAACACCTCGAAGGGGGAATAGCTGGCCACATCTTCGTCGGCGAAGCGAGCAGTGACCACGATGGCTGGGGAGGAATCAACCTGATAATCGACGGAATGGGCGAATCCTAAGGCGGTCAGCAGCAGCCAAATGAAAGTCTTACGCATGGCGCTTCATTCCCTGCCGTCATTTTCAGCCCTGCGCCCCAAGCTCGCCTTGATGCAATTGTCGCAGCACGAACTTTTGAATCTTTCCGGAAGCGGTTAGCGGAAACTCAGCCACGAAGCGCCAGTTGCTGGGGATCTTGAAGTAGCTCAAGTGCCCCTGACAGTGCTCCTTTAGATCCTGCTCGCCGGCCTGCTGGCCAGGACGCAGACGGATCGCCACAGCCACTTCTTCGCCATACTTAGGGTGTGGCAACGCGTACACGGCCGCATCCAAAACCGACGGATGAGAGCGTAGATGGTCTTCGACTTCTTTCGGCGAGACATTCTCCCCACCCCGGATAATGATGTCCTTGATGCGCCCGGTAATGCGCACATAACCGCGAGGGCACACGGAGGCCTGGTCACCGGTCGCCAGCCACCCCTGGCTGTCCACCGCTCGGGCGGTCGCCTCCGGGTCGTCGTGGTAACCCTGCATCACGTTGTAGCCACGCACGCACAACTCACCCAGTTCATTGGGCCCCAGCGCTTTGCCGCTGGCTGGATCACGGACTTCTACTTCCAGCTCGGGTAGCACCCGGCCGACCGTCTGGGTGCGCAGATCCAGGGGGTCGTCTGGTAGAGTTTGCGTGATGGCCGGCGAGGCTTCGGTAAGCCCATAGGCAATGGTCATCTCTTTCAGATTCATGCGCTCGATGACGCGAAGCATAAGCGATTCCGGGCACAGGGAACCGGCCATAACCCCGGTGCGCAAGCTGGAAAAATCAAAGCGGGCGAATTCCGGGTGTTCCAACTGGGCCAAAAACATGGTGGGAACACCGTAAAGAGCCGTGCAGCGGTCGTTTTGAACGGTTTCCATAACGGCCAGCGGATCAAAGCTCGGCACCAGATGCAAACTGGCTCCGTGCGTGTAGGCGCCCAGCACACCGATCACGCAGCCGAAGCAGTGAAAAAGCGGCACGCACAGGCAAAGCCTGTCCTCCGGGGAGTAGCCGAGCCCTCGTCCCAGCCAGTAACCGTTGTTGACGATGTTGCGGCTGGTCAGGCGAACCCCCTTGGGAAAGCCGGTGGTGCCAGAGGTATACTGCATGTTGATGCACTCGTCCAGACCGATACTCGGCCATTCTACCGGGCCCGAGGGCAGGGCGTGGTAATCGACGGCATCGGAAGGAACCGCACGGTCGACGAAAATCATGAACTCGGGTCGATAGCTCAGCCCGGCCACCTCCTCGACAAAACTCAGACAGTTCGTTCCCTGCATATAAACCAGTGCACGCGCCTGGCACTGGCGCAGTAGATAATCCAATTCCTGACTGCGAAAGGCCGTGTTGACGGTGACCAGGATAGCTCCCAGACGGGCCAGCGCGAACTGGAGCTCAATCCACTCTTGTCGATTGTTGAGCCAGACTGCCACGCGGTCGCCGCGCTTGATGCCTAAACGGTACAAAGCGCCGGCCACGAACTCAACGCGCTGCTGCAGCTGCGAGAAAGTCAGTGGGCGGCCAGCAGCCACCAGAGCTAACTTGTCGGGACAGCGCCGGCTCCACTCCTCCAGCAGCTGTCCCACAGACAAATCACAGACCCCACCCATCGAGCGGCGTTTCCACGAATCGGTGGGGGGGCCCTCTGCAAGCGCGGCGAAATGACCGCGACGATGGCCATCACTCTTGCTCAGGCTTTCACTGAGTTGCCCGGACTGGAAAGCTTTTGCCAACAACTCTGGGGCAATTTTGTGCCGGCTTTTGCCACCAAGAAGCTGCACACAAGGGCCTCGCTGCTGTTAGAGGCATTGCCCGAGGCGGTGGTTCATAGCGAATTGGACGAGTGGCGACGTCTCCAATTGGTGCCATCACCCGACCCCTCGAACCAGGAGCTGGTCGGGGTGCTCTGGCAAAGTCCGCTTTTCATTTGCTTGATGGACGCCATCGGTTTCTTTCCACCCGACGATGTGGATTTGCGACCCTATATGGCGCCGCTCTATGCGGACCTGGAAGAAATGGCCCGGGCACGATTGGAGTGGGCACGCAAATGCGAGCGCGGAGCGGTGGGACGCGGCGACTTGCCTTACTGGAAGGTCGTCCTCCAGATGCAGGCACCTCATCTTTACCTGGAGCCTTTTCTAGCCTCAGGCGAGGAACTGCAGGGCTGCGATCTGGCCTGCGGCTGGGGACGCATCTGCCTGACGCTCAGTGAATACGGCCATCGCCGCATCCATGCTTGCGACCTGGCGGAATCCTCGCTGGTGACTTTGAAAAAGCTGGCTGCGCTTCGAGAGCTTCCTGGAACCATCGAAACCCATCGAGTCGACATCCTGGAGCTTCCCTTTTCCGACAACTTCTTTGACTTTTTTATGGCCTTCGATATCTTTGAGCACCTGGTCAACGATGTGCTCAGTCGCTGCCTGCGCGAAATGCTGCGTTGTGGCAAAGTGGGTGCTCCTCTCTATACCGAAACTCCGCTGATGTGCTTCTGCCCCCCGCTAACCCACCTGCAGAATTGGACGGAAGCCGAGTTGACCCGAGCTTTTGAAAAGGAAAGCGTCGACGGCAAGCGCTGGAAACGAAAGCTGTGGGATGAACGAGTCCCCGATCATTTCACCTTTGTGATCGAGCAGGCAGAATAAGCATGGCGGTGGCGCAATGGCTGGCTCACGTCTTTACAGAGGTAAGCCGCGCCATCGAGCGAGCCTTCTTTGGCCAGAGCCAGTTTCGCATCACCACCAGCGCATTCAACACCGCCGCCACCATCGACAACGGGGTTCAGGCCAAGCTGGCCCTGGCCGAAGTGCGCACCCAACTCAGCCGCGACTTCAACATCGAACTGAGCTGGCCCATCCTGTTGGAACTGAAGGCACCTCCCGCTCAAGGCTGGAAAGCTATGGTCTACAATCCCGAGGGCAATATGGCTCGCCATCAAGTGGTGGACTTCAAGGGCAACTCCGCCCATCAGATGTGGGTAAAACCTGGACTGACACGGGGCCGTTTTAAATCCTTGGTGGCTCACGAGCTGGTCCACGCCTTTCAGCGCGAAGCCAGTTTTCTCACCCAGAATCTGAGCCTGCGCGAAGGCATGGCCCGCTGGGTGGAATTTCATTTTTTGAAAGGCAGCGCCGAAGCCGACCGGTTGCTCAAGCTCAAGCACTACACCTTTGGACGATCCATCGAGTCCATTCTAGAGTTCGAGTCCAAATCGGGGCGCCAGGCCACCCTTCAGTGGCTTCGTTCCCAGGGCTGAAGGTCAAACTCCGGACCCAATAGGAGATGCACGATCCCATCAGGCAGGCACTGCATTCCTCGCACGCCCGCCATTCCATCGACCTGGAGAGCACTCGAATTTTTCAGCTGCAGACGCAGGCGACCGGCCGTCAACTGCCAGTCCAGCAAGTTATCTCGACCTCCCAGAGCCTGCATCAGCGCCGATGGCTCGCGCCCGGGGGTGGCCAGTGCGAAGGTCAGGATAGCCCAGCGAAAGAGCAAATAATAGGCCAGCGCGAAGCATGGCCCCAGCGCCCACACCAGCCAGGGGCGCGTGTGCAGGGGAAAGAGCACGATGTAGTCGATCAATCCGAAGGAAAAAGTGATGCCCAAGTGTCCCCCCAGGGTAACCATCAACCAGCAGGCCACTCCCGCCAGCAGCGAGTGCAGCCCATAGAGCAAGGGCGCCGCGAACAGGAACGAGAACTCGATGGGCTCGGTAATCCCGGTAAGAATTGAGGTAAGCGCTCCCGAGAAGAGTAAGCCGCCCACTTCTTTCCTGCGCTCCGATCGGGCGCATTGGTACATGGCCAGGGCAGCCGCGGGCAAACCCCATAAAGAGAAAAGGTAGCCACCGCCCAAGAGACCGGCGCTGGGATCGTGGCTGAGGAACCGGTTGATGTCGCCATGGATGATGGCGCCGGTGGCCGGGTCCCGAAAAGAGCCGATGAGCGTAAAGAACGGGTTGTTCCAAATGTGATGCAGACCGAAAGGTATCAAGGCCCGATTCACCACCGCCCAGATGCCGGCCGAAACGGCCGGGTTGTCGTTGGCCACCCGGTCGGCGGCTTGCTGGATCACCCCCTGGGCCGGCGGCCAGAGCAGGCTGAGCAGAGCGCCCAGGCATAAACAAGCCACGCCGGTCACGATAGGCACGGAGCGCTTGCCGGCGAAAAAGCCGAGGTAGGCTGGCAGCTCGAGGCGGTAAAAGCGGCGGTACACCCCGGCCGCCAGCAAGCCGACCAGAATTCCCCCAAAAACCCCTGTCTGCAGAGTGGGGATTCCCAGTACCGGCTCCAGTTTGTGGCCCTGGAAGGCGGCCAGCGCTCCCAGACTGGCCAGCATCACGCAGTAACCGACCGCCGCCGCGACCGCCGCCACCCCTTCGTAGTCCGCCAGTCCCAGGGCGACACCCAGAGCAAACAGCAAAGGCAAATTCATTAGAATGGAACCACCGGCCTGGTTCATCACCTTGGTCACAATCTCTGGAATGAAAGGGTATTTCTGGCTCCCCAGGCCGCACAATAAGCCGGCCACCGGCAGCACCGAAACGGGCAGCATCAGAGAACGACCGATTCTCTGGAGGAAGCCGAAAAGCCAAGGAAACACGCCGAGCTTTTCGCTTTTGCCGGGCATGGTCCTCGGATTCAGAAATTCCTGGCCCAACAGCAGGAAATTGAATTTAATTCACCAACATGGACAGGCTTTGCTACGACCCGCTGTGCAACCGAATTCACGAATGACCTCGGCCCGACCGCTACCCCGGCCGCGCCGCCAACGCGCCCATCGCGCCAAAGCCAACAGCTTTCAGCTGCCTTCCTGGTCGGTAAGTTCCCGGCATTGTTTCCTGGTGCTGGTCTTTCTGCTGGCCCAGGCAATCCTCTTTACCAGCAGCCTTTTTCAGGTTCAGCGCTTCTACGTGGCGGGCACCGAGACGCTGACCAGCGAACAGGTGCTGCGCCAGTGTGGGCTCAAGAACGGCGAATA
>JALHOV010000532.1 GCA_022842865.1 Vulcanimicrobiota bacterium | reverse complement strand
ATCTTCACATTCTGAAAGGTGACGTCCCCGCGGCAGCCCACGGCCTGATTCTCGGGCACGAGGGGGTGGGCGTGGTAGAAGAAGTTGGATCGAGTGTGCTTTGCTTTCGCAAAGGCGATAGGGTCATCATCTCGTGCATCACTTCCTGCGGCCGCTGCAGCTTCTGCCGCCGAGGGACGTATTCCCACTGCCTTACGGGTGGCTGGATTCTCGGTCACAAGATCGACGGAACACAGGCCGAGTACGTCAGAATTCCCTATGCTGACAGCAGCCTTTATGCCCTTCCAGCCAAGGTTGATGAAGAGGCCGGCACCATGCTTAGCGACATTCTACCCACGGGCCACGAATGCGGCGTGATCAACGGAAAAGTGAAGCCAGGCGATGTAGTGGCCATCGTGGGGGCCGGTCCGGTAGGCCTTTCAGCCCTGCTGACCGCCCAACTTTATTCACCTATTGAGATCATTCTCGTCGATATGGATGCAAACCGCCTGGAGGTGGCCCTTTCGCTGGGAGCGACCAAAGTTATCGATAGTTCGGACGGAAATGCCGCGAAGAAGATCATGGACTTGACCGGCGGCGCAGGCGTGGATGTGGCGATAGAAGCGGTCGGGATAGAAGCAACCTTCAACATCTGCCAGTCAATCCTGGCGCCCGGTGGACACCTGGCTAACATTGGCGTGCACGGCAAGCCGGTGCAGCTGAATATGGACAAGCTCTGGTCCCAGAACATCACACTGACCACGCGACTTGTGGACACCATCACCACACCGATGCTGTTGCGCATGGTGGAGTCGGGTCGTCTCGATGCCACCAAACTGGTCAGCCACCGATTCAAACTTTCTGACATGATGGAGGCTTATGACACCTTTGGGAACGCCTCGAAAAAAGGGGCCCTGAAGGTTCTGCTCAGCAACGACTGATCAGGCTGCCCCAACGAGCAAAATGGCAATCTAGCCCCGGAAGGAACCCCTATGTACGAACCTGTTCTCAGTCCTCACACGGTGCAAGAACTCTTGCAAGAAAATCCGGCCGCACGCCTGCTGGATGTGCGCACGCCTGGAGAGTTCGAGGGTGCCCATATTCAGGGCGCTTATAACGTCCCATTGGATCAGTTGTCAGCGCACCGAAACGAGATTCGAAAGTTGACCGCCCCCGTGGTCCTGGTCTGCCAATCTGGAAACCGGGCCCGGCAAGCGGAGGCCACCCTACGCCAAGCCGGGATGGAGAATCTCCATCTGCTGGAGGGGGGAATTCAACGCTGGCAGGCCGAGGGGCACGCTGTCCAGCGGGGGCAGACCCGAATTTCGATGGAACGACAGGTCCGGATCGCCGCCGGGCTGCTGGTTGTTTCTGGATCCGTGCTAGCCAGGTTTGTTCACCCGAGCTTTCTGGTCGTTCCTGTCCTGGTGGGGACTGGTCTGACTTTCTCCGGCCTCACCGATACCTGCGGTATGGCCAAGATGTTGTCTCGCCTTCCCTACAATCAGGTCAGTTGCGATATCAACCAGGTCGTCTGCTCCCTCACCCAAAGCCGGTGATCTACGCTCTGGCCCTTCTCATCGGGCTCTCGTAATGAAAATCATAATAATTCCGCCGCGAATGTCGTCGGATGGAAAGGTGGAGCGATGAAGGTCATTATTGTGGGAGGTGTGGCCGCGGGGGCCTCGGCGGCGACTCGTTTGCGCAGGCAAATGGAGGAGGCGACCATCCTTCTGGTCGAGAGGGGACCCGAGGTGAGTTTCGCCAATTGTGGACTGCCCTACTATTTGGGCGGGGTGATCACGGAGCGAGAAAACTTGCTGGTCACCACTCCGGAGCGCTTGCGGGAGCGCTTCCAATTGGATGTGCGCACCCGGACTCAGGTTGAGTCCATTGATCGAGTTCAAAAGACAGTGTCGATGCGCAATCTGGCCACTCAGGAAGTCTACTCGGAGAGCTACGACAGGCTGATCCTGGCCACCGGCGCGGCCCCCATTCGACCGCCCATCCCTGGATTGGAGCTGAACAGTGTCTTTGCCCTGCGTTCCATGCAGGACTCGGATTCTACTGGAAAGCTCTGCCCGGCGCGCGCTCGGCGGTGGTGGTGGGAGCGGGATTCATCGGCTTGGAAATGGTCGAGAATTTGCGTTGCCAAAACGTCCAGGTGAGACTGGTAGAACTGAGCGAGCAGCTGCTGCCGCCTTTAGACCGTGAGCTCACCCGGCCTTTAGAGGAAGTTCTCAAGCGCGAGTCGGTAATGCTTCATCTGGGTGATTCGCTGGAACGGATCGAGAAGGTGGAGGAAGGTCTTAAAGTCCATTTGAAGTCAGGATTCAGCGCTGCCACTGACATGGTGATCATGGGAGTGGGCGTACGGCCCGAGAGTGGGCTGGCGGTCCAGGCACTTTTTGCTGGACGTGCGCACTGCCAAAGAATTTGCCGATGGGCACATACCCGGGGCGGTCAATATACCGCTTGACGAACTGCGCGGCCGCCTAAACGAGTTGCCCGCTCGCCCCATGATGGCCTACTGCCAGGTGGGTCTGCGCGGCTACCTGGCCACGCGTATTTTGCTTCAGAAGGGTTTTGCAGCTACCAATCTGGCCGGAGGATATAAGAATTTCCAGCTTTATGGGATGCCCTCGCCAGCAACCAATGCAAAGGAATTGACGCACTGATGCAAATAGGAATGATCGGTCTGGGGAGAATGGGAGCCAACATGGCGGCGCGACTGCTCAAGGGTCAGCACCAGTGCGTCGTCTTCGACCACTCGCAAAAGAAAGTCGAAGCGCTGAGCAAGCAGGCTGTCGGAGCCTCTTCGCTTGCGGACTTCGCGAAGAAACTGACGAAGCCGCGCGCGATCTGGATGATGATTCCTGGGGCGTCTGTGGAGCAACTGATCCTCGACCTTCTCCCTCATCTCGATCCCGGAGACATCCTCATCGACGGGGGCAACTCCCACTACGCGGACGCAGTTCGCAGGGCGAAGCAACTGGCGGCCCAGAAGATCCACTATATCGACTGTGGGACAAGCGGCGGTGTGATAGGCCTGGAGCGCGGCTACTGCCTGATGATCGGCGGCCCGGCTGAGGCCGTCAAGCGACTCTCTCCGGTGTTCAAGACGCTGGCCCCCGGAGTCGGCGACATTCCGCGCACTGCGGGGCGTACGATTAGCAAAGGTACCTCTGAAGAAGGCTATCTGCATTGCGGGCCGAGCGGTTCCGGTCACTTCGTCAAGATGGTGCATAACGGCATTGAATACGGCCTGATGGCGGCCTATGCGGAAGGCATGGACATCCTGGCCCACGCCAATGTGGGTCATCGCGAACCATCGCACGATGCCGAGACGACTCCGCTGGGCAACCCCGAAGAATTCCAATTCGACCTTGATCTTTCTGAAATTGCCGAAGTCTGGCGGCGCGGTAGCGTGATCGCTTCGTGGCTGCTGGATTTGACTGCGGCGGCTCTGGTCAAGGACCCGACCCTGGCCAGATTCGAAGGCCGGGTCTCGGATTCCGGCGAGGGCCGCTGGGCGATCAAGGCGGCCATCGACCAGGCGGTGCCGGTGCCGGTGCTCAGCGCGGCGCTCTACTCGCGCTTTAGTTCGCGCGGCAATGCTGAGTTCGCCGAGAAGTTGCTCTCCGCGATGCGATTCGAGTTCGGCGGGCACGAAGAGAAGTCGGACAGCAAATAACTATCAGATCCAGTACCAGCGACTTACCCCTTCGATCGTCCTTGAGGATAGACTTAGCTTATGGTTTCACGGAGAAAAATTTTGCTGGCTGGAGGAGGGCTGGCATTGAGCGGATTCGCAACCTGCTCTTGGATCGACCAGAGAATGGGGTGGGAGGACTACAGCGCCTCTCTTGCGGAGACCCGAGCTGCCCTCTCCCAGCATCCAGACATGGCCGAGCTAATCCGCTACGCAACCTTGGCTGCCAGTGGTCACAACACGCAGCCTTGGAGATTTCGAGTGCGCAAGAATCGTGTGGAAATCTTGCCCGATTTCATGAGGCGAACCCCGGTGGTCGATCCCGACGACCACCATCTTTTCGCCAGTCTCGGATGCGCCGCCGAGAATTTAGCGCTGGCGACCGCGGCGCGAGGTCGCCCTGGGCATCTCGCCTTCAACCCGGCCGGCGCGGGTTCGTTGGAATTGGACTTGGATGGTGGTCCTCCGACCCGAAGCGATTTGTTTGAAGCAATCCCTCTGAGGCAATCAACACGCGCTCTGTACGACGGAAGGCCCGTGAGTGCCCACGACTTGAGCAAGATGCTTGGGGCAGCCGCCACTCCCGGCATGGACCTGGTGTTGATTACGGAACGCTCAAAGATCGAATCGATTCGGGACCTCGTCCTGGCCGGCAATAGCACGCAGATGAGCGACCGTGCCTTCCTGGACGAACTCAAGAAATGGATTCGCTTTAGTCCTCGCCAGGCCAGTGAAACGGCCGACGGCCTGTTTGCCCCGACCAGCGGTCGTCCCGCTCTGCCCGCCTGGCTGGGGCCGCACCTCTTTGATCTAGTTCTCAACGCGGACCGGGAGAACGACAAATACGCAGGTCAGATCCGCTCGTCCGCGGGCATCGCCGTGTTCGTTAGTCAGAAAGACGACAGGGAACACTGGGTTCAAGCGGGGCGCGCCTGCCAGCGCTTTGCCTTGCAGGCCACAGTCCTCGGCCTCAAGCACGCCTTTCTGAATCAGCCTGTCGAAGTCGCTCACCTCCGCCCGGAACTTTCTGCCCTGATAGGCATGCCTGGGCGGCGCTGCGACCTGGTCATGCGCTTTGGTTACGGCCCGGCGCTTCCATTCTCGGCGCGCAGGCCGGTGAAAGCGGTCCTCATTTGATCGATATTCGAAAGGAACTGGCTCTGCGCCTGGGTGTCGTTCCTGAGGAAGAGCCGACAGGCGTTTATCTGCGCCAACGGGGACGAATCCGTCCACTCGGATCAACGCGCTGGATGGCATTTACCGCGAAACAATCGATCTCGACGACTCGGTGCGAATTTGATTGGCGGGCGCGGGCGGGCCCTTTCGGCATCCTTTCCGTGCGGGACGCTCTAAGTGAAACCGGCGGGAAACTGGATGTTGTGGCTCTTGGGTTTATTCCTCTGATGCACGCTCAGCCAACCGTTGCCCTGCAAAGGGGCGAACTGATGCGCTACCTGGCCGAATTGGCTTGGGCGCCGGACGCCATTCTGCAAAACACAAACCTGCGCTGGCAAGAACAAGGCCCCTCGCTGCTGGCCGTCAGCGCTGGAAGTGGCGAAACCGCCTCTGAGGTGTTGCTGACACTCGACAGTCAGGGCCGAATCGCCAGCGCTTTTGCGCCAGACCGCCCTCGGTCTGCTGTGCCTCCGTGTTTGCCAACCCCTTGGACCGGTCGTTTCACTGACTATCGCCTCCAAGACGGCCGGTGGATTCCCTTTGCGG
>JALHOV010000531.1 GCA_022842865.1 Vulcanimicrobiota bacterium | reverse complement strand
CCCTCCAGGTAGGTCTTTTCCCACTTGGCCCACAGCCCGTGCACGCCGGCCGAGTCGACCAGGTCGAGAACTTCCGGGCCATTGAGTTGCTGAGCGGGCCATTCCGGCCAGTAGTGCTCCATGGCCTCGGGTCCCAGAGCGGGCAGCCAGCGAAACTGGAGCTGGTCCCCGCGCAGGGCCTCTTCCAGGGCGGCGTGGCGCTCTTTTCGGAGCTGGTGGCTATGCTTGAGGGCTTCAGCGTAAAGTTCACAGCTGTCGCCGCCGGCGTCTTTGGCTTTCTTAAGGGCCAGTTCGGCCGTTTCCATCCATTCGTTGGCCAGGCGGGCGTCTTCGGGGCACACGGCCACGCCGATCGAGGCGGAGCATTTGATCTGGGCATCGGCTACGGCGAAGGGCTGGCGGAAGGCGGCGATCAAGCGATTCGCCACCACCGCCGCGCGACCGCGCACGGGCAGATGCCCGGAGTCGCCCCCGCGAGCGCTTCCGCCGCGGTCGGCGGTGAGCTCGGTGAGCAGCACCAGGAACTTGTCGCCCTCCAGGCGGCCCACGATGTCCGAACTGCGCACGTTGTTTTGCAGACGCTGGGCGGCCTGCATCAGCACCTCGTCGCCGGCCGAGCGTCCCAATTCCGTGTTGACGTGGCGCAGATGATCGAGGTCGACGCGCAGCAGCGCCGAGGAGCGCGAATAGCGTTGAGCCTGCGAGCAACTATGATCGACAAACTGAGCCAGGATGTTCCAGTTGGGCAGGCCGGTAAGTGGATCTTCGAAGGCCATGCGCTCAGTATCTTCCGAAACCCAGGCCACCTGGGCGTCCTCTCGGAAGATGTAGAGCCACCGCTTTTCCGGCGCTTCCACCACATCGACCACCCAGCCGTTGGAGCCTGCTTCGGGGCTGGGCAGCCGGTGCTGTCCGGAGCTGAGACGCTGAGAGAAGTGACTGCCTTTGTCGGCCTGACTGCCGAAGAAGCGACGGGCTTCCTCGTTGGCGCGCTCAACATAGTGCTGTGCGTCCAGGATCAGGACGGCAAAGGGAAAGGTCTCGAGCAGCCAGTCCGGAGTATTTACCATACGCGGTTCCGAGGGTTTCGCACCATGGGCGAGTTGTCCGGAATCTGGAAAGCTTTCTGAAACTCCGGCAGGTTGGAGAGCGGTCCGTTGACGCGGAAACGCGGGTTGGGGTGAGGGTCGGTGTTGACCTGCAAACGCACGTATTCGTCGCGCATATTCATGGCCCAGATGCGCGCATAGGCCAGGAAGAAGCGTTGTTCCGGGGTGAACCCGTCCAGGGTCTGGGGGGTTTTGCCTGCCTGAGAGTCTTTGTAGGCATCCCAGGCCAGTTTCAGCCCGCCCAGGTCGGCAATGCTTTCGCCCACCACCAGTTTGCCCTGGATGTTGAGTCCCGGGGCCACTTCGTAACCGCTGAACTGATCGACGATGGCTTTGGAAAGGGTCTGAAATTTCTCCAGATCGCTGGGTTTCCACCAGTTGCGCAGATTGCCCTTGGGGTCAAACTGCGCGCCCTGGTCGTCGAAGCCGTGGGTGATCTCGTGACCGATGACGACGCCCAGGGCTCCGTAGTTGACCGAGTCGTCGGCCTCCATCGAGAAGAAGGGCGGCTGCAGGATACCGGCCGGGAAGACGATTTCATTGTTCTGCGGGTCGTAATAGGCGTTGACGGTGGGCGGCGACATGTACCATTCGTTGTGGTCCATGGGCTGGCCAATTTTGCGCAGGTCGCGTTGCACGGCATAGGCGTCTGAGTTTTCCACGTTGGCCAGATAGTTATCTCGGGTGATGCTGAGTGAGCTATAGTCGCGCCACCTGTCCGGGTAACCGATCTTTTGCTTAAAGCTGGCCAGTTTTTCCTGGGCGGCTTTCTTGGTTTCGGGGGTCATCCACTCGAGCTGGTCGATGGTCGTGCCCAGCGCTTTGCGGATGTTCTTGAGCATGTCTTCCACCTTGGCCTTGGCGGCCGGGGGGAAGTGCTGGTCGACGTACTTATGGCCCAGCGCGAAACCCATGTCGCCGTCGACTTCTTTGACCACGCGGCGCCAGCGCTGGCTTAGTTCCAGGGCGCCGGTCAGGGTTTTGCCGTAGAAACTGAAGTAGAGTTGCGACCAATCCTCGGTGAGATAGTCGGCCGAGCTTTTCAGCACATGCCACTGAAGATAGGCTTTTTGAGCGTCCACCGGAGTGGCTTTCCAAATATTTCCCATGCTTTTGAAGTATTTGGGCGAGGAAACGTTGATGGTCTTGAGTGGGGGAGCGTTCATTGCCTTGAAGTAGGCGGCCCACTGGATGCCGGGAGCTTCCTTCTGGAGTTGGGCTACCGTGACCGGGTGGTAGGTGGCCGAGGGGTCCCGCTGTTCCACCATGGTCATGCTGGTCTTTGCCAGTTTCGTTTCCAAATCAAAGACCTGTTTGGCTTTCTTGGCGGCCACCGCCGGGGCATCGCCCCATTTCTCGAAAACCTGTTGCAGGAAGGCCTGATACTGAGTGCGGATTTTGACGGACTTCTCGTCACTGCGCGTGTAATACTCGCAATCGGGCAGCCCCAGGCCGGCCTGTCCGAGCTGGCCGATGACCAGGCTGCTGTCTTTGGAGTCTTGGGCCGAGCCGAAGCTGAACAGCGGGTGATTGGCGTGGCGGTGCTGTTTGGTGATGAAGGCCTGCAGGTCTTTGCTTTTGTTCAGGTCGTTGAGCTGCTGCGAGACCAACGCCTTGCCGGCCGCTTGCGAGCTTTCGGTCATACCGCTGGTGTAAAAATCGCCCAGCTTCTTGCCCTCGGCGTCGCTGGGATTTTTTACCTGCTGCTCCAGGATGATGTGCAGCTTGTCCTGATTCTCTTCGAGCAGCTTATTAAAAGTGCCCCAGCGCGGCTTGTCGGCGGGGATGGGATTGGCTTTGAGCCAGCCGCCGTTGGCGTATTGAAAGAAATCTTGAGCCGGACTGGCGGTGCGATCGAGATTGTTGAGGTCGAGGCCGCTCTGCGAAGGTTCAGCATGAAGAGCGCTACAAACAAAAAGAGCCAGGGCCGCGGCGGCCAGGCTCTTGCGCGAAAAGGATGGGTGGATCATGCCCCCCGCGTTCGCGTTCTAGTCGGAGGACCCCTCCGGGCCTTTGGTCGCCTCCACCAGTTGGTGAAGATGTTCGAGCAAGCCTTCGAGGGCCTGGGGAGTGGGCTGCACGCCGTCTTTGATGAGGCGGTATTCCTTGTGGGTGAACTCCAGTTCCACAAAGGGAGCTAGAGCCGCCAGCGCCTGACGCACGGTGGGACTGGCCAGAATTTCCCGGGCCTGGCTGGTTTCGGCGCGGATCACATAGTGGTCGTCGAGGAGCGGATCGCCGAGCTTGGTTTCATCGGAGATGCCCATTTGGTCGAGTTGCTTGGTGAAGTCGCTTTCCGCGGAGAGACGAAGACGAGCGGCGGGTGTGGCGTGGAGCACAACCAGCCACTGCTGGTCCCCCAGGGCCTGGAGAGTAAGAGGGATGCCTTGGTATTCGTCACCGAAATGATTGAGGATCGATTCGTCGATAGTAGTCATCATGGCTTAGAGTATACTCGACACTAATTCAAGCTCCTGCCTTCTGAATCTGAGGTAGGAGGTCACGGCTTGCAAAAAGAAACGCCCCCGCCAAGTCATTGCTCTGGAGGGCTTTATGAGTGTAGAGACGGCGGCCGTGCGCCAGGAATCCGATACGATGGGGACGATTGAGGTCGCCAGTGACCGGTATTGGGGGGCGCAAACGCAGCGTTCTTTGAAGTATTTTAATATCGGTGAGGACACCATGCCGCCGGTTTTAATTCGGGCCTTCGGTATTTTGAAGAGAGCGGCCGCCGAGGTGAACTCGGAACTGGGACTCTTGAAGGCGGAGCTCAAAGATTTGATCGTGCGGGCCGCCGATGAGGTCATCGAGAACAAGTTGGACGAGCATTTTCCTCTGCGCATCTGGCAGACGGGCTCGGGTACCCAGACCAATATGAACACCAATGAGGTGATCTCCAACCGGGCCATCGAGCTGGCCGGCGGCCAACTGGGCTCCAAGAAGCCGGTTCACCCTAACGACCACGTCAACATGAGTCAGTCCTCAAACGACACCTTTCCGACCGCCATGCATATTGCGGCGGTGGAGGTGGTGGTACGCAAGCTGGTGCCGGCCGTCAAGCAACTGCGCGACGTGCTGGCTTCGAAGCAGAGCAAGTTCGACCACATTGTGAAAATCGGGCGCACTCATTTGCAGGACGCGGTGCCGCTGACCATGGGTCAGGAGTTCGGCGGTTTTGTGGCCATGTTGGATCAGAACCTGGTTCGCCTGGAGATGGTGCTTCCGCATCTTTACGAACTGGCGGCCGGAGGGACGGCGGTGGGGACCGGACTGAATTCGCATCCGGACTTTGCCGTGAAGGTGGCCGAGCGCATCGCCGCCATCAGCGGCCTGCCTTTCGTCACCGCTCCCAACAAGTTTGCTGGTCTGGCCTCGCACGACCCCTTGGTGATGGCCAGTGGAGCCCTGAAAACGCTGGCTTGCTCGCTCATGAAAATCGCCAATGACATTCGCTGGCTGGCCTCCGGTCCTCGTTGCGGTCTGGGCGAGTTGGTTTTGCCGGAGAACGAGCCGGGTTCCTCGATCATGCCGGGCAAGGTCAATCCAACTCAATCGGAGGCCATGACTATGGTGGCCGTGCAGGTGATGGGTAATGACGCCGCCATTGGCTTTGCCGGTTCCCAGGGCAATTTCGAATTGAATGTCTTTAAACCGGTCATCATCCACAACTTTTTACATAGTGTTCGACTGCTGTGCGATACCTGTCATTCGTTTGCCGACCATTGTGCTGTAGGTATCGAGGCCGATGAAGAGGTGATTGGAGCCTACGTGCGCGACTCGCTGATGCTGGTCACGGCCCTGGCTCCGAAGATCGGTTACGACACGGCCGCCAAGGTCGCGAAGCAGGCCCATAAGGAAAAGAAGAACCTCAAGCAGGTCTGCCTGGAACTCCAGTTGCTCACCGAGGCGGAGTTCGACGAGGCCCTCCAACCTCTCAAGATGTGCTTCCCCGGGGTCTAATCTTGCATCAAAAGACTCAAGATTGGTCGGGGTTTAAGCCAGGAGGAGTAAGGGGCATCTTGTAAAAGGGCCTTTGAGAAATTTTTCACAAAGTCGCTGGCACGGGGGTTGTGCCGGTCGTAGGGGTCTAAAAATCCTTACACACATAAGGAGTAGAGGTCAGAAATGGCACCAGAGCAGAGATTATTGGCCCGCATCAGGACACTCGTCCTGATCGCGCCCGTCGCCCTGAAGATCACGTTTTTCGCGGTCTATAAGTATAGTTGGCGGGTTAAAGAGCAGCCGTTCCCGTTTCCCCACACTGTGCACGCGGGGACGCGGCAGATTGATTGTAAGTATTGTCACCGAGGC
>JALHOV010000530.1 GCA_022842865.1 Vulcanimicrobiota bacterium | reverse complement strand
GCACTCGAGCGACCGGCGTAGGAGAGGCCGAAACGGAGGCCAGCGCTGTTGGGGCCGGCTCCGCCGGTAAACGAAGAAACCCGAAAACGCCCAGCATGATGGCCAGAGTCAACAGACCCAACCAGCCGACGACAGATTTCAGCATACTTGGAAAATTCGAACCCGACCCGAGAGCGCCTTCCCGAAGAGGGGAAGGCCGCCCTCACCCCCGATGGCGTCAGCCTTCCTTAGCGGCCAGTTGCTCGAGGTATTCAGCCGTCTTGTGCGTCTCGAACGTGCACTCCCCGCGCGCGTAGGCCACACACAGTAGCACGTAGCCGGCTTCCAGTTCGTCCTCGCTCAGGTAGCTCTGCTCGGATTGATCCGGCGCTTCGCCACTGAGGTGCCGGGCCACGCAGGCGGAGCAGGCGCCGCCACGACAGACGGCCGGAAGAGCCAGCCCTCGGGCGGAGGCGGTGTCCAGAATGGACAGGTCCTCCGAACATTCGAGCCTGGTTTCCCCGCTGGGGGTCATCAAGGTGACGCGATGCGAAGCCAAGCGCCTGAGTTCGTCTAGCCCCCCGCTCTACTCCTCTCGCTTCTTGCGCGTCTGCTGGCGGATCTTGCGCAGATTCTCCAGCGTGTCCCCGGCAGGAGGAGGAGCAGGCACAGGCTTTGCCTGTTCGGGCAGGTCTTCCAGTTTGAGACTGCGCCGAACCGGAGCACGGCGCACCTTCTCCAACAGCCGAGCCGGCGTGGCTTCGGGCTCGGCGGCAGCAGGTTCCGCCACCGCCTTTTTGGCGCGCACCGGTATCGGCAAACGGCGCACGGCCACTTCCAAGAGCAAAAGCAGCAGGCAAGCTTGCAGTAAGGGAGCCTGCAGATCGCGGAAAAAGGCCGGGCCGTGCAGGGGCTGGCGGAAGACCTCGGCGGGACGGGGTTGATAGCGACCGTGCGAGCGCTCCGCCGTCTGGCGCAACAATTCTTCCTGCACCGGCCCTCCCGCCAATTCCTGGGAACGCTGCAGAGCCACCGGTTGGGTCACCCGCACCGAGCCGTCGGGCGTGCTCAAACTCAGCACGAAGGTGCCAGAACCGGCAAACTCCGCGTGCACTTCGTAACGGTCGGGAGCCATCTGCACCAGCTCCAGCGGCTGACTGCGCCCGTCGGGAGCCAGTAGTGCACCCACCAATCCCTGGGGAGCCAGTTCCGGGGAGATGCGCGCCGTCACCTGCAAACGCTGCAACGGATCCAGACCCGCGCTGACTTCCAAGGGTCCCTGCTGGCTCTGGGGCAAAGTCCAACGCACCGTTTGCAAAAGCAGCTTGGAGAACTCCGGGCCGCGCGCCCAGGGAGTGCTCCAGCGGCGCCCGTCGTCCCCGGTATAAGCGGCGGTTTTTCCCAGCCCGAAGCGGCCGATAGCCAGCACCGGGTCGCCGGTGCTGGTTTGGATGAGCACCCGATGCGGCACTCCCCGAGCCGTACTCAAATTGTGGCCCAGCAAAGAGGGCGCCGAGTCGACGGCCACGCCCTGCAACACCGGATGTGGAGTGGCCGTGCGCAGAGGGGCCGGTTTCTCATCAAAAGCACTGCGCGAGCTGAGCAAGGTCTCACGAGCAAAAATGCGCGGCAGAGCGTGGGCGCTATCCGCCACGTAACACCTGCCCTTCCCGAGGCGAGCCAGGCGTTCCAAGAAAACCAGGTCGGCGCCATCCCCCACGGCCACGGTGGAGATCACGATGTGCTTGGCGACGGCCTCCTGAGCCAACCTGTCAAAGTTAGCGGGGGCTGTGGCGCCGTCGCTCAGGATCAGGATATGGCGCGAACTCAACGGATTGCCGGCCAGCTTGTTGACCCCTTCCTGCAGAGCCGGGAACAAATCGGTGCCGCCGCCAGCCCGCAAGGTGGCGATACGCCCGGCCAGGGCCTTGGGTTGAGCCGGTGCCTGCACCGGCACCACCCATTTGAAGGCATCGTCAAAACCGATAACGCCAAACTGGTCTTCTGCGCTCAGCAACTCGAGCGCCGCGATACTGGCCTCGCGTGCCATGGCCATATGCTCCACGCCCTTGGTCACCTCGCCCATAGAACCGGACTTGTCGAGGATGTGCAGTTGAGCCGTCGGGGGCGTAAAGAGCGACCTGCGCACGCGCAGGTCCACCGGCAAGGCTTCGGCCAGCGGCGTCTTGGCGTAACCCCCAGCCGCGAAGCTATCGGGCCCACCCAACATGGTGAGACCGATACCGGCTTCGCGAACCAGAGCCGTCAGCGATTCCAACTGCTCGCTGGAAAGATCGGTGGAGGGCACGTTGTCGAGTACGATACCCTGGTAGCTCAACCATTCGCCCAGGTCTTCGGGCAACTGGTCGGGGGAAAGTGCATCCACCAGGGCACCATTCTGCTGCAGCACCCCGGCCAGAGAAGGCGCGGCGCCGCGCGGATGAATCAGCGCCAGCCGGCTGGGACCCTCCACCAGGGTCAATCCCGAGGCCCGATTGTTGGCCACCTCTCCGTCTTTTTCGGCGCTCACCCGCAATTCGTAGCGGGCCACCCCCGCCTTCTCGCCATCCTGAGGCAGCAGGAAGACGTTGCGGCCGGCTTTCAGGTCTACGCGAAAACGGCCGGCCGGCTTGCCGTTGCGCAGCAACTGCAAATCGGCGGCCCGACTGGCCTGGGTGGCGGCCAGGGTGGCCACCAGGTCAAAGGGAGTTTTCTGGGCCACACTGGAGGGGCAGCGCAATTCTTCCACCAGCACTTCCGGCTCGTGATCGATGGGAATGGGCACGCAATCGATTTCCAGGGCCGAACCTTCGGCCGCTTGCACTACGTCGCCGCGCGTTTGCCGTCCATCGCTGATCAGCACCAGGCGCCCGCTTTGACCCGGAGGTTGGGCAGCGGCGCCGAACTGCACGGCGGCCGCCAGGTTGCTTTCCTCCCGGTCGAGACGATGGCTGCTCTTGGGAATGTAGGGGGCGGAACTGGCCGGCAGCTCCAGGGCCGCTTCTCCGGCGAAGTGGACCACCGCCACCTGCACCCGGGCCGGACGAGCCGCCAGGGCCTTGTCCAGGTAGTCGCGCATGAAGGCTTGCTGTCGACGCGCCGAGAGCGACTGGTCGAGCAAAAAAGTCACCGTCAGGCGATCGCTGGGCAAGCGGTAGCGGATGCCCGCCAAAACCAACACCATGAGCAGGAGCGTGAACAGACGCAGACCGGCCGAGGCCCGCCGCCGCCAGCGAGTGACCTGCGCGGCCGGGCCGCCCGGGCGACTGCCCAGCCACCACCACATGAGCGCCACCACAGGCAACAGCAACAGCAGCCAGGGCCTTGAAAAGCCTAACATCGCCTGCGGTTCCCCTGCCAGCAACGATACTCCCAGAGCAACACCAGCAGGCCCAGCGCGATCAGCGGGAAGGCGTATTCCTGGCTCATCGGGCGCGTCAGCAACTCCTGCGAGTCGGGCGGCGGAGGGGCGGCCACCAACTTGGGGCGGTCCAGATTGGACTCCTCGGGAGAGTAGAAGTTGACCGCCAACTGGCCTTCACCCGCCTGATTCTTCCAACCGTAGAGTCCGGGCCAGGAGGGCTGCCACTCCAGGCGGTCCAGGCGGAGGGTCCCGCGCGGGCCGGTCAACTGCACGGGTGCGGGCCCGGGAAGCCGAGTGCGCGTGCCGCACAGCAGCCCCACGCTCTGCGCCTGCAGGGGGTCGGCATGAGTCTTAAGCCAGCTGGAAAGAATGACGGGCAGATCGGGCGACAGAGGCAAGTCGGAATTTTCCAAGGGGAACAGCCAGACCAGCGCTTGCGCACGCTGCACCAGCAAGGGGTCCCCGCTCGAATCCACCAGCACCGGCTCGACCCCGTTCAAACCCACCTGCAGCCGCTGGCGCACGCCCCAACGCTGACTGGAAACACGAAAGCGCCAGGCGCGTTGGAGCTCACTGGGAAGCAGAACAGGCCCCTCATCCTCCAGTTTGGCGCGCACCCAGCTGGCAGGAGGCGAGGCCGCGATATGCCGCCCGGGCAAAAGCTCTTTCGACTCCGGAAGAGTGGCCCACAGATGAATGCCCGGCGTGGTGCTCTCCCCGCGCAGCAGCGCCAGGCCGGTAGCCGCCTGGGCAGCCTGCTCCAGAAACAGAGGGACCTGGCCGTGGCTGATCAGGCGCAGGGGCGCCCGATTGGCATCCAAACAGTAAGCCTGATTGTCCAGGAGCAGATCGTCTTTGCTGAGGATCTCCGCGCGGTAGGGACCTTGACTTCCTACCAGAGGAATCTGCAATAACTGCCGCCCGCCACCGCGCAAAGAGCAGGTGCGCTCGACCAAAAAATCCTCGTCACCGGTCACGCGCACCCGCAACTGGGCTGCTTGGCCGTGGTAGTTGCGCAGGGCCAGGAAAAGCTGCTCGGGACTGCTCTGAAACGAGTCAATGGCGTAATTGACTCGTCCCTGATCGGCCAGATGGGCCACGCACTGCAACCCTTGCAGCGGATGATCGGAGAACCAGTGAACCTGAGCCTGAGGATTGTTCTTCAGCAGCGATAAGACTAGCGGAGCCACACGGTCGTCCTGGCCGGCGACGGCCTGAACCTGAAGCGCGGCCAGTTGGGAATCGAGCGTGACGCGGTCCTGGGTAAAGGGCTGCACCATCTGCAGATTGGCGTCCAGGGTGGCCAGGGCAAACTCACAACCGCTGGGAGCCTGGCGCACGATCTGGCGGGCTTTGGCCAGACTGGCCGGAAGCCGGTCCAGGCTTCCCATGGAAGCCGAGAGATCCACAATCAGCACTACCTGTCGGGCCACCAGGCCTGGGCGCACCTGGTAGGGCCGCAGCAGAGCCAGGATGGCCAGAGCGCAGAAAAGCAGCTGGAGCCAGAGCAGGCGTTGGCTTTGTAGCTTCAGCCACAAACTTTGTCCGCCCAACTTGTCCGAGACGCGGCGCCATAAGAAAGCGGCTGCCACCGACTGAGGACGATGGCGGGGGCGAAAGAGATAGAGCAGCAGCAGGGCCAGGGGCACCCAGAGCCAGACCGCCTGGGAAGGGGCGTTCCAACCCCAATCCTTCAAACCAGCCACCCCCGCCCGACCAGTTGGCGCAGCAGCAAATCCTCCGGACTGTCCAGACTGGCACAGGGGTGAAAGTGGAATCCCAGTCGCCGGCATTGCTCTCTCAACTGGCAGGTGTGTTCCTCCAGAGCCTGCCGGTAATATTGAAGTGCCGTGTTCTCCAGGCTCAACTGACGAAATTCGGCCGTCTCGATGTCCTCGAGACGCAGCGGGCCGAGCCAGGGCGGCTGGCTGTCTTCGCGGTCCAGAATCTGGAGAGCGGCCAATTGGTGCTTGCGGTAGTGAGCGAAGGCCAGAGCCTCGCCGGCATTTTCTTCCAGCCAGTCGGACAGCACCACCAGCAAACTGCTGCGCGGCAAACGTTGGGCCAGTCCCTTGAGAGACTGGG
>JALHOV010000529.1 GCA_022842865.1 Vulcanimicrobiota bacterium | reverse complement strand
GTGAGAGACACGATCAGCGATGAGACCAACGACACCACATAGGCGATTCCTAACGGGGCGAAGAGCCGGCCTTCCATTCCCTGTAGAAAAAAGAGCGGCAAAAAAACCAGCGCAATCAACATGGTGGAGTAGATGATCGAACCGCGCACTTCCGAGGAGGCTTCAAAAATGACTTTCAGCGGTGCTTCCCCGTGGCGCTCCCGCAGTCGTCGGTAGACGTTTTCCACATCCACCACGGCGTCATCCACCAACTCGCCGATGGCGACCGCCAATCCGCCCAAAGTCATGGTGTTGATGGTCATGCCAAAGCCCTTCATGACCAGTCCGGCCATGACAAACGACATGGGGATCGCCGTCAGGGTAATGGCCGTGGTGCGCAGGTTGAGCAGAAACACCATGAGCACCACGGCCACGATCAAGCTGCCGTCGCGCAGTGCCACGACCACGTTGTTTACTGCCGACCGGATGAAGTTTTGTTGCTCGAAAAGCGGTTCTAGAACCACATCCTCGGGCAGCTGCTGACGCAACTGAGCAAAGGTGTCCTCGATGCGGCCAGAGAGTTCTACGGTATTGGCGGCAGGTTGCTTTTGAATGCTCAAAATGACGGCGGGATGAGCGTTAAAGGAGGCTGCCCCGCGCCGCACGCGCGGCCCCATGATCACTCGGGCCACGTCCTGGACCCGGACCGACCGCCCTTTGTCCTCACTGACGACCACTTGTTTGAGCTGATCCAACGATTGAATCCGGCCCAAATTGCGCACCAGGCTTTCGCGGCCTCCCACCTGCAAAAAGCCGCCCGAGGTGCTCGAGTTGGCCTGGGCTACGGCCTCGGTGAGTTTGCTGAGCGGGAGATTTCGTTGCCAGAGCTTTTCCGGGTCGGCCAGCACCTGATACTGGCGCACTTCCCCCCCGATCACGGTGACCTGCGATACCCCCGGCAGAGCCAGCAGGCGAGGACGAATTTGCCAATCCACCAGGGTGCGCAGAGCCATGGGTGACATGGATCCGGTGCGACTGGAGGCGGACACCAGCATGATTTCGCCCATAATCGACGAAATCGGGGTCATGATGGGCTCGGCCCGATCGGGTAAGTTGGCGCGGACGGTGGTCAGCTTCTCGCCCACAATTTGGCGCGCTTGCAAAATCGGCGTGCTCCAGTCAAATTCCACGTAGACGATGGACAATCCGATCGAGGAAACCGAGCGCACCCGTTGCACACCGGTGGCCCCGTTGAGCGCGCTCTCCAGCGGAAAACTGACCAGGTTTTCCACCTCCTCCGGGGCCAGGCCGGCGGCCTCGGTCATCACCGTAACCGTCGGTCGGTTCAGGTCGGGAAACACGTCCACCGGCATTTGAGCCAGAGTCCAACCGCCGTAGACCAGCAGCAGAGCGGAAAAGCACACCACGAACAGCCGGTTGCGTAAGGACCAGCGAATCCAGCCATCGATCATGACTTTTTGGCCTGTCGCGCCAGTTCGGACGCCAGCGTGCCCACCCCACTGACCACAATTTTGGTTCCGGCTTCCAGCCCCGATTCGATCACCGAGTCCTGGCGTAATTTGCGACCCACTTGAACGGTGCGGGCCTCGAAACGATCCTCGGCAATCTGAACAAAGACGCGCGACTGGCCGTCGAAAGTGACCAGTGCCTCATTGGGCACCACCAACAGCTTCTCGCTGCTTCCCCGCAGTTCTACCTCGGCCGACATTCCGTCCAGTAACTTGCCCTCGCGATTGTCCACGGCGAAGGCCACTTGCGCGGTGCGCGTCTCCGGGTCCAGGGTGGGTGACAGATTGATGAAGCGCCCTGGAAAGGAGCCCGGGTAGGCGGGTGTAGTGATGAGGGCTCGCCCATACTGGCGCACGCGACCGATGTCGGCCTCGCTCACCCGCGCATTCACCCAGACGGTGCGCAAATCGACGACTTCAAAGAGGGCTTTGCTGGGTTCTACCACTTCGTCTGGAGCCGCTTCTACTTTGGAGATCACCCCGCCAATGGGCGAGGTTAAGGCGTATTGCTGCAACTGCACGGGTGGTGGCAAAGCGGGTGGAAGCGGGGCCTGCTTTAAGATGGCTTGCTGACGAAGAATCCCCGCCAAATCTTGCTCGGCCTCGCGCAAGGCCGTGCGGGCCGCTTGCAGCTCCTTCAGTGGTAGCACTTTCAGGCTGTAGAGTTGCTCGGAACGGGAAAGGTCCAGGCCCCTTTGAGTGCGCTGCAAAGCCGCCACTTGTCGCCGTGTCTCCAGTTCCGCTTGCTTTCCCAAGAGGTCGTTGCGGCGGATGGCAAATTCGAGTTCGCGCGCTTTCAAATCGATGGTTTGACTGCGCAGGCTGGCTCGGTCGGCGCTGTTTTGCACCTCTTGCAGCAGCACCAATTGCTCGCCCGCTTCGACGCGACGCCCCACCTGGGGCACCTCACTGATGATGCGCGCCGAAAATCGGGCGTGCAGTCGATGGCTGGCTCCGTCCGGCACTCGCACCTGGCCGGGAACCCGCAAAGTGCTCTCCACCAGGCGCGGCTCGGCGGTCCGGATCTTCAAGCCCAGTTGTTTTTGCAGGTCCAGGGGAATTTTGATGCCTTCCGTTGCTTCTTCCTGGCCGGGCGTAGCTGCCACTGTATGGGGAACCGGCCAGTAGCCCACGGCCAGGGAAATGCCGCAGAGCACGCCGGTAAAGAGCCAGCCGCCGGCATAAAGCTTGCGGCGCAGCAGACAGGCTAGCAACAGCAAGCCGGAAGCCCCCACACAAACTGCCAGCGCCACCTTCTGCTTCCAGGGCCGCTGCACGGCCAGTTCCAGAGGAAAGCTCAGTCCATCGGCTGAGGAGAACTGCAAGGCGAGTGTACCTGCCTGGTGAGGAGTCCAGTGCAAGCCGTAGGTTCCGGGCCTGGCCTCGGCGTGAGTGGGGCCTAACTTCTCCGGTTGAGGCGCCGTCTGACTGACCTCAAATTGGGCGCCCTCCACGGTCATTTCCGCGCCCAAGAGCGGATCGGGCGGTTCCAACTGCTGGATAAGCTCCAGCTCCAGTTCCACCGGCTGGTTGGCAACTGCTTCGGGAGGGCGTTGCTCCAGTTTGACCAGATAGTTCTTGCCAGCAGCGCTGAAACGGAACTGGCTGCTTTTGGCCGGTCCCAGGGGGACGGCCGCTTTTTTGGCGCCCGCCCGCATATCGCCGTGATCTTCGCCTTCGTGGCACCAGGCCGGCAGAAAGCTCAAAATCACCATCCATCCGATAAAAAGTGTCCTCATGGTAATTCTCCTCCGACGGCCGCTTGCAGACGAGCCCAGGCCAGTTCCTGAGAGCGCAAAGTATCCAGTCGCTGCAGCTGCAAGTTGATGTAGTCTTCGCGAACCTGAAGCACGTTGAGCAAGGTCTTAAAGCCCAGATTGTAGGCTTTGTTGGTCAGGTTCATCACGCTGCGGGCTCGCTCCACGGCGCTGCTGCCGAGAGTGTCGGCCACCTGGTGGGCGGCCATCCATTCGTAGTAGGCCTGAGCGACCTCGGCCTGAACCTTCTGGCGCTGGGTCAGCTCTTGTTGCACGGCGTTCTCTTGGAGGGCCTGAGCTTTCTCAATATTGCCCTGGTTGGTGTCGTTCAGGGGCAAGGGAATGGCCAGGCTGAGAATCGCCGACCATTGCGATTGATCGAGTCCGTCGACCACTCCTTGAGGCCGGAAAGCCCGCCCGTCCACCTGCAGGCGCTCGCGGGCCAGGCCCAGAGAAGCCGTCCAATTGGACACTCCTCGGGCCTGTTGCAGTTCGATGTCCTTGGCGGCGGCTTCGGCTTCGCTTTGGGTGGCCAGCAGGTCGGCTCGCTGCAGCGCCAACTGCTGCAGTTGCCCCAGCGGCGGCAGGCTCGCTTGAGCGCCCAAATGCCCCTCTAGCTGCAGTTCTACCTCGGCCGGTTCTCCTAGCAGACGTGCCAGCCCGGCCTGAGCCACCCGCAGTTTTCCCCGCGTCTCCTGCAAGGCAGCCCGGCGCCGGGCCACCTCCGTCTCCAATTGCATCACGTCCACGGCAGCCACATCGCCGGCCTTGAGACGCCCTCGCGTGAGGCGCAGGGTTTCTTCCGACAGACCTAGCAACTCCTGACGAACCTGGCTGAGCTCTTGCAGGTAAAGCGAATTCGCGAAGTCCGATTGCAGGGTGAGGCGCAACTGCCGCTGCGTTTCGCGAGCGCGAAATTCGGCTGCGCGCAGTCGCGACTCGGCCAGCGCCAGTCGGGCCGCCCGCTTGTTGCCCATTTCGAACTCCTGAGAGACGCTCAGGCCGGCCGATTCCAGATTGTTGGGCAACTCGGTTGCCGAACGTAGAGTCACCATCGGATTGGGCGTCATGCCCGCCTGAACCAGGTCGCCGGCAGCTGCCCTGGGCCCGGTCTCCAGGGCTCGCCATTCAGGATTATTGCGGCGAGCCAGGTCCAGGGCGCGGGCGAAGTCCACACTCAAGGTGGGCGTGGGCGGCGGGCTCGCAGGTTGAGCCCAGGCCAGGCTGACTTGCCACAAGGCAAAGCAGAGAACCGGCAGAAGCCGGAGCTTTTTCATGATCATTTCCTCGCGTAGCGTAGAGACGGATGTTACGCCTGCGTCTGGAAACGAAATTCCATCCAGGCGCAGGGACTACGCCAGGATGGGAGGACCGCGAAATCGATTCGGGTTGAGATCGGGTAAGGGTGGAGGAACCCCCAGGTAGGCGACCAGCACAACCTCGGCCGGACCGTCCATGCGGCACAACCAGTCGATGACCACCGGGGGAAGCAGCACAGAGCTTCGCTCCAAGCCGGGTTTCCTGAGTGCTACCGGCAGGTTGGGGTCTTCCCCCGACGAGCTCTGGCACTGGCACTCGGACTTCTGTTTTTTCTGCGGCTTGCACTCGCCGCAAGTCGGTGCGGCCACCTCTTCATCGCAACAATGGCAATCGGCGCTCAGGTGCGCCTGGCCGTTGGCCAGACTGATGTGGACGACCTGACAGCGACCGCCTGCGGGAGTGGCCGCGAGCTGGGAGGCGAAAAGCACCATCCACACCAACAGAAGCAAAGCGCGCAGAATCACCTTGAGGGAATTGCCCGCCATTGCCGAATGTTCCTTCTCCGATACAAAGCGATACTTCATGTTCTGGGCTATTTTAGCGCGCCAGCAACCTCAGCCTTTGCCGAGCTGTACCCATTCACCGGTAGGATCGTACCGGATACCCAGCGGACCCGCGCAAAGGGCTAAGGCTTCCAGCAGAAAAGGCTAGTTGGTGGAGATTCTGGTTATCGCCCTGCTTACACTCACCAATGGTCTCTTCTCGCTCAGCGAGATCGCTCTGGTGAGCATCAAACCGTCCCGCATCCAGGCCCTGGCCGCCCAGGGCGACCGCCGGGCCCAGAAGCTTCTGGCCTTGTTGGCCGATCCAGAGGCGTTTCTCAGTGCCATCCAGGTGGGCATCACCCTGATTGGTATCTTTTCGGG
>JALHOV010000528.1 GCA_022842865.1 Vulcanimicrobiota bacterium | reverse complement strand
GCTAACTCGGGAAAGTCAGTGGCCTGCTGTAACTTTCCGGAGACCTCAGCTACGTAGGTCTTGACCCAGCGCTGAGATTCGGTCTGACGGGCACCGCGCTGGAGGACCTCGATGGAGCGCGCCATGGCACCGACTTCATTGGGGTATTCCGTGTAGGGAACCGAGACCTCCAACTCCCCGACCGCCAGGCTCTCGACCACGTGACGCAAATCCTCGGCCGGGCGGCGAATGGAGGTTCCCACCAGGTAGCCGAACGGCAGGCCCAAGAGCCCGAGCACGGCCAACACCAGATTCCAGTGCCGGCTGGTTTCGAAAATCTCACGCGCCTGCTCCCCGACTTCACGGCCTTCCAACTCCTTGCCCCGAGCGACCTCTGCTAGCGACCGGTCGACGCGATCGAAGACCTGCCGAAAGGCCTCATCGCTCAAAATGTTTTGAAACTCGCTCTTGGTAAAGGGCTGCTTCCCGATGACCTCCAGAGCATCGTCGATCTTGCGTTGATAGGTTCGCCAGTCTTCCTCGAAGCTGATCAGCATCTGCTTATTATCTTCGTGAGATAAGCGCGTTTTGCCCTCAGCCAGTTCGAGCTCCAGGTTGGTTTTGGCTTTGATCACGTCCTCTCTGGCCATCATGCGCGATGCCTCATCCGGCGCCAGCATCATCTGACGAAGCGACCTTCCGATACGAACCAGATTGATATTGGCTTCCTTAAGGTGGGAAAGTCCCATCAGTTCTCGGTCCACCAGCATCTGCGTCTGTTCACTCAGGCGCCGCTGGGTCTCAATGGCGTGCAGATCCACCACCAACAGGATAAAGAGCAGGTAACCGAAGCCCATCACCAGTTTCTGTCGTAAGGTGAGTTTCTGGATGGCGTGTCGCCAGTAGTTCACGCGCTCAAGCCTCCGCGCCGCCGATACAAGCGATGTTGCTTATCCACCGGAGTAAACAAAGTAGCCCCCACGGTGCCGGTGGTCTCTGAAGGCGCCAAAAAGAGCAGACCACCCGGGCGCAAACTGTTGCGGAAGCGCCGCAGCAGTTCTCCCTGCAGGCCCGACTGGAGATAAATCAAGAGGTTGCGACAGCTGATCAAATCCAGTCGGTCGGGAATCGGTCCGGTGAGCACATCCTGGTGCTGAAAGCGACACATCGAGCGCAGCAGTTCGCTAACTCGGTAGCCGTTGCCTGTGCCGACGAAATGGCGCTGGCGACGAGTGGGGTCGAGCTTCTCCAAGGCCTCGCTGCTGTAGATTCCGCGGCGAGCCACCTCCAATGCCTGGCCATTGAGGTCGCAGGCTTCCAGCGAGCATCTCTGCGAGGCTTGCTCGGCGCCCAGTAATTCGACCAGCAACATCGCCAGCGAATAGGCCTCCTCTCCGGTAGCGCAAGCCGGCACCCAGACCCGCACCGGTCCCCGGTGATGGACCAGCCAGGCCTTTAACTCTTGGGCCAAAGCCGCGAAACATTCGGCATCGCGAAAAAAACCCGAGAGGGAAACCAAAAAATCTTGCTGCAACTGGTCCAATTCTTCTGGTTTGCGCCGCACCAGTTCCAGGTAGGCATCCACTCCCGACAGCTTGAGCCCCGACAATCGCCGCTGCAAGCGGCGATGCAATGTTTCTTCCTTGTAGCCACGGAAATCGACCCCCGTGAACCTCTGCACCAGATCGAGCAAAGTGGCCAGGCCCGGCGGAGGCTCCCGGTCCGATAGGCGCTGCATCAGCGCCCCGCCCATCTTCTCGGGAGACAGCACCCGATCGATCGCCCCCGCCTGAATGGCCGCCTGTGGCATGCCTGGGAAACGGGCCGATTCCGGCGTCTGCGCCATGGTCAAACCACCGGCGGCCTGGATGGCGCGACAGCCCGAAACCCCGTCGCCGCCCGCCCCAGAAAGCACGATTCCTGCGGCACGCGAGCCGTAGTTGGTCGCCAAGGAGTGGAGCAACAGGTCCACCGACGGCTTGGACAAACTGGAGCCGGGAGCGAGCAAAAGAATTTTACCGTCCACCCGCCCGTCCTGTCCGGCTGGAATCCAATAAACGTGATCGGGAGTCATGGGACGACCCGATTGGGCGACCTCCACCCTCAGAGCACAATTGGGCTGGACCAGGTCGACCAGCTTCTGAGCGTTGAAATCGACCGCCTGATGCTGAGCCACCACATAGGCCACCTTGCGAGTGATCGGCAAGTGGGCCAACAGAGCACGCACCGCCTCCAGACCTCCCGCTGAGGCGCCGATGCCGGCCAGATACAGCGGCATCAGATCCGATCCTCGGAGAACAACAAGCGCTCCGCCTGTTCCTGGGAAAAGCGCAGGGAGGTGCGATAGCCTTGCAATTCCACGGCCAGCTTCTGGGCCTTGAGATTGCGCTGCAAGATCTCCAGATTGAGACAGACGGTGGGGGAAACCGCCTCCAAGATTTCCAGCTGCTGAGAGGACGGCGCCTGAAAAGCAGCCAGCTCGATGACGGCCAGCGTTTGCCCACGAGACAGCACCGGGACCAGGATCAAACTCCGCGCCGCAGCCGATCCCGACCCCGAGGTGATTTTAACGTAGCCAGCCGGCAAATCACTTAGCTGGATCAGACGCTGTTCCATCTGGCACTGACCGACCAGTCCTTGCCCCGGACCAAAGCAGGCGTCACAATCTTCCGCGCCGCCGTATCCCCCCCACCAGCGCAGCTGTCCCTCCTGCTCATGCCAACAGTAAAGAGCTCCGTAGCCACCGCCCAGCAGCGGCACCAGCTTAGAAAGCAAGCACTGAGCGAACTGCTCGGGGGTTTCGGCCTGGTGAAGGGAGTCGGCGATCTCGGCCAGCTGACTCTTCATCCAGCGTTGCCGCGCGGCCTCGTCACTGGCCCTCCGATAGCGTTCCAGGGAGCGGGCAATGTCACCGACCTCGCTGGCGTCCTCCTGAAAGCCGATGACGACGTCCTTCTGACCGTTCAACAAAGCGCCCAGACTGCGGTTGATGCTGGTCAAAGGCTGAACCACACGACGCCAGAAAAACAGGGTTAACACCGCTGCCGTAGCCAGCGAGTTGAGCACGAGCAGAGATAACCCGCCGGCAGCCCAATCGCGGGCTTCCTGCGAGAGCAGATCGACCTCCTGCCCGTAGCGATCGCTGAGCGAGTCGCGAAACTGTTGGATCGGAACGACAATGGAACTCTTGAACTGGCGGTAGCGCGCCCCGAACACCAGCCCCACGGCTTGCTCCAATTGTCCCTGATCGGCCCAGGCGATCGCCTGGTTCTCGAGTTGAACGAGCTCGTCCGAGTTGCTCTTGGCTTGTTGCAGGAGGTCCCTCTCCCTGCCGGTCAGGCCCAACTTCTTCAGGCGCTCAATAGCAACTTCTCGATTGCGATCCTGATCAAGTTCGCGGCGAAACTCGTCCAGGAAGAGCGGATCACCGCTGGCCGCATAGCCGCGCACGGCCGAAGTGAGCCGGTCGCTACCCAGGGCCAACTTGTCGGCCAGCAGCAGGGCCTCTTCGCGGTCCCGGGCCGCTTCTTCCTGAAGCGTACGCAGATGCAGGGCCTGAAAGCCGCAAGCCAGGGTGAGCAACGTTAAAACCCCGAGAAAGACCACAAGATTGCGACTGTAGCGCCGGATACTGTTCTGATTACATCCTTCTGCCGAGGAAGAGGTCATGCTGCTCGATTCGCGCCCCCGCGAAGGAAATCCGCCTGAAGCGAAGCACCCTCCCGATATGGATGACGAGCGGCCCAGAGTCTTGATCGTGGACGACACGCCCGAAAACATCTTCATGCTGTCGGCAACGCTAAAGCACAACTATGCCTTGACGGTCGCCACCAATGGCCTGGAAGCGCTGGCAAGGGCGGCCCAAACGCCCCATCCCGATCTGATCCTGTTAGACGTTTGCATGCCCGACATGGACGGCTACTCGGTCTGCCAAACTCTCAAAAAAACGCCGGGCCTGGCGAACATTCCCGTCGTCTTCCTAACCGGTCTGAGCAACACCGAAGAAGAGCGGGCGGGACTGGCCGCCGGAGCCGTCGATTACATTACCAAACCGTTCCATCCCGAACTGGTGAAAGCGCGCATTAACAACCATATCGAGCTCAAGCGGCACCGCGACAATCTCGAGCAAGAAGTGCAAAGGCGCAGCCAGGAACTGGTGCAGGCCACGCTGGCTCGTAAGATGCTAGAAAACGACCTGCGCCTGGCCCTCAAACTGCAACTCTCCCTGCTGCCGCCGGCCCGCTACCGCTCCGCCCAGCCTGGTGGCTGCGACATCGCTACGGTACTGCGTCCGGCCCGGGCCATCGGCGGGGATTTTTACGATTATCTGCATTTGGGCCCGCATAAGGTGCTGTTTACCCTGGGCGACGTTTCTGACAAAGGAGTGGCCTCGGCCCTTTTTATGGTGCGCGTGGTGACCCTGCTACACTGGCTGGCCCCAACCTCCAGCCACCCCTCTGAACTACTGGAATCTCTCAACAATGCGCTCTGTCTCGACAATGACGCAGGCATGTTCGTCACTCTGGGCTGTGGCCTCGCCGACCTGGAGAAAGGTGAGATCTTCTACGCCAGCGGCGGCCACGAAGAGCCGATCCTGGTGACTCCCGGCCAACCAGCTCTCCAGCTGAGCGTGGAGGGCGGCCCCGCACTCGGACTCTACGAGGATTCCAAGTTTCCGGCTCACCGCTGGACCCTCAAGCGTGGCCAAAGCCTGGTGCTGCTCTCCGACGGCGTGACCGAAGCCAACGACGCGGCCGCCCGCGAATTCGGCCACGAACGCCTGGTCGAGAGCCTGGGGTTTCTGCAGGACTGCAACCCCGCCGCCGTGGTAGCCGCCTGTCTGCAGGCTGTGGAAGGCTTCACGGCCGGCGCCGAATTAAGCGATGACCTGACTCTACTGACCATTCAGCCCGCCACCAGCAAGCGCTTCCACTGGGACATTGCCTGCAAATTGGAAGCGCTGAGCGAGTTTACCCAATCGCTCCACCGGAGCCTGATCGACTCTGGCTGCAGCGAGGAGTGCCTGCACGACCTGGATTTAGTCACCGAAGAATTGCTGGTCAACACCATACGCTACGGCTACCCGAATGGAAACGAACAGGCCAGCATTGAGGTGTCGCTGTGGGCCGACGCTTACCACGTCCATCTGGTCCTGCGCGACAACGGCATTGCCTTCAACCCCCTTGAAGCCGAAGAACGGGAAGAGGACAAAGTAGGTGGCTGGGGCATTCCCCTGATCAAGACCTTAATGAGCCAGTTCGATTATCAGCGCATTAGTGAGACCAACGAGATTACCGTGGTGCGCCAGGAACGGGAAATTTAGATTTGCGCAGCGAAGCGTCTAGACCCATAGTGAGGAGACCCAAAAATGGCCCTGAATATTGAAATTTTCAAAAGTGAATCTGGAAAATGCCGCATTGAGCTGAAAGGCCGCCTGGACACCCATACAGCCGAGCAGCTAGACGAAAGGCTCGAAGCTCT
>JALHOV010000527.1 GCA_022842865.1 Vulcanimicrobiota bacterium | reverse complement strand
GTGGAGACGATTGTCGGTGGTGAAAAAGAAGTGAAAACGAACCTGATCTTCTTCTTCGCCAAACGACAAATTGTAGTCGACATGGGTGGCGCCGAAGCGCGAGGAAAGAAGTTCCTGGATGCGATTGCGCACTTCCGTATTGAAGCGATCGCGCGGCATGATCACCATGACTTGCACGCCACGAGCCAGTGGGTCGGGACGCAGTGTGACACGCACCTTGTGCTGGCGCTGAATCGCCATGATAGCCCGGATGTCTTTGTGCAAGGCGGCCGCTTCGGTCCAGAAAAGCTCCTCCCGCGGCATGGAGTTGAAGATGGCGACGATTTGCTTGAAATCGTGACTGCCTTCCAACGCCTGGTCCATGTCCAAGACACGCTGAAGCTTGCGCCGCAGGATGGGAATCTCTCGCACTGGAGTGGACAACCCCTGGCTGGTGAAGAGGCCAACAAAGCGCATCTCGCCCTGAGTCTCGTCGCCGGCCCCCCATTTCTTCACACCGATGTAGTCCATGCGCGCGGCGCGATGGACAGTGGCTTCCGCGTTGGTCTTGGTGACAATCAGCAGAGGACCGCTGACCACCCGAGCTCGCAAGTTTTCCGAGAGTTCTGTGAGCGGCACGGGCTTCATATAATTGCTCAGCGAGGTGTTGCGTAAAATACCCAGACAGCTGTTGGGGTGCATCACCAGGCATTTTTGCCCCCCGTCTTCGACCAGGTCGTACTCGCGGTAGCCCAGGAAGACAAAGTTATTGGCACAAAGCCAATCGACGAAGGCTTCGCATTCGGCCAGGTCGGCAGCCCGTGACTCATCCGAACTGGCTTCCCGCAGGCTGGCCAGAGTTGCCTTGACCGCTTGCGCCTGCTTTTTCATATCCTGATAGTCATTGGTGGCCAGAAGCAGGTCGTCGAGCACCGCATCCAGGCGCCGCTTGACCTCTTTATGACGGTCCTCATCGAGGCGTTCCACAAAGTAAAGTTCATAGGCTTCACCGCGACCCGATGAAGCCGGCTCCAGACGCCGCTCCAGCTTGCCATCGCCGTTGCGGGCCAGGTGCAGAATGGGGTGGAGCAGGAAACTGAGGCGCAGACCCATGCGCTTGAGCTCGGCGCGAATGGTGTCCACAATGAACGGACGATCGTCGAGAATAATTTCAATCACCGTGTTGGGACAAGTCCAGCCATCACCCTCTGCGGTTGGATTGAACACGCGAACGGAAAGGGGGGACCTCTTGCGAGTTTCCAGCGAGCGCAGCGCGCCCAGCGTCATCGCCGTCATCCCTTCGGCGTCAAACGACTCTAAAAAGTCGTCGCTAGCTTTTTCGAAGAGAGCGCCCGACAATTGCTTCAGAAAGTCGGCGTCCGCGCTGGGCATTTTCTGAGAGATGTGCTGCTGGAGTTTCTCCAGAGTTACGGCCACGAGATTGTCCTCCGTAAAGATGTCGGAGCGTGTTCGCTCAGGGTCGAAGGGGGGCCTGCTACCGCCATTCTAGCCGGTCAAGAAGAAAAAAACGCCGTCCAGGCAGCGAAAATCATCAACAAAGGATAATAATCCCCCAAATAAGGGCAATTACTCGAGAAACAAGCACTGACCAACTCACTATTAGACTACCCAAACGTCTTCCGAACGGGCTGCGACACCCAGAGAGGGTTTACAAGATTACCCATTGGGAAAAAAGAACGGGTCAAAAGAACGGCGCCGGTCTGAATCGGTAGAAAAGTAATAACCCGTTCATCCCCCATTGGCCTTCATCGGCTATGCTATCGGTTCGGGGTCCACCAAATGCCACAAGACATAACAGATATACTACAATACGACGACGACGCACTGGACCTGGTTTCGGCTCGCTTTGCCGACCTGGTCGCACAAGAGTATCAGCAACGACTGCTGGACCAGATCACCCGTCAACTCTTCCAGGCGGAAACGGAAGAAGATTTCGCCCAGTTTTTGTTGCGCGCCATCGCCCAGCGTTGCGGGGAACACAGCCTGCTCTATGTAGGCCTGGAGGAACCCGGCCTGGCGCCTCTGGTGGTCACTCACGGTTATGGCCAGCGGCCCGAAATCTCCCCCACGCCGGTGCGCTCCCTGCTGGCTGCCGGCAGCGGTTACGTCGTCGAGGGCCAGGCTGTCAGCCTGGCCTTGGGAACCCAGGTGCCCGTGGCCGCCGGGCTGCGCCTGCGCAGTCTCAATGCACCCACAGCCATCATTACTCTGGATCGTCAGCCCGAGGAGTCCATTGTGCTGGACTTCTTGGAACGCCTGGGCGAGCGAGCGTCGCAAGCCCTTTCCAGCCTGCGCGTGCGCGAAGGCCTGGAACAAACGCGCCGCGCCCTGCATCACCAACGCCAGCAGGTACAAAAACAATCCCGCCTCCTGAATCTCATGGACGATTGGTCTCAGGTACTTAGCCGCCTGGAAGACCGTTATGCGCAACTGGAGAAACTGCTGGCAACTGCCGTGGCCACTTTGGGCGGTGAAAAGGGCTCACTTATGCTACTGGACGAGTCCAGCGGCGAACTGGTCGTGCGTGCCACCTTCGGCCTGGACCCGGAGATTCAAGAGCGCATCCGACGGGGCGACCAGACCTGCAGACGCTTAAAGCTGGGCGAGGGGGTGGCCGGCAAAGTTTGCCAGTCGCTGCAACCTATGATTGTCAATCAGGTCGACCGGGAGCCGGTCTTTCTGGAGCCGGAACTCTCCCAGGTCGCCTCCATCGTCTGTTTGCCTCTACACGTGGATGGACTGGCCCTGGGCGTCATGAATGTGACCAACCGGGCGCGCGGCCGGCAATTTCAACCCGAGCATATCGAAGAGGGCATGAAACTGGCCGTCCAGGCTTCGCAGGCGATCAACAACTCCCGCCTTTATCATCTCGCCATCCTTGACCCCGTCACGGAAGTCTACTCGCGCAATCATCTTTTCCAGCGCTGCCAGGACGAACTGACCAGGGCGCGCCGTTATCAGCGTCCCCTTTCCCTGCTGGCCATCAGCCTGCAAGGCCTGGAGCAGGTGCGCAGTCATCACGGTCACGAGGCGGCCAATCAGTTGGAAGTGCTCTTCGCCGACGTACTCCAGCTTTGCGTGCGCGAAACCGATATCGTGGCGCGTCTGGGCGAGAGCAATTTTGCCGTGCTCATGCCCGAGACCGACGCCATGGCCGGCATGTTTGCGGCCGAGCGCATTTGCCAGCAATCGCGCGAGTCCGAGCTGCTGACCCGCTACTACGTCACCGCCCACATTGGCCTGTGCTCCTACCCGGATCGCGCCGAGAACGTCCTGAAGCTGATTGCTCGGGCAGAAATGGCCATGGCCAGCGCGGCTCGCTGCTCAGACAGCCTGCCGGTAGTACTCGCCCCTGGTGTCGGTGTCGAGATGGAAGCCCCTCCCGTCGCCCCCTGGGCCCCGAGCCGCGCCGCCGTCTAGCGCCGAAGTTTCTCCCAAAGCGCCTTGAGATCCAGACGTTCCAACCACAACTCCAAATAGTTCAGGTCCAACCGCTCGCGGTGCAACTGCACCAGGCCAACCACGTCGCGCCACTGCCGCTCGAAAACCTCTCCTCCAAGCCGATACCAATTCAGCTTACTGACAATCAGGTCTTCAGGGGTGGCCACCCAAATCGTTCTACCATCGCTGACCAGCGGTCGGCGGCGAGCAAATTCCTCCAGCTCAAAGGGCTTACCGCCCAAGATATACACGTCAACTTTAAAGCCGCTGGAAAATCGGTCACAGGCCAGGGTAGACTTGCTCGGCCAGGTGAGCGTCCGACAGACCGGGGTGGGCGCGTGCCACCGCCGCCAGGGCGCGATTCCAAGTCGCTCGGGTCAACTCTCCGGCCAGACGGAGGCGCTGATCGGGAGACATTTTGCGAAGGATCTCCAACTGCACCGGGTGCAGCTCCTCGTCAATTTGTCGTTCGCTCATTCGACAATTCTTCGGGAGTCTCAAGGTTCGGGCCTGTAACCCGGTCATCGCATGGAGGTTTTCGAAGGAGCGAGACAAACTCTCCCGCATGTCGCAGACCATCAGTGATTCCATACTTGCTACGTCACGCAAAATCTCGCAGGGCGAAGACCAGAAGGAGGCCCTGGCCGAGCTTCTGCAGCAGGCCCTGCCGGCCACTCAACAACAGCTTGACTCCTTCCTGGAGCACGCTCCCCAAAATCCTGAGTTCAATCAGGAAATGGTCGAGCAGTTCCAGGACGGCCTGCGCAACTTGAAGTCCAGCTTCGAACAGCTAGAAGGCCTGCTGGGACAAGCTCCCGGGCCCGCCTGGACGGAGGCCTGCGAGCACCTGCATCGCGCCATTGTGGCCATCCGCAAGGCGCAGTCGGCCCACCAGGAACTGATCGAGGACGGAGACACCTCCCACCTTTACTTAAATCGGTTGCTGGTGCATTTGCGCGCCTGGCAACAGGGTCGCACGCCCGGTCCCATGACGGTAGGCCTGGTTCAGGGTATGCCGCATTTCGAGCAAGACCTGCGCAGCTTCATCGATGAGTTTGAGGATGCCGGCGTGCAAGAGCGAATGAACACCCACGTCGAGCGCTTGATGGACACCTGCCACGATGTGGTGGAGGCGGTTCAGGCCGGCGAGGCCAGTTCGGACGAGCTCAGTCACTGGATCTCCCAAATGATCCAGTTCAGCCAGGATCTGGACCAAACTCTGGCTGAAACGGTGGAATCCCATTTGTCCGCGGGACCCACCCCTTTCCCGGTCGTCAACCTGGTCAATGCGGCCATGGACCGATACCTCGGTCAGCTCATTCCGGCCGAAGAATTGGCCGACACCATGGACCAGTGCGAAGATTGGCTGCGCGGCCAACTTCCCACGGACACCGACCCGTCGTTGAGCCAGGCAGCCGAAGAACTCTTCAAAGTGCTCCAGGAAATGCGCGAGACCACCATGGCCGGCGACGTCGACCTGCTCATTAGCCAGCGCGAATCGCTTTTCGCGGCGGCGGAAAACCTCGCTATGTTCGCGGCGGTTCTGTCTCCCGACGAAGGCGTGGTCAACGTGGTCAGCGTGGAAGGTCTGGCCGGAGGGGGCTCCGCCAGTGATGAGCGCCCCATGCCGGCACTGCTAGCCACCATCATTCAGCAGGCCGAGTCCTACCTGAGCGGCAGCCAGAACTCGGAAAAACTGGAAGAGTCGGTGCAGGCACTGGAGCGCCTGGTCACCTCCACCGAAGGCCAGATTTCCCGCTCGCGCGACAGCGTGGAAGTGAAGCAGCGGACTCAACAGGCCCTGGAACTGCTCAGCGAAGCTAGCAATCAGCTCTGGGATTTCGTCGAGAGCGCCAGCGAAGAGCGGCTCAACTCGATCGAAGACCTGCTCTGCGAAGCCAGCGAGGTGGTCAACACCCTGGCCCCTCGCCGCCGCTAGTTCCAAACGGCTTGTTCGCTAGAGCGAAGCGGGCGAACAAACGTTGGGAACCAACGTAGTGGCGCGCCTAAAAGTTTGATAATCATTGAAGGCGTAGCGCGCCACGGAGGCTAGT
>JALHOV010000526.1 GCA_022842865.1 Vulcanimicrobiota bacterium | reverse complement strand
GATTATCCAGATTCCACCTCTCGACTTGAGCGCCCACAATATCATTTCCTTGCTGTAGCAGGTCACCGATCCTTTGGGACCCCTGCTCCGCCGGGGTCAATTCATCCCAGCGGCGTGTTGGCTTGCCGGGCAGGGTAAACAACAGCCCTTGCTGCAGTTCTGAATCTGTAGGCCGACGGAAATCGCCGTTTTCGAACAAGGAGCCGGGAGTAAGTTCAGAACCGGGCGCCACCTGCACTTTTCCGGCGAAAAGCGGATCGAACTGACCAAACCCGCTGAACTGCAAATCAAAACTCAAATTAACCGCCTTGGGATCATAGACCAGATTGGCCCGGTCCACCGTCATTGCAGCTCCACTGGGGGAATTGCCAACCAGCGAACCCACCACGGTCACATCCGACACCTTCAGCGCACCGCCCGAGTAGACCAGCCCACGAAACTGGGTCGAGGAGGCTCCGCTCCCCTTCAGGGTCAGGTCCTTGCCAGCCACCAGCGCGCACAGTGAGTCCGAACCCAGATCCGATCCACCGGTCACTTGCAAGCTCCCGGTGCAGAAGACGGCGCCGAATCCGTTCACGCCTTCCTGGATGGTCAGGTCCCCGTCGATATAGAGCACGCCCCCGTTCAGAACCAGGCCCTTGTTCAGCACCACGTTACCGGAAGCCCTGGCCAGACCGGAGAGTTCAAGCTTCGCGGAGGGGGAGGGGGGACGAGCAGCCGGGTATTCGATGATTTCGGGTTTGCCGGCTGGATCGTATTTAGAGATGACGATGGCCGGAATATCTTCCTGCTCGGCGTTCTCTTCCAGTTTGCCGTCGCGGTTGACTCCAACCAGTGTGGCGCGGGAATGGGTCTTGAGATCGCCAATAACGTCAGCGGGCCCGTTGATGGTCAGGGCCTGGTTGCTTAGCAGCGAGCCCTTCACCAGGTCGTCAGCGGCCAGGCCGTCCTTGAGGTCATCCAGAGAGCGTAGGGCTCCCAACAGCAGGGGCCCGTTGGAATGAAAATCCCCAGAACTTGCCACTACATAGGGAAAGGGGCTTTTGCCTACCAGATAGACCACGTGGTAGGTGCGGCCGCGCACTTCGGCCACGGCCACCAGTTCGGCGGTGCCGGCGGGGACGACAGAACCTCGAAAACCTTCTTTGGAGCCATCGCCCAGGATGTTGTTGGTCGAGTGATTGGGGTCGGTTGGTTCGAAGAGGAGCCAGGCTTTGCTTCGCGTGTCCACTTTGGCATCCTGAAAGTCGACTCGAGCCGAGAAGTCGGACGCCTTTCGAATCCGGGCCACCGCAGTTGCGACCACGCTGTCTCCCAGTTCTTGAGCCAGCCGGTCGCGGGAGTAACCATCGACGCTGCGTTGGAAGAGATAGGAAGTGCTGGCAACCCCCGCCACCAGGGCCATCATGAGCATGAAGACCAGCAGGATCATCAGCAGAATGTGTCCGCGACTTCTTCTCATAAATGAAACCCTACCACGCGAGTCATGGAGAAGGGTGTTACCCCGTGCTGGCGGGCCACAGCCTGTATCGAGACCAGATCCTCATTCGAGAGAGAAAAGCTGCAGCTCTCCAAAGGGTAGACCTCCTCAGCCGGAATGTTGCGGGCCACGTAAGCTTCCAGCTCGCTGAGTTTGGGGGCCAGCGGCTCGTCGGTACCGCCCACAAATCCGGCCGCACGTGCCTGGTCGGACATCATCCGATAGACCCAAAGTTCTTTGGTCGACTCGTGCCAGGCCCAAAGGATCAGTCCCGCCGACCACTGCACCCGTCCCTGGGGTGAGACGGGAGCTCTCGGGCAGATCGAGATCAAAGTTGGCGCCGCGACCACTCCCGCGCCCGAGGGTGACCCGGCAAGGGCCCGATGGCCTTCAGCGGGCCCGAGGAGGCGGACATTCGCTATCCGTATCGGATCATCCGGACCGAGTAGCGACAAGGCGGGCGGAGGGTCGTCCGGTGTTCTCGAGTCGGTCGAGAGTCGCTTCAAGGCGAAACGGAGCACGTGCTCAGAGGGTGGTTAGCCTTGATGTTGACTGACCATCCACAACCCTCTGCCCCCGGAGTTCTTATGTCAAAGGACGGCTGTCAAAGGATCTCCGGGAAAAGTACGAAGGGCCTGGCAACGACCAGTCGGAGGAAAACCCCATGCGCCACCTTAGCAAAGCACTCACCCTGTCCGCCGCTCTATTGATCATCGGCTGCGGGAGCGATGACAACAACTTCAACTATGGGCCCTTTCCCAATCCTACTAATTTGCCCGTCCTCTCGGCTCCCGTGGCGGTGGCCGATTCCTTCACCATTCTGGGGAATTCGGTGCTGACGGGTTCCGTGACCGCCAACGATACGCTCAACGGGGCCACCGTGACCGCCTTCCAGAATCCTGGAAACTCCGGTGGAACCGTGGCTATCAGTGCATCGGGCCAGTTAACCTATACACCGCCCGCCAACGCCGCCAATATCAATGACACCTTTACTTACACCCTTAACAATGGCGCTGGCTCCTCCACCGCTACGGTTACGGTGCAAATTGGTGCTCGCGGCTTTTTCGTGAAGAATGATGTGGCCGCTACGGGCACGGGGTCGCAGGCCAACCCTTTCAAGACCCTGGCCGAAGCCGTCACGGCCGCCACCGGCGTGAATGGCGCACAGATCGTGGTTTTCCGGGGGGATGGGACTTCCACCGGACTGAGCACGCCGGTAACCCTGACCGCCAACCAGGGCATCCAGGGCCAGGACCCGGCCATCCCGCCGGTTTTGACGGGCCCGGTCTTTCTCACCAGTGGCAATGCTCTGAGGGACCTGAGCTTTCAGGGCACCGCGCCGGCGGTGGTGAATGCCACGAACGCCAGTGCGGGCACGCTGACGGCATTGAATGTAAGCACCTCCGGCAACAATGCCGCGTTCTTAGGCAACGCGACGGGTAGCTGGTCTATTTCGAACTCGCGGTTTGCGAATGCCAACTCAGGCGCCCTATTGTCCCAATGCTCTACCGGCACCCTGAACTGGGCCGTCAACAACTGCACCTTTACGAACTGTCTTGGGTCGGTCGTTGGAAATCTTACGGCCGGGGGAACAGCCACTCAGACCCTTTCCGTGTTGAATACAACTTCCAGCGTCCGGAGCGGCGGGGAGGGCGTCTTTGTCGGAGCTTCGTCCACCGCCGCCAACATGACCTTGACCATGACCAACAATACCGTCAATGGCGGCGGCACCGCTCTGCGCGGCCTGGATCTTCTGAGTCAGAACACCTGCAACGTCACCGCCTCGATCAAAAACAACGTCGTGACCGGTTGCACCGCTGAGGGAATCCTGGTCAATGCCCAGGGACCCTCTACTTGCGCCGCCCGCATTAACAACAACACGCTGACCGGCAACAATTTGGGCGGACTTGTTTCTAGTCTGGTTGCCGGTAACAACAACAGCGCGACACTCAGACTCGCTCTGGATGGCAACACGGCAAATACCTACAATATTGGCGGAGGAGCGGCGGTCCAGGCGACTATGGAAAACCTGGCAACTCTGTTCACGCGCAACACCGGCACCTTTACGGCAGCCGTGAACCTTGTGGACGGACCCTGCCCGGCACCGTAGACTGGAGAGGGGCGGGGCCCACTCCGTTGTAGCGCGTTTCGCGCCACGCAGACGCAGACGCATCCCTTACGCACGACCACCCCGCTCTTACTGGTAATCAGAGCTGGCTGCTTCAAGCGGTTCTCCGAGACGCCCAACTCGCTGGTGCAATCTCCGAAGCGGACCACCGCTCCAGCGTCCGAGGGGTGACCCGGCAGAGGCCCGACCGGTTCCAGCGGCCCCGACCATTGTCCGGTGTCGTCTTCCTTCAGTCGCTGCAAAGCGGCCTGACAAGTTCTTCTGTCAAGGGACGGCTGTCAAAAGGATCTCCGGGAAAAGTACGAAGGGCCTGGCAACGACCAGTCGGAGGAAACCCTATGCGCCACCTTAGCAAAGCTCTCACCCTGTCCGCCGCTCTATTGATCATCGGCTGCGGTAGCGATGACAATAACTTCAACTTTGGGCCCTTTCCCAATCCCACCAATTCGCCCGTCCTCTCGGCTCCCGTGGCGGTGGCCGATTCCTTTACGACTCTGGGGAATTCGGTGTTGACGGGTTCCGTGACCGCCAACGATACGCTCAACGGGGCCACCGTGACCGCCTTCCAAAATCCTGGAAACTCTGGTGGAACCGTGGCTATTAGTGCAGCGGGCCAGCTAACCTATACGCCGCCCGCCAACGCCGCCAATATTAATGACACCTTTACTTACACTCTCAATAACGGCGCCGGCTCTTCCACCGCTACCGTTACGGTGCAAATTGGTGCTCGCGGCTTTTTCGTGAAGAACGATGTGGCCGCTACCGGCACGGGGTCACAGGCCAACCCCTTTAAGACTCTGGCCGAAGCGGTCACCGCCGCCAGTGGCACTTCTGGTGCTCGGATTGTGGTTTTCCGCGGAGACGGCCTGGCCACGGGACAGAATGTAGCGGTAACCTTGGCTGCCAACCAGGCTATCGTTGCGCAAGATCCGGCCAACCAGCCCACGATCTCAGGTCCTATCACGCTGGCGGGGAACTGCACTCTCGCCAATCTTCGCCTGATTGGCGCGGTGGGAGACTCGGTGACCGCCACCGGAGTAGTGGGCGGCAGCTTGCAGAATGTCACCATTGCTAACAGCACGGTGAACGGCCTGAAGCTCACCGATGCCACCGGCAACTTTACCCTCACTGGATTGACCTTCGCCAACAATGGACGGGCGGGATTTACGTTAGCCGGTTCTTCAGGTAGCTTGAATGTGACGGCTACCAATTGGACGGCCACCAATACCGTGGGCAACGCGACTGAGGCCAACTTGACCGGCAACGCGGTCGTAAACGCCAGCTTTGATCAGATGAACTTCTCTCAGCTTGGGGCTACCAATCCGGGTTTGGCCAACAGCGGCTCAGGCTTCGTGTGGGAACCACATAATTCCAGCGATGTTACTTTGCGCATCAGCAATTACCGCCAGGATACGGGGGGGGCTGGTATTGCCTTTATTACCAGCGACAGCAGTGTGTCCGCCCTGGTGGTCAGCAACGCGAATGTCACCAACGGAATTAGCTCCGCCATTTTCACGGCCTCTGACAACTCGAGCAACTTCAAAACGCGCATCACCAACTCCCGGCTGCTGAATAACCTCCGTGCACTGACCATGGGGTGCGGCAACAATGCCCAGGTCGGCGCTCGCATCAACGGCAATATCGGCGACAACTATCAACTGACGGCAAGCGCAGCGGGTATTTTCCAGGTGGAGAATCTCAATAACTTCGCCGCCGAGAATACAGGAATCCTGAACACTTTCGGTAGTATCCTGAACGCCGCTCTAAACAGCCTGGGTATTCCCAACTGAGTTAGCTGCGGTCCAGCCGTCGCGTCAGGATTCTCATTGCGCTCTGAATCTTGACGAAGCGGTTCAAGTCGAGATGATAGCTGGCGTTGAGGGCCTCTG
>JALHOV010000525.1 GCA_022842865.1 Vulcanimicrobiota bacterium | reverse complement strand
CTTTGCCGCCCTCCCTGTCCAGCAGGCCGCCGGGGCCGGCCAGAAAGCTGTTGGCCACCATCACGCGGGCCAGCGGGTCGGCTTCGCTGAGCTCCTGACGGGCGTTGCGCAGGGCCTGGGCTACCGGACCCAGGCTCTGGTTTTCGGCGGCCGCTTCCAGGAAGGGCGGCATCTCGGCCTGGCGGCCCATCAGGTATTCGATGGTGGCCAGCTGGGCTTCGGGCGGATGGTTGCGCGTCATGGCCACAATGCCCGAGAGACCGGCGGCCTGATTGCGAAAGACGGAGATTTGCTCGACCGGGTTGCGGGGGTCGGGCGGGAAGACCTGATTGACGTTGGAGGGCTGCAGTTTGGCCTGCAGGGCCACGTCGTCGCGCAGAATGGAATAAGCCAGCGGGAATTTTTCCTGGAGCTTGAGCTCTTTGTCCAGGCCGGCCACTTTCTGGGCCAGTTGGGAAACGTCGGCGCCTTCTTTGGCCTCCTCGCCCAGCACTTGCAGGAGCAAATCGGCCACCTGGCTGGATTTCAGCGACTGCAGCACATGATCTTTGCCCAGCCAACCGCGCAGCTCATCGGTCGGCAGCTTTTCCAGGCGGGGGAAGAGCGATTGGGCGAAGCGGTCGCGCGTGGCCGGGCGGGCCTCAATGGCGGCCGGCGAGAGCTTGCTGGTACGTTCAGCCAGGTCCCAAAAGCGGTCCAGTTCGGGAATTTGCTTTTCGTTGGCCAGGAAGCCATCCATCAGGAAGGCGCCGGCGTCGCTGCCCAGCGCTTCCACTCCCAGGTCGTTGCACAAATGGCGCAGAGTCCTGGAGCGATCCACTGCCTCTTCGGCGGCCGTCAGCAGGCTTTCGAAGGACTGGGGGGTGAGCTGGGCGGCCAGTTTCTGGCTGTTCTGGCTGTCCTGACCGATCATGGCCAGTTGGGAAAGGATGGGGCGGCTCTCAGCGGCCGAAAGGAAGCGGGAGTCCAGCTTGATTTGAGCGCAGCGCTCCTGATAGGTCTTGAGGGCCTGGGCATAGTCGGCCGGGTTGGCGAACTGGTCCGGTTTGGGGGTGAACTCACCGGCTTCGCGCCGCTTGTCCAGTGCTTTCAGGTTGGCGGTGGAGAGATCGGCGACTTCCTCGGGCTTCAGGCGGTAGGTGTCGCTGAGCATGGTGCGCAGTCGGTCACCGTGCTGGCTCAGGTCCTGGGTGGTCAGCTCGGCCTGGAGCTGCTCAACCGTCAGCGAAGCGTAATATTTGCTCAGCTCGGTCGTCCACTGACGGCGGGGGCTGTGGGTGGGCAGGTGCAGCTCGTGGGCCCACTGCCGCGAAAGATAGCGGGCGATCTCGCGTTTTTCGGCCGTCGGCGCCGAGGGCAGCATCGAGCATAGACGGCGCTCCTGGCCGTTTTCCATGTCCAGGGGACGGCTGCTGTCAAAAACCAGGTCTTTTTGCTGGTTGCAGGTGTGCACCAAATCCTTAAGCAGAGCCGGCAATTGTTGCTCGAACTCGGCAGAGAACGAGCCGCCCTGTTCGGAACGAAACAATCCCTGCAGGTAGGCGTTGAGTTTGGCCGGCTCGGCCAGCGGCGGACGCAAGCGCAAGCGGGCGTGGTCTTCGCGAACGCCGTTGACGGCATGCTGAACATGAGTGATGGCGCCGCGCAGCTGCAGGCGAAAGTCCGCCGGCAGGCTATCCAGGGAGCGCAACTGATTGCACAACACCAGGCCTAATGGCAGGCCGCTATCGTGGCTTTGTTGAGCCAGCTGGGCGGGGTTTTGCTGGGCCAGGAAGCCCAAAGCGCTGGGATAAAGCGGGCCGGCCCAGGGGCTTTTCAGAAAGCTGGTGACCATGGTGACATCGCTCTGGCCGGTTTTGGGGTCGCGCGCGTAGTTGGGCACGGCCGCCAGCGAGAGTCCGGGCAATTGGGCGCCCAGCATTTTCTGGAAGCTGGGGTTGAGCTGAACGCTGGTCGCAAACTCGCGGTGCAGGCTCTGGACGCCGTTCGACAGCGAGTCGCAGAAGGGCTGGGCCTGGAAGGCGCCGTTGTCGTGCAGAAATCCGTTGATTTTCTGACAGGCTTCGTCGCCGAAGCCTTGCGGCAGGCCGTTGTTGCCCACCGCCAGCAGGGTGCGCAGAAAGCCGTTGACGCGTTGCTGGGGCGTCAGGTCGGCCTGGGCCAGGTGATCGCTGAGGCCGACCAGAGCCTTTTCGAAGTCCTGGGGGCAAGCGTTGGTGAGGCGCAGTTCCATCACTTCGGGCGGCGGCGTGTTCTGAAACATCCACTCGGGTGTGCTGTCGCCGGTCAGGCCCTGAGCGGTTTTCAGGAAGTTTTGCTGGAAACGGGCGAAATCGGGAACGTGAACGTCATACTGGGCGGGCGTCTCGGGCACCAGCGCCGCCGGCAGAGGGGTGGAGGGCTGCATGGTGGCCGGTTCTCCGATGCGGCGCATCTGCTCGATCTGGGCCTGTAGCAGGGCCACGCGCACGCCTTCGTGTTCCTGGCCGTGAGCGAGGGCGGCCAGGGCCGTCTTCTGATCTTCCTCTGGGGAAGTGGTGTTAGCCCTGCCTGGGACATAGACCAGGGGAAACTTGGTGTAGAGCTTGTCCAGAGCGCTCAGGGCGCCCTCCGGATTTAGCTTGGCCTGCGTCAGCATGGCCAGCGCGGCCGCGTCCTGACCGGCCTGCATCTCCCGCGAATCGAGCCAGCTCTGGGTTTTCACCTGCATGCTTTTCTCGTTGTTGGGGTCCTGCGTGTCGTGCCGCAGCATCCGGCAGAGTTCGTGGGCGACCACAAAGCCCAGCTCGTCGCGAGTGTTGAGGTTGCGCAACAATCCCTCGCTGAGCACCAGGCGATAAAGGGGCCGCTGGCCCTCTTTGGGAGCGTTCAGCCAGGACCGGATGGGCCAGGGCTGGCCAGGGTGTTTGGATTCCCACTGCTTTTCCTGAGCGTCCAGATCGTCCACCCCGGCTTGAGGTTTGTCGCCGGAAAACAACTCGACGCGCAGCTGCACGCCCTGCTTTTTCAGGTCCTCGCCGGCCAGCTGCTGGACCAGTTCTTCTACGTAGGCCCTGGCCTGGTTCACCTGCGGGTCGACGGGGCCGAGCGGGGGGGTCTGCAGGATACCCAGTTGCGGCTGATAGCGCTGTTTCCATTTTTGCAGCTCGTTGCGCTCGTCCTGGCCCAGTTCCAACTGATCTTTGCCGATGGGCGCGCGCATCCGCCTCATGGGGGGCAGGGCGCGGAAGATCGGAGCGGAAATCGGAGTTGTCACCAGTCCAGTATAGCGCCAGCAGGTTATGGTTCTGGGTGGGGATGTTGTGGGGTTGTTACCGGCCCGCCGCCTCGCTCGATTGCCAGTTCAAAGACCCGAGACAGCTTTCCAACGACTTGCGGTCAAGCAGGTGGTAGCAAGACTGACCCTGCTTGCGCTTGACCAGGATACCCGCCTCTTCCAGGCTGCCGGTGTGATGGCAAAGCAGAGCCAGGGTGATGTTGACCGCATCGGCAATGTCTTTGCCGGTGCGTTCCTGACCGTCGGCCAGGAATTCCACGATCTGCAGGCGCGTGGGATCACTCAAGGCTTTGAAAACTTTGGCCCGTTGAGGGAGGTCAAATTGGCTCACGGCGCCATGTTACTCCGTTTGGCCGAGATTCACAAGTTAAACGGTTAAACAAGTGCTTGACTATTCTTGCAGACCGGACTAAGGTGTGCCTATGAGCGAATCCCTTTTGTTTCAACCGGTCACCTTGGGTGATCTGCATCTTCCCAACCGGGTCGTGATGGCCCCTCTGACCCGCGCCCGTGCTGTTGACGATCGCACACCCAATGAACTGATGCGCGAATACTATGTGCAGCGCGCCAGCGCCGGGCTGATTTTGAGCGAAGCCACTTCGGTATCCCCGCAGGGCGTTGGCTACGCGGACACTCCCGGCATCTGGTCGGAGCGCCAGGTGGAGGGCTGGAGTCGAATTACCTCCGCCGTGCGAGGGGCGGGTGGTCGGATCCTTCTGCAGCTTTGGCACGTTGGCCGGGTCTCCGATCCGGTCTTCCTCGACGGGAAGTTGCCGGTCGCTCCCTCGCCCAAGGCTCCCTCCGGTCACGTCAGCCTGGTGCGTCCCCAGCGTCCCTTCGTAACTCCGCGTGCCCTGGAACTCAGTGAGTTGCCCGGCATTGTCGAATCCTATCGGCAGGGCGCCGCCAACGCGTTGCGGGCTGGCTTCGATGGCGTGGAGATCCACGGCGCCAACGGCTACCTGCTCGACCAGTTCTTGCAGGACGGCAGCAATCAGCGCCAGGACCATTACGGGGGCAGCATTGAGAATCGGGCTCGCTTGATGTTAGAGGTGACCGATGCCGTCACGGCCGTGTGGGGAGCCGGCAAAGTCGGTATGCACCTGGCTCCGCGCGGCGATTCTCACGGCATGGGAGACTCCGATCTGGCGGGGACCTTCAGCTACGTGGCCGAGCAGCTGGGGCGCCGCAAGCTCGCCTTCCTGGCGCTGCGAGAGTCGGTCAGGACCGATAGTTTGGGGCCTCGCCTGAAAAGTCTTTTTGGCGGTGCGCTGATTGCCAATGAGGCCTTCACAGGGCTCGAAGCCGAGCGGGTCATCCGCGAAGGCAAGGCCGATGCGGTCGCCTTCGGCAAAGACTTCATCGCCAATCCGGATCTGGTGGCCCGGCTGCGTCAGGGTAGGGAATTGAATGTGCCCGATCCAAGCACGTTTTATGGCGGCGGCGCCCGCGGCTACGTGGACTATCCTGCTCTGGTCGAGGCTCGCTAGGATCACGGAGTTCCGAAAACCAGGCGACTCCGGTCTGAAAGTTCCCGTCCTCAGGTGTCCAAGCGGCCACTCGCCTGGTCGATTTCGCTCGACGAGGTGGCCCAAGAAACGATTTCAGGCACCGTGCCGCCAAACCGAATTCTAAGGCGTTAGCAGCACTCTTGATTCCTGCTGGGCCAACTGGTTCTTAATCAGATCCAGTTGGGCCTGCAGTTGGGGCGTGGTGAATCCCGGAACGGCGACGCCATTGCGCAGAGCTCCGGTCTGGAAGTCTACCAGGTTGATGGCTTCGATGGGGTCCGAGGGTAAGTGGTAGAACTCGAACTGGTCGGGCTTCGGCGGAGTGTTGTCCTCGTCAAAGTAGCGAACGTATTTCCAATCGCCAGTGCAAATGGCGTGAAGGCTGTTGGGCTCCAGGCAGTTGGGCGGACTGGTCTGAAGCGTTTTCTTGGGATCGTTCAGCTGGGCCAGCACATTGGCCACCTGATTGACGCGCGGGATGTAGTTGTTGTTGTAGTTGTCCTTGTAAAAAGCGGTGGTGGGATCGACGATGGGAGGCAGGCGAGTCGGATCATCCGAGGTGGTAAAGATCACGCCGGGCCGCTCCTGGGTGAGGCTGGCTCCGCTCAAAATCCGCGGCACCAGGTTCAGCCCGGGCAGGTCGCGGGTGAGCGAGTGGCCGGTGATTCGGTTTTTGATCTGACCGATTTCCGCGTCGGAGAAGCCGGCCAGGCCCAGCA
>JALHOV010000524.1 GCA_022842865.1 Vulcanimicrobiota bacterium | reverse complement strand
ATCAGGCCTCGCTGAAGCACATGGTTGAGCTATTCCAGCTTCCGCTTCGTGACTATGACCGCGAAGAAGACCGATTGTTTTTTCAGACATGCCAGAGAATCTTGGAATGCCTCGAAGGCCACAATTTCGAGCAACCAGGCCGGCGCGCCAGTGGCGTCCGTCTCAAGCCTGAGTTATTCGAGAAGGCCGATGGTGAAGCGCCTTACTCCGTCTTTTTTGTTCGCGGCCGCGGCTATCAGGGTTTTCACGTACGCTTCCAGGACGTAGCCCGGGGAGGCATGCGTCTGGTTTGTCCGCGCAGCCTGGAGGCCCACTCGGCCGAATCGGAGCGGTTGTTTGATGAAGCCTTTTCGCTGGCCCGCGCCCAACACCTCAAGAACAAAGACATTCCCGAAGGCGGTGCCAAAGCGGTCGTGCTGGTTTCGCCAGGAGGGGATGCCACTTTTGCCGGCCAGACCTTTGCCAACACTTTGTTGGATCTCACGCTGGGCACCCCCGAACTGATCTATCTGGGCCCGGACGAGAACGTATCCATTCCTATGATCGAGTGGATCACTCGCCGGGCTGCCTTCCGCGGCCATCCCCTACCCTCGGCTTTTATGAGCTCCAAACCGGGTGCCGGCATCAACCACAAAGAGTTCGGCATCACCTCCGAAGGGGTTACCGTATTTTTGGAAGAGTCGCTGCGCCAGTTGGGCATCGACCCGGCCGTGCAGCCTTTTACCGTCAAGATCACCGGCGGGCCGGACGGTGATGTCGCCGGCAACGAGATTCACATTCTGCTGACCCGCTATCCCCAAACGGCCCGTATCATCGGCATCGCAGACGGCACCGGCGTGGCCGAAGATCCGTGCGGACTAGATGCTCAAGAGTTGTTACGTTTGTTTCGGGAAGTTCTGCCCATCGCTCGCTTCGAGCGACAAAAGCTGTCACCCCAGGGACGGGTGATTTCGGTGGAAGAGCCCGGCGGAGTGGAGCTGCGCAACTCCATGCACAACCGCCTGGTCAGCGATGCGTTTGTGCCTGCCGGAGGCCGTCCCGCCACCATTCACGCCGGAAACTGGCGTCAGTTCATGGCGACCCAGGGAGAGCCCTCCAGCCGTCTCATTGTGGAAGGGGCCAATCTCTTCTTAACCGAGGAAGCCCGTCGCCATCTTTCGGCAGCCGGCGTCTCCATCATCAAAGACAGCTCGGCTAACAAATGCGGTGTCATCTGCAGCTCCTTCGAGGTGCTGGCCAGCATGTTACTGACCGAGAGCGAGTTTCTAGAGCATAAGCCGGAGTTTGTCGGCCAAGTGATCGACCGCCTGCGCAGTCTCGCTCGTTGCGAGGCCCAGCTGCTCTTTCGCGAGCAGAAACGCCGCCCCGACCTGTGCCTGCCGACCCTATCGGTGCGCCTCAGCCAGGTCATGTTGCGGACAGCGGAGGCCGTGGCCGAAGCCAGTGTCGATCCGCTCACCGACCAGGAAGGGGGCACTCTGGAAGTGCTTCAGGCCTACCTGCCGCCGGTGCTGCTACGCCTGGCCGGTAGTCGCCTGGCCCAGGTGCCACGCGACTATCGCCAGCGCATCGTGGCCTGCACTCTGGCCGGCAAAATCGTCTACCGCGAAGGCATCGCCTATCTTGAGGACCTGCCCCAGCCCGCCTTGCGCGACCTGGCCCTCACGTACCTTCGCGGCGAGCGCATCGTGCGCCACCTGATCAGCGAAGTGCGCGCCTCCAATCTGGTCTCCTCCGAACAACTGGCTGAGATCTTGGAACTGGGCGGCGCCCGCACACTGGCGCAGAACCTGCGCCCCTAGAAAGGCTTGGTGACCAGAAGCTCGACATTGCGGTCCGACGGTTGACCCAGCTGAAACTCGAGGCCTAACGGCTGATTGACCAGCTGGGGGTCATTGGCCGACAGCTCGCGACTGATCGAAGCCAGATTCAGAGGATCCCCCGAGACCGATGCTTGGGGCGGAGCAGCCGTGTCTACCAGTGTGCCAAAAATGGATAAGGTTCCGTCCTGATTGTCCGCCAGCTCCACAATTCTGGCCTGCTGAGGGAAGTCAATCAACGAGGGACTGTTGACTTCCCAGAAGCCGCCGGTGCGTCGGTCCGGGTCGGGGTGTCCATAAATGCGGCAGTAGTGGGTGTGGCCGTTGAGCCACAGCACTACGTTGGGATAGCGGTGAAGGATCTTTTCGAATTCCGCTGCCAGCAGTCGTCGCTGCGGATTGTCGATATCCGGAAGTGCATTGGTCAGGGTCTCGATGCTGTGATGACTGAACAGCATAACCAGCTTATCGGGATTGCCCGTAGTGACCAGAGTGCCGTTGGCGTCGTAGTAGCGGCTACTCACCTGGCGAATTTGCTGCTCCATCCAGTCGACCTGAGCGCTGTCTACCGAGCCATCGTTCAGCCCTCCAGGATTGGTCGTATCCAGGGTAATGCCCAGAATGCCTGCGGCCGGCTGAAAGGTGTAGTAGAGTTGACCCGAGTTCAAGTTGGCGGCTTGAAAGCCGTGGCCAATGGGCCCGGGCTGAGCGCCGCTATCGATATGAGCTTGGATAAACTCCTGACGGCTGAGCAAATGCCTGGTGGCATCCGCGGTAACGGTGCGGGAAGTTGTGGTATTGGCGTTCCAATGACCGATAAAGGCGACCCAATCGGTCGGTAGCGCATCTCCCAGCGGGTCGAGGAACTCGGCCAAAAAGACGACCACCCCGATCTTTTCACCAAAGGCCTTAAAAACTGCCGGCAGATCAAGAATCTTGCGGGAACCCTCGGCGATGGTCGTGAGCGCATTGACCGGAGCCGTGGTAGCGCGCACCGGGAAATTACCCTGGATGAGATGATCGTGATTGCCATAGCAAGTATACCAGGGCGTCCTCAAACCGGTGGCCTGAAAGGGCTGCACGGCGGCAGTCAGCAAACCCGGAAAGTTGGGAAAGCCGAACTGCGTTTTGTAGGTGTCAGTGATGCCCGGCTCGGGGTGCCAATATTGAGGGAGCAAGGGCGTTTCCGCATCCTGCACTCCCTCATACAGGTCAGGATTGCCTGTGGAAGGGCGGATGGTTCCGCCGTCCATCAAGGTCAGAAAACGCTCCAGTTCGGACTGGTGGCGATTATCTCCATTATCACCGGTAAAAACGGCGCAATCAAAGGGACGGCGAGTAACCGGACCCATCCCAAAGGCGTTCATCTGCCGCACCATGGCCTCGGCCACGTGGGTAGTCAGCGATTCCTGAGGTCTCCAGGCGGCCTGAAACTCGGTCGGCGGTAAAAAGAGGCCGGTCATGTTACGCAAGAATTCCGTCCGCAGCGGGCTCTCGTCATCCATAATGTGCACGTCGGAAAAGTGTGGCATACACAGCAACGAGCGACGGCGTGTCTCGCGCCCTGCCTGGGCGTTGGCCAGTTCCGTGCGCACCAGGCGGGTCCAGCCGGCTCCATAAGCCAGTGTCTTGTAGGTGCCCGTTCCAACTGTCACGATCGAGCGCTCCACCGTGGTCGGCGGCAGCACCACAGGGGCGGGCGAGCTCGTCGGCGAGGGAACCGGGTTCGCGGCAAAAGACCCGTTAGACGAGGCCACATCTCCACCGCAGCCAACCAGCAGGGAGGCGAACAGAAAGGGCAATAACGACTGCTTGAGCAACTGGGTGGTCTCCTTCTTCGGGGCCGCGTCTTGCGGACAGCGCCGAATTTCGTAGGCACGGCGCCGGCTCCTGCCGCCCCTGAGCCCCGGATTTCTGCAGGCCGTGGTCAAATATTCTTGGGACTTCGAGCCAGGACACGCAAAACGTCGTGTTCGATCTGGCGGCACAACTCGTCCAAGGGCAAGTCCGCAGCATCCTCTCCAAAGGGTTGTTCGATCTGCTCTGCGATCATCTCCAGGCTGGCCAGCACGTAAAAGATGAATACCACTACGGGTATGGCCAGCCAGCCCAACGTAAACGCGAAGCCCAGCGGCAGAGTGAGAGTGTAGGCAGCGATGAACTTGCGAATAAACAACAAGTAGCAGAGCGGGATGGGCGAATTTCGGATGCGTTGGCAGCCGGCCAGCACATCCGAAAGAGTGGTAACTTCTTGACACAGCAGAAACAGTCGGCTCTCAGGCAATTTGTTCTCCCGACACAGCTCGTTCAGTTTGTTCAGTAAAGAACAAACGGTATCCAGGGGAGCCTCAGCATAGCGCTGGTCCCCTCCCAAATGAGCCTTTACCTCCCTGGCGTATCGAGTCAGTTGAGCGGCGAACCAGTCGCGAGTGACCTGGTCGTCGGAGACGAAAGCAGCCACTTTCATAGCCAGGCCACGACTGGAATTGGCCATCGTCCCCCAAAGCTTGCGTCCCTCCCACCAGCGGTCATAGGCCGTGTTGGTTCGAAAGACCAGCAACATACTGATGGCAAAGCCGAGCAGGCTGTGCATCAAAGTGATGTTCTTCAGGGGGTGAGCCTGGGCCAGGCACAGGCAGTCCATCTCCAGCCAGGCCACCAGCGCAGTAATACCAGCCAGGCCCACCAGGCTGGGCCACAACTTACGAAACGTGTCGGCACGGTGAAACTCAAAAAGGGCTCGGAGCCAGGTGTTGCTCATGGGCATGACTCTTTCTGCTCAGCTTTACCACTTGCGAAACACCGAAATCAGTCTCGGAACTTCACGGTTATTTAAGGGGAGCCCATTAGACTGTGGGTATGAAAGTTTCCACCCGCCCCCAGCCAATGCCCCTTATGCAGCGCAAACCGGACCAAGTCGGACCAGGCCCATCCCCTGACCGATTTGAACCCCAGGGCGAACCGCTTCCCACACGGGGTCAGTTCTTCCGAGAACTGGCCTGTGACGGGTTAGGTAGCCTGGCGATTACCGGTGCTGGAATCGGCGCCTTTGCCAGCCAACACTTCGACATTTCCCTGCTCCAGGGAATCGCCTCAGGAACCGCCCTGGGTGCCGCCAGTGGTGCCTTCATCGGGCTCTCTCTGGCCTTTTTGCTCTCACCCTACACACGGTTTGCTGAATAGACGCCACCCTTGCCAGACAGAAGGTGAGTAAGAACTCCCGATAGAAACTGGCTGAGTGCGTAAGCTTTTGGTGGCCCTGGCGGTGGTCCTGGTGGCTCTGGCGGTCGGTGCGTGGGTGTTTCTCAAGAAAAACTTCGTACTGGACGCCGCGGAAGTAGAGCGCATTGCCGCTCGCATGCTGCCCGGCGCGCGCCCGCCCAAGGGTAGCAAAGGAGTGCTGGCTCTCAAGCCAGACGATCTTGAAATCGCCGTCCTGGCTCCTGGACTCCCCCAGGTCAAGGTCGAAAATTTACAGGCCGGGCAATTGCGCATCATCGTGGCCAGACCACAATCGGAAAGCCCTCCCCCGCCTTCCGAAATTATCGCCAAGATCAGCCAGGTGCAGAAAGAAAAGGGCGAGGCTCTAGGAGCGCGGCCGAAAACCCCATTGACATAGCAAACTTCACCGCGGTCTTGCATGATTATGGGCTCTGGCCGTCGAAGAAAGCACTCTATCTTTGCTGATGGGTGGCGCCATGTT
>JALHOV010000523.1 GCA_022842865.1 Vulcanimicrobiota bacterium | reverse complement strand
GGACTCGCTTGGCGGGGCGCAAAGGAGTTTTGATGGCTCAATATGATTACGATCTGATAGTGATCGGAGCCGGTTCTGGGGGAGTGGGACTGGCCCGCCGCGCCGCGCTCTACGGAGCAAAAGTGGCCATTTGTGAGCAGTCCGAATACGGTGGAACATGTGTTCATCGCGGCTGCGTGCCCAAAAAGCTGATGGTCTACGCCAGCGCTCTCCGTTCCGAACTGGGTCTGCTTTCCGGATATGGCTTTGAATCCGTCTCTCCTGCCTTTGATTGGTCCAAACTGATGGCCAACAAAGACAAGGAACTCGACCGCCTGAATGGCGTCTACCGCAAACTATTGGACGGTTCCGAAGTGGCCCGCTTCGAAGGCAGTGCCCGCCTGGTCGATGCGCACACCGTGCAGGTGGGGGACCAGCAGGTGCGCGGCAAGTATTTGGCCGTTGCCGTGGGCGGCAAGGCCTGGGTCCCCGATAAACCGGGCAAAGAACTGGCCATCACCTCGGATGAGCTTTTCCACCTGGAGAAACTTCCGAAATCCATCACTTTTATGGGCAGCGGCTACATCGGTCTGGAATTTGCCGGCGTTTTCGCCGGGCTCGGTTCCCAAGTCACCGTGATGTTCCGCAGCGATTTGCCCTTGCCCGAGATGGATGGAGATGTGCGCAGAACGCTCAAAGAGCAGATGGAATTGAAGGGCATTCGCTTCGTGACCGGCGCCAACCTCGACAGGCTGGGCAAAGTCGGTGACGAGATTGAGGTTCACACCGACCAGGGCCTTTGGACAACGGAAGTCTTCGTAGCGGCCACCGGTCGAGTTCCGAATACCGAAGGCCTCGGCCTTCAGGAAGTCGGCGTCAACCTCGGCAGCAAAGGCGAAGTGCTGGCCGATGAACATTGCCGCACCAGCGTGGAGAACATCTTCGCCGTGGGTGACTGTCTGGGCGGCGTGCAACTGACCCCCTACGCCATCGCTCAGGGTCGAGCACTGGCCGCGCGCCTCTTCCAAGATCCCAACGCCGATTTTCGCCCGCATCACGTTCCCACCGCCGTGTTTACTCAACCTGCGGTGGGGACTGTGGGACTGACCCAGGAGCAGGCGGAAGAGAGCAATCCTGGCGACATTGATGTTTATCGAACGAGTTTTCGGCCGATGAAATACACGCTACCGGACAAACCGGAAAAAGTGATGATGAAGCTGGTGGTGCGTCGCTCCAACCAGCTGGTTCTGGGCTGCCACATGGTGGGGTCGGACGCTCCGGAAATCATCCAGGCTCTGGCCGTTGCCCTGACTTGCGGGGCCAGCAAGCAAGACTTTGATCGAACGTTGGCCGTTCATCCCACCGCTGCCGAAGAATTCGTGCTGCTGCGGGATCCGGTCACAAATTAGGAGCAGCAACCCATGATTAACGCCGATAACCTCGACTTTGTCGAGGACGTTCTCAGGGAGTATCAGCGCAACCCGGCCGGCGTCGACCCGGCCTGGCGCAGCTACTTTGAGAAGGAAGGCATCAACGGCCAGAAGTTGGCTCTGGGTCCGAGCTACGAGCCCAGCACCATCTTTAACCCGCCCGTCAGCAAAGAGGGCGACGCTTACAAACAGGAGCGCGTTGACCAGTTAATCCGCGCCTACCGCGTGCGCGGCCATCGGACCGCCTGGCTCGACCCGCTGGGCAGCGAGCCGGCTCCTTTTCCGGAATTGCAACTTTCCCACTACGGGCTGACCGAAGCCGACCTGCAAACTCGCTTCTGGGCTCTCTCCCTGGGAATGAAAGAGGCGGTGCCGCTGCAACATATCCTGCAGGTGCTGCAAAACACCTACTGCCGCGCGGTCGGCGTGCAATATATGCACATCGACGATCCCGAGCCCAAGTTCTGGCTTCAGCAGACCATGGAAACCACCCAAAACATTCGCTCTCTGAGTCATGCCGAGCAGATTCGCATCTTGACCCGGCTGACCGACGCCGAGATTTTCGAAGAGTTCATCGCCAAAAAATACGTGGGCGCCAAACGCTTCGGCCTGGAAGGTGCCGAGAGCCTCATTCCGCTGCTCGACCTGGCTCTGGAAGACGCCGGTGAATTCGGTATCGAAGAGATCGTCATCGGCATGGCTCACCGCGGCCGCCTCAACGTGATGGCCAACATCATGCAGAAAGACGCCGGCCAGATCTTCCGCGAGTTCGACGATACCAACCCGGAACTGCACTTCGGCCGCGGCGACGTCAAATATCATCTGGGCTACACCAGCGTGTGGACCACCTCCACCGGAAAGAAAATCGACCTGGCTCTGTGCTTCAATCCATCCCACCTCGAGTTTGTTGGACCGGTGGTGTTGGGCCGCGTGCGTGCGCGCCAGGAAAAATTGGGTCAGGGCGCTCACCAACGCGTGATGGGCCTGGTTATCCACGGCGACGCGGCTTTCGCAGGCCAGGGCGTGGTCCAAGAAACCCTCAACATGAGCGAGATCGCCGGCTACTCAGTAGGCGGCACCATCCATATCATCGTGAACAATCAGGTGGGCTTCACCACCTCGCCCAAACAGGCCCGGTCGGGTACCTATCCCACCGACGTAGCCAAGATGCTGCAGATTCCCATCATCCACGTCAACGGCGAACATCCCGAGGCGGTGGCCCAGGCCATCCGTCTGGCCATGGAATACCGCAAGAAGTTCAACAAAGACGTGGTGGTGGATATGTGGTGCTATCGTCGTCGCGGTCATAACGAAGGGGACGACCCCACCTACACCCAGCCTCTGATGTACAAACAGATCGCCACCATGGCTTCGGTGCGCGAGCGCTACGTCGACAGTTTGCTGAAGGTTCCCCAGCCTGCCCTGGGTCGCAGCGAGGTGGAAGACATCGCTACCAAGCGCCGCGAGTATCTGGAGGCCGAACTGGCCAAGGCTCGCGCCAAGGACTACGACTATAAGCTGCTCTCCACTCAGGGTGGCTATCGCGGGGGTCTTGACAAGGACACGCCCGAGGTGGCCACCGGCGTCGACCCGGAGATGCTGGCCTCCTTGCTGGTCAAGCTGACTGAGGCCCCCGAAGGCTTCACCACCAACCCCAAGCTGCAGAAGATGGTTCTGGAATCCCGTAAGGAAATGGCCGCCGGTAAGAAGCCCCTGGACTGGGGCGCTGCCGAAAACCTGGCCTACGCCAGCCTGGTGGTCCAGGGTGTTCCCGTGCGTCTCTCCGGTCAGGATGTCGGTCGTGGCACCTTCAGCCACCGCCACGCCATCTTCCACGACTACGAAACGGGCGAGGAATATATCCCGCTGAACAATTTGAGCCAGGAACAGGCTCGCTACCAGGTCTGGGATAGTCCTCTCTCGGAAGTGGCCGTACTTGCCTTCGAATACGGATTATGCTTGGACCGACCCGAGGCTCTGACGATCTGGGAAGCTCAGTTCGGGGACTTCGTGAACGTGGCCCAGGTCATCATCGACCAGTTCATCGTTTCTAGCGAAGACAAGTGGTCGCGCTTGAATGGCCTGGTCATGCTGCTACCCCACGGCTTTGAGGGCCAGGGTCCGGAACACAGCTCGGCTCGTCTGGAGCGCTTCCTGGGGCTGGCCGCGGAAGACAACATCCAGGTGGTGAATCTGACTACTCCCGGACAGCTTTTCCACTGCCTGCGCCGCCAGGTCCTGCGTCCGCTGCGCAAACCACTTGTGGTTATGTCGCCCAAAAGCCTGTTGCGTCATCCCGAGTGCGTGACCCCGCTCAAAGAAATGGCCGAAGGAAGTTTCCAACGAGTACTTCCGGATGCCGGCTCCGGCTCGTCGAGCAAGGTGCAGCGAGTGCTGCTGTGCAGCGGCAAGCTTTACTATGAGCTGGATGCCTACCGCAAGGCGCACAACCGCAAGGACGTAGCCATCATTCGCGTCGAGCAACTCTACCCGTTTCCGGACCGACCTTTGAAAAGCGCGCTCTCGATCTTTCCCAAAGAGACGGCCGCCATCTGGGTGCAGGAAGAGCCAGCCAACATGGGCGCCCTGCCCTTCCTGCGCTGCCGCTTTGACGACAAGCTTTACGACCGTTACCCGTTTATGCAGATCTCGCGTCCCGAGTCGGCCAGTCCGGCCACGGGGTCCAGCGCCAGTCACAAAATCGAGCAGGCCTCGCTTATCGAGCAAGCCTTCAAAATGGCCGTACCAACTTAAAAGAGGGGGGTTTCAGGCCCCTTAGGACACCAAGAGGGAGAATGTTGAATGTCAGTCGATTTGAAAGTGCCCGCCGTGGGCGAATCTATTTCCAGCGTGGTGGTGGGCGAGTGGTTGGTGCAACCCGGCCAGAGCGTGGCCCAGGACACGATTCTGGTGGTCCTGGAAACCGACAAAGTCAACGTGGAAGTGCCCGCTCCGGTCTCCGGTAAGCTCTCCAAGGTGTTGGTCAAGAGCGGGGACAGCGCCAACATCGGCGATACCCTGGGGGTCATGGAAGAAGGTAGCGCTCCCGCCAAAAGTGCTGCCAAGCCGGCCGCCGCCCCGGCTGCGGCCAAGGAGACGGTCGCGGCCGTCAAGGATCCCAGTCCGGCCGCCCGGCGGGCCCTGCACGACGCCGGTCTCAAGCCCGAAGAAGTAAAGGGCAGCGGCAGAGACGGTCAGGTCCTGAAGGAGGACGTGCCTGCCAAGGCCGCCCCGGCCAGCGCGCCTGTCAGTGCGCCCCCTGCTGTGGCGGCTACCGGGGGTGGACGCCACGAGGAAGTGGTGACCATGTCGCCGCTGCGCAAGACCATTGCGCGCCGCTTGATCGAGGCACAGTCGACGGCCGCTTTGCTCACGACCTTCAACGAAGTCGATATGAGCGCCGTTATGGAACTGCGCAAGAGCTACCAGGAAAGTTTCACCGCCAAGCACGGCACCAAGCTTGGATTCATGTCGTTTTTCGTCAAGGCCACCATCGAAGCTCTCAAGTCTTTTCCGGCGGTGAACGCCGAAGTACGTGAGCAAGCTGTGGTTTACAAGAATTACTTCGACATCGGAGTGGCCGTGGGTGGCGGCAAAGGCCTGGTGGTGCCCATCTTGAGAAACGCGGAGCGCTTGAGTTTTGCCGACATCGAGAAGGGAATCAAGGACTTCGGCCAGCGCGCTCAGGAAGGCAAGATCAAGCTGGAAGAACTGCAGGGCGGTACCTTCACCATCAGCAACGGCGGCGTCTATGGCTCCTTGCTCAGCACCCCCATCGTCAACCCGCCCCAGAGCGGCGTGCTCGGACTGCACAAGATTGAAGACCGGGCGGTGGTCCGCAACGGCCAGGTGGTGGTGCGCCCGATGATGTACCTGGCTCTGACCTACGATCACCGGGTGGTCGACGGCCGCGAAGCGGTCAGCTTCCTGGTGCGAATCAAAGAATGCATGGAGAATCCCAGCCGGATTCTGCTGGAGGTATAAGGTCATGTTCGATCTGGTGGTCATCGGCGCCGGTCCCGGCGGCTATGTCGCGGCGATCCGCGCCGCCCAGTTGGGCCTCAAGACGGCCGTGGTGGAGCGCGAGCATCTCGCCGGCATCTGCTCCAACTGGGGCTGC
>JALHOV010000522.1 GCA_022842865.1 Vulcanimicrobiota bacterium | reverse complement strand
ACTTGCTCATTTCCTTCCTGGGGATGGCCACCTGGTCGACTGCGGTGGCCTACCTGGAGCAAGTTCTGCACGTACGGGCGGCCAACAACGGTTGGTTGCAGGCGTCTATGGGCATCACCGGTGCTCTGGGTACTCGCTGGGTGATGCGCTTTCCGCAGGGACCGCGCCTGGCCTGGCTGTGCCTCGGCTTGATCTGTTGCAGCTACCTCAGTCTCGGACATTGCGATAGTCTGACCAAGCTGGTGCTGGCCTGGTCGTTGCGAGGACTGGGGGTGGGTGGCCTGATGGTGCTGATTTCCCAACAGTTGGCGCGGGAGGTGCCGTCCCATTTGATGGGGCGCGTGCAGGCAGCTTGGGAGCAAGCAGTCTTGATGGCCTGCTTTCTGGGCACCATCATTACGCCCTGGATGATCGCTCACGGCGGGCCGCTGCAAGCCTTCCGCATCTACGGTTGGAGCTTTCTAGCCCTGATGCTGCTGGGGCGACTGCTCTCGGTCAAGCGGTCTTGAGAACGGTTGGTCGGGCGCTTTGGCCGGGGGGGCGAAAAAGGCCGCCAAACTCACATCGGGGCAATAGGTAAAGGTCAAAAACCTTGCCGGGATTGAGCAGCCCTTCCGGGTCGAGAGCTTTCTTAACGGCACGCATGGTGGCCACTTCGGCCGGCCCACGTGAGAATCCCAGAGCGGATTTTTTGAGCAGGCCAATGCCGTGCTCGGCGCTGACGCTACCGCCCAGCTTGTGCAGCAGCTCGTAGAGCTGAACGTCGGCCACGTGGCAGCCGTCCCAGAATTCTTCAGGGTCCATGGCCGACGGTTTCATCACATTGATATGGAGATTACCATCCCCCAAATGACCGAACAGGTAGAGCTCGCCCGGGAAGGCCGGCGCCACCTCCTTCTCCAGCACATGCACAAACTCGGCCAGACGGCCCACTTCCACGGAAATATCGTTCTTGTGCATCAAGCCGAGTCGGCCCAAGGATTCGGTGATATTGTCGCGATAGGCCCAAAGGCGATTGAGGTCGGCCGAGGATTTCGCAACCAGGCCATCCTGCACCAGCTTTTGCGACATCACCTGTTCCAGCCAGCGATCTAGCTCGCCGTCCAGGCGTCCTTCGACCTCGATCAGCACGGCTGCCGGCGGCAGTTCCCCGGCGCCGAAAGGGGAGGGCGCACCTCCCACTTTCATGACGGCTTCCAGGCAATTTCGACCCATGTACTCGAAGGCCTGAAGCTGAAATCGTCCCTGAATTCGCGCGTGACGCAGCAATTCCAGGCCGGTTTCCATGCCGTCCACCGCCAAAAATAGCACCTGCCGGTCGCTGGGAAGCAAGGCTAAACGCAGGGTCGCCTTGGTAATGACTCCGAGGATGCCCTCACTTCCGATCATCAACTGGCGCAGGTCGGGACCCACGTTGTCTTTGTGGACCGCGTTACCCAGGTTCAAGAGCGTCCCATCCATGAGGGCGACTTGCAGACCGGTTACCCAGTGGCGGGCATGACCATAGCGCAAAACTCGAATCCCACCGGCGTTGGTGGCCAGATTGCCGCCCACCTGACAACTGCCTTTGGAAGCCAGATCCACCGGCCAGGTCAAGCCCAGATGTTCGCAGTGCACGTGCACTTCGTGATTGGTAACTCCCGCGCCGGCCGTCAGAGTCAAGCCGAAGGGATCCACCTCACCCAGGTCGCGCAGGCGCTCAAGACTGAGAACCAGCTCGCCCTCGGCCGCCACCGCCCCGGCCGAAAGCCCGGTGCGACCGCCCGAGGGAACCACGGCGATGCCGTGCTCACTGCAAAAACGGAGAACTTCGCAAACTTCCTCCGCGTGACGTGGAAAGACCACCGCCGAAGGACGCGGAACATAGACTCGAGTCCAGTCACGTCCGTAGGTTTGGAGATCTTGCGGTTGCCGACTGAGCGGCACGCGCAGGCCGAGTTCGTCAATCCACTGTGTTTTCATCAGGTCCTCCAGGCTTGCAAGGGAAGGCTGGCGTGTGCGTCCAGCCCGGTGGTGGCGGTGATACCCAGGCGTGCCATTTGATAACCCGCCATGGCAATCATCGCTCCGTTGTCGGTGCAATATTCAAACGAAGGAACATAGAAAGACAACCCGCGTTGCCGGCAGCTCTGTTCCAATGCCTGACGCAACGGTTGGTTGGCGGCCACGCCCCCCGCCAGACTGACCTGTTGCACTCCAAACTCTTCCGCTGCTTGGAGAGTCTTCTCCACCAGCACGTCGATTACCGCCTGTTGAAATGAGGCGCACAAGTCGGCAGGCGAATATTGCTCGCGGACTCGGTGCACGGCCGTCTTCAGGCCGGAAAAGGAAAAAGCGTAACCCTGACCCCGCATGGGCCGAGGCAGGTCGATAGCCTGAGGATTGCCTTCGGCAGCCAGTTTCTGCACTCGCGGCCCGCCGGGGTAACCCAACTGAAGCATCTTGGCCACCTTGTCAAAGGCCTCGCCGGCCGCGTCGTCGCGGGTTTTGCCCAGCAACTTCAGAGAGCCCCAATCTTCCACAAGCACCAGACAAGTGTGGCCACCGGAAACCAGCAGACTGATCCAGGGGGGCTTGAGCTCGGGATGTTCCAAGATCGGACTGAAGAGGTGCCCCTCCAGGTGGTTGACCGGCAGCAACGGTATGTCCAGGCTCAGGGCCAGCGTCTTGGCCACCGTGACCCCGACCAGCACAGCCCCGATTAAGCCCGGACCATGAGTGACGGCGATGGCGTCCAGGTCCGTGAAGCTTTTGCCGGCGACTTCCAGAGCCTCTTCCAAAAGCGGATGGATCACCTCGAAGTGCCGGCGGCAGGCAATTTCCGGCACGACTCCGCCATAACGGGCGTGCAATTCCTCTTGAGAAGCCACCCGATTGCAAAGCACCTCGCGCCCATTTTGAAGAAGAGCGACCGATGTCTCATCACAACTGGTCTCCAAAGCGAACAAGAGCCCGGGCTCGAAGGGCTGATGGCGCTGAAACTCACTGTCAGGCATGCTGATCCCTTCGTGTGTCCAAGGAACGGAGCCTTTCCCGATAGCTTTCTGAATGCAAGTTGCCTGCCCACATAATCCAGGCGTCCACCGTCCCGTCGTAGTATTTTGGGCGCACGCCCACGCGGGCGAAACCGAAACGCTTGTAAAGAGCCTGAGCGGCCGGATTGTCGGCGCGCACTTCAAGGGTGATCCACAGAGCGCCGTGCTCGGCCGCCCGGCTCACCATAGCGTGCATCAATCGTTTGCCTAATTGCTTTCCCCGGTAGCCGGGGCGGATGGCAATCGAAGTCACGTGGGCCTCGTCCTGCACCAGCCAGAAACCCGCATAGCCTACTAATCGTTCGTCCTCCCCACGCACCACCAGGTAGTGAGCGGTAGGATTCTGCGTCAGCTCATTGTTGAAGGCCGATTCTTGCCAGCTACTGGCAAAGGACTCCAATTCCATGGCGCGTACTTCCGGGATATCGGCCACGGTCATGAGCTGGACCCGGAAGGTCACCCGCGATGCACCTGCACGTCGGCGGGGCGCACGTAGTCGGGCCGCACTTGAGCCCAGTTGGTATTGGCGCCTTCGCGCATAAACGGCAAGGCGACTCGCCCCACCGAAGCGGCACGCACCCGCCACAGATCGGAGGCCAGCACGCGCACATCCTCGCGACCCGGGAAGGCGGCCTGACAGGCGCTGCCTAGAACCAGACTTCCGCCAGGAATCGAGTCGATGAACTCCTGAGGGGTTGTCAGACGGGCGGGGTCGAGCAAGATGGGTAACCCCCGACGCACGCGATAACGAGCCCAGATGATCTCGCCCTTGCGCGCATCCAATCCGGCCACCACCGAATCTCCTTCCACCGCGTTGGCGGCAAGGGCCTCCAATGTATCCACCGGGTAGACGGGAAAGCGACCGATCTGAGCCAGTGTTTTGGCCACCAACAAGCCGGTGCGGACTCCGGTGAAAGAACCTGGCCCGGCCGTGACCGCAACCGCCCGCAAATCACCAACCTTCAGGCCCGACTGCCGGCAAAGCAAATCTAGAGCGGGAAAAATCTGCACCAGATGCTGGCGTGGCTGTCCCCCACTACACTCGGCCAATAACTGCGGGCCCCTCCACAAAGCCAGCGAGTAGCTCTCGCCGGTCGAGTCCAAAGATAGCCAGGGGTTCATGGCTGCCATCCCTCCAGTCGTTGTCGCCAGCTTCCCCGTCCCTCGAACTCCAGCGCTCGCTCGTCCTCGCCTACTCCGTACTCGAGGCGCACATGCAAACGATCGGCCGGTAGCAAGCGTTCGGCCACACCGGGCCACTCCAACACGACCACATCCTGGCCGGCAAGGGTCTCGGGAAAGCCAATTTCTTCCAATTCTTCGGCCGAGCGCAGGCGGTAGGCGTCCAGGTGATGCAGGCGCAGTCTACCCTGGTAGATCTGCCAGATGACAAAGGTCGGGCTGGAGACTTCGTCTTCAGGAACGCCAAGGCCAGCCGCCAGACCGCGCACAAAGGTCGTCTTCCCTCCACCCAGCGGAGCTTCCAGAGTGATCACATCGCCCGGTTGCAGCAGCTGGGCCAGATTTCCCGCCAGTTGCTCGGTCTGCGCCGGTCCCGGGCTGGTCAGCCGCAGGCTAAGCACGCGCAACTCCGGCCTCCACCTCAGCCAGCAAATTTTCGTGACAGCAGAAAACCGGAATCGGCAGCTGACGAAAGTATTCTTCCAGGAAGCGGCCGGAATGCAGCAATAGCGGCTCGGCCCGGGCGTCCGTCTGCAAGCCCAGGGCCCGCACCCGCGATCGACGGGCCGACTCGGCCAGATGGAGACAGGCGGCCAGCCACCAGCGCACTTGTTCAGCCGGTTGGGGTCCTGCGGGCCAACGCAGCAACACCACTTCGTGGCCTTCGACCAGAGCAAAGGGGTAGTCGGGATTGGCCCAGTCGCCGGTGCGCAACTTCCAGGCTCCCTCGGCCGGGCTAAGCCAGGGAGCGTAGCTCACGCGCGCCTTGGCCGCGACCAGGGACGCGGCCAATTCAGGGGTTTCTTCACAACACAACACTCGCGTGTTGAACCAGATTCGAGCCGACACCAGCAGGGCTTTTGGATTGCAGACGGGGAACCCTGCCGTGGGAGGTCCCAGGGGGAGTGGAGGAAACGAGTTCCTCCGCGGAACGCCCCCCTGGAACTGATAGTTGAAAGGAGAGGTCAGCGATGGACGAGTTCAGCCAGAAAGCCAAGAAATCGTTTAAAATGGGACTGGACTTCTTGCAGAAGAAGGCCAAGGAAACGGTCGACAAGACCAAACTGCAAAATCAGCTTAGCAAAGCCAAAGAAGACAAGCAGCAGGCTTTGATCACTCTGGCCGAGCGCGTCTGCGTAATGTTCGACATGGACACCTTCTCTCCCGAAGAACTGAAGGACTCGGTGGAATCGGTGCGCGAGTTTCAACAGCAGATTGTGAGCCTGGAAAAGCAGATTCAAGAGGTGGTCCACGGCGACGAGCACCAGCACAGGGAAGATGAGCACCAACACACCCCGGATGAACCGCCTCAAGCCTGATCAAATCCGGGTCATCCTG
>JALHOV010000521.1 GCA_022842865.1 Vulcanimicrobiota bacterium | reverse complement strand
CCGCTTGTTGCTCAAACAAGAGCGAGGTGGCAATCAAACGGGCCAGCACCAGGACCAGGGGCAAGCAGATCAGCGGGCGTAGCAGGTAGAGTCGCCGGGGTTGGTTTGCTTCCCAATGAGCCAGCATTCCCAGGCATTCTGGGATTCGGCCGGTGCGTTCGCCGATACGCACCAGAGAGCTCCAAAGGGGGGGAAAGAAACTTTGCGTGGCGATGGCTGTGGAAAACAACGACCCGCAACGCATATCGAACTCTAGCCAATGAAGAGCCAGCGGGAGTGGTCGGAAGCGGGTGGCCGCCTCTCGGCTGGCGTCCACTTGCAACTGTTTGAGCAGGTCTGGAAGGTTCAATCCCGCCCGCAAGCCCGCCGCCAGCTGGGCGGCCAGCGTGCGGCGTTCAGCACCTGCTCCGGGTTCCACTGCCTGGTGAATAAACAGGGCCAGAGCCAGCGGCAGACTCAAAAGTATCAACAGATAAGCGAAAAAAGGTTCCGGTTGCAGCAGGCTGAGCAGCATCGTGCCCGCCCAGAACAAAAGCAGTCCCGCGTTGTAGGAACGCCAGCTGCCCGGAGCGGTCAGCAGGCTCCGTGAACGCTGCCGAGGTCTGGGCATTAACTGGGGACCGCGACGGAAATTCCGTATCCACAGGGGAACTCGGCAAACGCCGGCGCCGATCAGGCCCACGCCCGCCGCGAAAGACAGGCTCTCGCCCAGGCTGCTATTGGGGAGCATGGCGGACATGAAAGCGACCACCCCTACCGTGAAGAGCAGGAGGTTGCTGAAACGGCGCAGGAGGTCGATCACGGGAACCGGTCCATTCGGGTGCTGGTCACAGAGCCGTAGCGGCCGATACTTTGAATTTGGTAGCGGCCTTTGGCAAGCGACCGAATTTCCAAGCGAAAACTGCCCCCAAGATCAGGCGACTGGTAGATTGGACCTCGCCAGGTCCCGTTGCTCAGCTGGAGGCGTGCGTAGCGGCAGCCCGATTCGGCCAGGCTTTGGGCCCGGATCTGGTTGGCCAGTTGCAGAGCGCGCCGCTGGGCAGCTTCGACTTGCATCAGAGTGACTGCCTCCAGCGTGAAAAACAGGGCGATCAGGGACAGTGCCAGCATCAAGTAACCGCGGCGTTTCATGGTTGCTCCTGATCGTATTCGAAGCGAAAAATACGGTTGCGTCCGTGGTATACTCGTTGTCCGACCAGCTCGAAAGTGAGATGCAACCGTCCCTGATGACAAACGACCGAGAAGTTTCGAACCGGCTCTGGGAATAGCGAGTGGCCGCGTAGCAGCACCCGCTCACCGCGCCAACGCAACTCCGTGCCGTCGGAGAAGCGCAGGCCGACGTGTTCAGGCAAGATGCGCGCCCCCTTACGAGCGGCGGTGAAAATACGCAGCGCCGCGCGGCGCGCATCCAGTTCTCTTTGTGCTTGCATCGTCAGGCTGTTGACCAGACCCGTCCATCCGAAAAAAAAGTACATCACAGCGGTCGAAATCAGGCTGACCAGGGCCAGCGAAATGACCAGTTCAATCATAGTGAAGCCTCGTCGCCTCACGGTTGAGCCGTCCGCAGGCTGGTGATGGAAAAACGCTGCTTGCCCGCGTAGATTTCGCGCAGCGTCAACAACTTGAGTGGGGATGGGGTGGACTGGGGACGTAAGTCCTGGCTGAGAAATTGGCCCTCCACCCGATTTGCCTGCGAGCGACCGCGATAGTCGACCATCAGGACCTGGCCCCGCGCCGAAGGACCGAGCTGAAGGCCGCCCTCGGCAAGCAACCGCCAATCCCGGAAAGGCACCGTCTGCTCGGCCCGGGCCAACCAGACTTGTTGCACTCTGGCCACCGGCTGGTTCTCCAGCTGGATTTGACCATCGGCTCCGACTCGGTGGGTCTCGCCTTGATTGGCAGGAAAAAAAGCATAGTCGACCAGCAGACTCTGACCGGCCAGGCTGGAGCCGAGCTGCACGCGACCCGAACCGGCATCTACCTGGAGGGGGGCCGGCACCTGCGGAACGCCTTCCAGGCGTGAAATCCTGAGCGAAGAAACATCCAGGTCCGGCCGCCCCAACTGCAACCAACCCTGGCGGTCGGGCGATAAGACCTGGGGAGGTAGCAGTTCAAACGGCACCTGGTTGAGCTGCTTGAGCTGGGCTTCGGCCTGCCGAGCAGCGCCAGCGAAATCCTGTTGGCGTTGCAGACGGGCCAGCGAATGGAAGATTGCCCCCTGGCTGGCCAACAGAATGCCCAGTAAAGAGATGGTGATCATCATCTCGATCAAGGTAAAAGCTCGCTTCACAGGCTCTTCCACTCTACCGGCGTGAGATGCTCAAATTCGCCGCTGGCCGTCAGTCGCGCCCCCGTCCAGCGCTCAGCCCACTTCACAGCCTCCTCGGGCCGAATCGATTCGGCTTTCCGGACCCTTTGGGCATTGTCGAAAACTCGCAAGGCGCCGTCGCTGCTGGCCAGCACCTGGCCATCGGAAGACAGCGCCACCTGTTGGAGGGGCCGGGGATGCTCCAGGCCGGAACTAAGGGCCACATGGGTCAGGCTATGGAAAACCTGGGTGCGCTGCCCGGAGGTCACCGCCAGACAACTTCCGTCCGGAGAAAACTGACCGAAAGCTCCCTCAGGCAGCCATCCGTCCGTGACGGGCTCGCCGCCCAGGTAGGCCACCTGGCGGGCGCGTCCCAGGCTGCGCAAAGCGCGTCCGTTCAGATCGCTCTCCACCGCTATTCCTCTCCGAGTGATCCGGAGGATTCGATTTCCCGAAGGATGCAGGCGGCCGCACCGGCCGTCCAACACCGGCGTGAGAGCTTGCCCTCGGGCCGACCACACACGCATTCCTCGGGCGGTTGTCAGCAACACTCTGTCGCCAGCGGCGGAGAAGGAGGCGCCAGTCGGCGGCGACTCCAGCTGGAAGGACCCGCCGGGAAAAAGGAGGCAGCGTCCGCCCGAATTGGCGGCCAGCAAGCGCTTGCCGTCGGGGCTGTAGACCAGCTGAGTGGAGACCAGGCTTTCGAGCGGATAGCTTGCTTTGAGGAAGTGCTCGGGGCGGTCAAACCATAGATATTGGGCCGGTTTCCAGAGTTCCTCGGCATCCTTGCGCCAAACAATGACCTGGCCGTTGCTGCCGGCGCTGGCCAACTCTCGGCCGTCCGGATGGAAGGCCAGGCGCCGCACCTCCGGCAGCAATTTCAGTTCCTGTGGTCGTTTCTGGTCGAGCACCAGCAGGCGTCCGGCGGCCGAGCCCAGAGCTACCGATTTTCCGGAGTGGGAGATGGCTAAGGCCATTGTGGCCGTGTGATCGCCCTCAAGAAACCGGGTGAGCGGATAGCGATAGTTGGCCAGGTTCTCCAGCATGACCGGCGAGTCGATCTGGTGTTTTAGCGACCTTGCCCACCACAGCAGGGCGCTGGTTCCGCGGCCCTCTCGTTGGGCCGAGTTTCCCAGGTTGGCTTCCAATTGGCCGAGGCTGGCCAACTCGTTTTTCAGGGAACCCAGGCCTTTTTCTGCCTCTGTCTGGTTGGTGGCCGTGGCGAGTTCTCGAGAGGCCAGGGCCCGGCGGCTCTCTTCCAGCTGGCTCCACCCGACCCAGATGGTGCCGAGCAGGAGAAACAAAAAGAAGACACCCACCCCGAATGGTCGAGGGTTGCGGTTGACGAAAAGCCGGGCTCGATAGAAGTTTCCCCAGGGCCGGAGGGTGTGCAGCGGCAGTTGTTCCTTGCGCCGAGCCAGATCGGCCAAAATCTCGTCGGTGTTGGCGTAGCGAAATTGCGGCAGTGGCTCCAGGCAGCCCTCGACAATGGCCTCGAGTGCGGAATCCAAATAAGGCACCAGGTCTCGCAAAGGTCGAAGCGGGGCCTGAGAAACCTCCAGGGCAAACTGCAGGCGTTCGCGGATGGTGTTGGTGGACACGGCTCCTCGGGTGCGCCCGTCCATGCGGGGAACTTCCTTGCCCAGGATGCGATAGATGGTCGCTCCCAATGCATAGATGTCCCACCGGGCCGAGGGTTCGTCGTTGGACTTTTCCAAACCACGTAAGATTTGTTCGGGGGGCATATAGCCCAGAGTGCCCAGGTTATAGCCGCCCGCCTGGGTGGCAAAGGACTGGCCGAAGTCGGCCAGGCGAACCCGGCCTTCGCCATCCAGGAGCAGGTTGGCTGGCTTGAGGTCGCCGTGCAAAATGCCCTTGGAGTGGATGTAGCCGAGACCGTGGCAGATTTCTTCCATCCAGGCGGCCACGCGGGCCACAAATTCTGACTTTTTGTCCTGGGAGCCCAGCTCCGGGTCGGCCAACGATCCCACCAGCAAAGGCATGACAAAGAAAGGAGGCGTGTTTTCCAGATTGGCGTCCAGCAGGGTGACCACATTGGGATGCTCGGCGACTTCCATCTGCTGCTGAACTTCTGCTCGGAAGAGATCCCAATCCATGGCGTGGTGGCGAGAGAATATCTTGACGGCTACTTTTTGCCCCGTGCTCGACTGGATTCCCGACCAGGCTTCGCCGAAAGTTCCAGCACCCAGGCGGGTCTGCAGAGTGTAACCCGGCAGTCTGGGCACCTCCTGGGTTCCGCTAGAAAGCACCCGGGCGTGGGAAATGAGGTCGGCCCCTTGGGCCAGGGTGGCATCCAAAGTAAATTCTGCTTCTGACCCCGCCATGCGCGGGCTCTTTTACGTGAACCGGTGGTTGGCCTGTCTCAAGCCGGGATTATCCGTGTGATTTCCGCCTGGCTGGTGAGGCCGCGCCGACGCCTCAACTCGGCGCCCTGCTGGAGCGAGAATCGGGGCGGCGGGAGCGGTTCTTTGTGCAAGATGGCATGACGAAGTTCGTCGCTGGCGGTAAGGAGTTCGGGCACGGCGGCCCGGCCTCGGTAGCCACTGTTGTGGCAGGCGGGGCAGCCGACCGGCTCACCCTCTTGCTGGCACCGGGCGCAGAGCTGGCGTAGCAGGCGTTGATACACCACTCCACTGAGACTGGCCGCCAGTTGATAGGGCTGGACTCCCATTTCCAGCAGGCGGGGGACCACTCCCAGGCTATCGCGGGCGTGCAGGGTGGAAAAAACCAGATGGCCGCTCAGGCTGGCCTGGACCACGGCGCCGGCCGTTTCCGAGTCGCGGATTTCGCCCACCAGAATGAGATCCGGATCTTGACGCAAGATGGAGCGCAGCCCCGTGGCAAAGGTCATGCCCACGCCGCTTTGGATGGAAGTCTGATTAAAATCGGAGACCACCACTTCCACCGGGTCCTCCAAGGTGATGATGTTGAGGCGGGCCCCGGGTGTCGGTCCCAAACGCTCCCGGTGGCGCTGCTGCAGCCAGCGCATCAGAGCTAGTAAGGTGGTCGACTTACCACTGCCGGCCGGCCCTGTGGCCAGCACCAGGCCTTGGGGCTGGTCGGCCATCTTTTGTAGAGTCTCCAACTCGTCCGGCCAGAATCCCAGTTCTTCCAGCGGGCGTAGGCGGGCGTCGGGGCGCAAAGCCGCAACACGGCCACTTCGCCAAACTGGGCCGGGGCCACCGCTACGCGTACTTCCTGACCACCCAGAGCCCACTTGCCGTCCTGGGGAGTGGCGTTTTTGTAGGAAGCCAGCCG
>JALHOV010000520.1 GCA_022842865.1 Vulcanimicrobiota bacterium | reverse complement strand
CGCCTCCCCCTAGGACCCCCCCGCGATGTTCAAGGGGGGGCGGCCGCCACCCCCGTGTACAATCCGGCTTGTATTTGTTGGGGGGGGCGAGGTGTGCTGAAGTCTTTGCTGGGCTGGGTCGCCATATTTTTTTTGTGGGTGGGCGCCGGGGTGGCATGGGCGCAGCGCGAGAGGGTCCTGGCCAGGCTGCACAGCCCTTTTAACGACCTGAAGGTGGTTCAGGAAGGCTATGAGCGTATTTTGAAGGTGCGCCAGGGCAAAGTTTATGTAGAAGAGTCCCGCTGCGACGTGCGCCGGCCGGCCCATTTGCTTCATCAATACAGCCGCTTGCAGATGCTGGGCAGTCTTTACCCAAGGAACTTGCGCCGCGGGCTGGTAGTGGGACTGGGCGGGGCCAGCCTGAGCAAAGCCCTGCTGGCCCAATTTCCCGAGCTCGAGGTCGATAGTATCGAACTCGATCCTGAAATCGTAAAGTTGGCACATCAGTTTTTCGGGTATCGCGACAGCCAGCGTTGTCGCTCCATCGTCTCGGATGCTCGGGAATTTTTGGAAAAGAACGATTCGACCTACGATCTCATCGTACTCGATGCCTTTGACGGTTTGGAAATTCCGGCTCCCTTGAGGACAGTGCAATTTTATGAACTGGTCAAAAAACATCTTAATCCAGGGGGAGTGGTGGTTGCCAATCTTCACTTCCGCAGCGGGAACTACGAACGGGATCGGGTCAGTCTGGCTCGCCAGTTTGAACACATCGTGGCTTTTCAAGGAACCGGATTGGCGGTGGTGGTGGCGGGCCCGCAAGAGTTGCGTGCGGAGCGTTCTCGCTGGTCAAAGGGCTGGGGTTTTCCGCTTGAGCCACTGCTTCGATTAGAGGAGAAAAACGCCCACTTTGACTCAACCGTCCGACCGTTTGAGGATTAGCCGTTCTAGCAGCAAGGAGTTGTCCAGTTTCTGCCAGAATGAGCGGTGAGCCAATGAGGAAAGACAGAGTTTAGGGCATGGATAGCACAACTGAGGTAACCAAGGCGGACCCGCCCAGCGACGAGAAACCGGCGACGGAAATATCCGAAGCCGAGGCTCCGATGCGTACCCTGATCGCCATTGGCGACTTGCACGGGGATTACTATCGGCTGGTTCGGCTGATGCGCGAGTCCGATCTGCTTTTGCCGGGCACCTATGCCTGGAATCCCCAGCAGAATCAGGTGGATCTCATCCTCATCGGCGACTATGTAGACTGGCGCAACGAGCCGCTGGAAGGTCCCGACGACGAGTGGCCGCGCGGTTCACGAAAGATTCTCGAGATTCTCTTTGCACTGCACCGAGAACTGGAACAATTGCGTCTGACCGTTCCCGGCTTCAAAAGCAATCTCTACACCATCCTGGGCAACCACGATGAGATGATGCTGGAAGCCCATCAAATCTTCTCTTTCCTGGAAGTCGAGCGTCTCGACGAGTTTCTCACCAACATGGGGCACAGCATCCAGGTAAAGCACGCCATTCAGGCACTGGGCCTCGGCCCGGGCCAGGTGGAAAGAGTTTTAAAGTTCCTCAACTGGTACGTCCAAGGTGGTCAGGCCACCATTCAGGGCTACGAAGGTCTGGCCCGTTGGAAAGAAGAGATGGACGGGGAGATGGGTGCCTTCTTGCGCCAGTATCTGCGCCTGGGAGTGGTGGTCAACAACCGTCTCTTCGCCCACACCGTCCCGGATTACCGTGAATTTTGGCGTCCCATCGAAGAGATCGTGGCTCTGCCCGAATCTGGGTATCGGCGCGCCAAGGAAGCCTTCCTTTGGAGCCGCAAAGTCTGGGGCTTTGACTACTGCACGGGCTCGCGCACTGCGCCGTTCAGTTCGGAAGAGATCGATGAAATGTTGCTGGGTATGGCGGTCGAAGGGTTGGTAGTCGGCCATACGCCGCTGCCTCACGACGGCAAACCGGTGATTGCGCACGGGGGCCGGGTCATCAACATCGACCTTCACGCCTACCCCGGGAGCGAGGCGCTGATTCAAACCTATCAGCCCACGGAAAACGCTTCCAGCGCGCCGCTGCGGGACGTTTCGCTGGGACGTTAGGTCCTACTGGTGCCCGCAACGGTTCAGGAGTTTGGCCAAAAGCTCTGCGATCAGGTCGAACAGGTCATTCTGGGAAAACGCCAGGCTGTGCAGCTGGTGGCGGTTGCTTTGCTCTGCGAAGGGCACTTGCTGGTAGACGACGTTCCCGGAGTCGGCAAAACCATGCTGAGTCGGGCCATCGCCCGCAGTCTCGACTGTAGCTTTGCGCGCGTGCAATGCACCCCCGACTTGCTCCCCGGCGACCTGGTGGGGGTTAGCATTTTTCATCCCGGACAGGGAGAGTTTCGTTTCCGGCCCGGTCCTATCCATCATCAGGTTGTGCTTGCCGATGAAATCAACCGGGCCACTCCCAAGACGCAGTCAGCTCTGCTCGAGTGCATGGAGGAGCGTCAGGCCACGGTCGATGGGCATACCTATGCGATGCCTCGTCCTTTTTTGGTGCTGGCCACCCAAAATCCGGTGGAGTTTGAAGGTACTTTTCCTCTTCCTGAGGCGCAGTTGGACCGCTTTCTGGTGCGACTGCATCTGGGCTATCCCGACCTGGAGTCGGAAATCCAGATGCTTCAGACCCATTCCCAGGAAGGCGCGGTCGATCGACTGAAGCCGATGGTGACGGTCGACCAGCTGCAGGCGCTTAAAGACAGTCTGCACAAGATTCGCTTCGAGCCGAAGCTGCGCAAGTATCTGGTGGAACTGGTGCAGGCAACCCGCCGCCAGGCCGGGGTGCGGCTGGGAGCCAGTCCGCGCGGTTCGTTGGCGCTGTATCGCTCCAGTCTGGCCTGGGCGGCCCTGCAAGGGCGAGATTACGTCATTCCTGATGACATTCAAAATATGGTCGTGCCCACTCTGGCCCATCGTTTGGTGGGCGCCGGAGGTTTCGAGCAGGCCGAAGCCATCCTCCAGCGCATGCTGGAACAACATCCAGTCCCCCTCTAAGGAGATCCCATGATTCGAGTCCGCTTTGCCCCCAGTCCCACCGGCTATTTGCACGTAGGTGGGCTGCGCACGGCTCTTTACAACTACTTACTGGCCCGACGCCACGGTGGCCAATTTCTTCTGCGCGTGGAAGACACCGACCAATCCAGGCTGGTGCCTGACGCGGTGCAGAACATTCTGGACAATCTTCGCTGGGCAAATATCTTCCCCGATGAGGGGGCTGGCTGTGTGCCCGAGGGCGCTCACGGCCCCTATGTGCAGAGCCAGCGGTTGCCTATCTACAGGAAGTATGCCGACCAACTGCTGGAATCCGGTCATGCCTATCGCTGCTTCGCCACAGCCGAAGAACTGGCCGAGATGCGTCAGAATCACGGTGGCTATGATCGGCGCTACCGCGACTATGATGGAATGGAGGCGCAGAAGCGGGCCGACGCCGGTGAGGCTCACGTGATCCGCATGAAGGTGCCGCTCGGCGAGATCGTCGATTTTGAGGATCTGGTGCGCGGTCACGTGCGCTTTGACAGCGCCCAGGTGGATGACCAGGTCATCCTCAAGTCCGACGGATTCCCGACCTATCACCTGGCGGCGGTGGTGGACGACCATGAGATGGAGATTACCCACGTGATCCGCGGTGAGGAGTGGCTGACCTCCACTCCCAAGCACCTGTTGCTCTACCGCTTCTTCGGGTGGACGCCGCCGCGCTTCGCCCATCTGTCCCTGGTGGTCAATATCTCGGGCAAGAAGCTCTCCAAACGGGACGGGGACGTTTCGGTCAATGAGTATCGCGAGCAGGGCTATCTCCCGGCCGGTTTGCTCAACTTCCTGGCCTTGCTCGGTTGGAGCAACGGGGACAATCGCGAAGTGTGGAGTCTGGAAGACATGGAGAAGGTGTTCGCACTGGAGCGCGTGCATCCATCGCCGGCTGTTTTCGACTTTGACAAACTCCGCCATATCAACCAGCAGCACCTGTTTGCCATGGGCGAGGAAGAAATCGCCGACCTGTTGCCCGAGTGGTTCACGAAGGCTGGCCTGCCGGTTCCTGAGCGCACCTTCTTGGTGCGCGTGGTCGGCCTGATGAAGCAGCGCTGCGCTCTGCTGCCCGACTTTGTGGGAGGCGCCAGGTACTTTTACACGGATCCCGAAAGCTACGACGAAGCCACCGCGAAGAAGCGCTGGAAGCCCGAGTCAGCCGAGCTGGTGGAGGAGTTCGCCACCCAGCTGGAGGCTTTGCCCCAGTGGCAGGCCGCCGAGCTGGAAGCGGCACTGCGTCGCTTGTGCGAAGACAAGGGGCAAGGCGCGGCAGCGTTTATTCACCCGGTCCGTCTCGGCGTCTCGGGCGTGGGGGGCGGTCCGGGATTGTTTGAAATGTTGGAAGTTTTGGGACGGGAAGTTTGCGTGAGACGTCTGCGCAAGGCGGCTGAGGTGCTGAAATGAAGCGAGTTCTGGCTCTCGATTTCGATGGGGTCATTTGGGACAGTGTGGGCGAATGTTTTGTCATGGCCCGTCGCGTCTATACCGAGATGTACGGTCTGCCGTGCTCGGACCTGGAGGCTGCCTTTCGGCGCGGGCGCTGGCTGGTGCGCACGGGCGGCGACTTCCTGCTGGTGCTGCAGCTGGCCATGGCGGATCCCGAAGGCGATCTGACCCACTTTCCTAAGGCCGAGTTCGAAAAGTTGCAGCGCGAGAAGGCGGACGAGGCCCAGGCATTTTCTAAAGAGTTCTACGCCTTGCGCGAGAAAACGCGCGACCAGCAATGGAAGGACTGGCTTTCTTTCCAGCAGCCTTACCCTTTATTGCTGCAGCAGTTCGACGAGCTGCGCAAAATCTTTGATCCGATTGTAGTTTGCACCACCAAGGATACCAGGTCGGCTCAGGTTCTACTGGCCTCCGCCGGTCTGGATCTGCCCATCTACGGCAAGGAGCTGGCGCTGCATAAGGGAGATCAAATCCAGGCTCTGTGTCAACAGCATGGAGTGGAGCCCTCCCAGGTGTTTTTCATCGACGACCTGGTGGAAAACCTCGACCAGGTGCGGCCCAGCGGAGCCGCCTGCGGCCTGGCCGCCTGGGGCTACAACACGGCTGCCGAACGCCAGCGGGCTCGAGCCGAGGGCTACCCGGTGCTGGAGGTCTTCAGTCTGGCTCACGATCTCAAAACTCTTCTGAGCGAGCAATGCCACAGCCCCGGTTAGTTCTCTTTGATATCGACTGCACTTTGCTGCGAACCGACGGTTCCGGCATGGTGGCCTTGAGCCGGGCACTGGCTCAGGTGCTGGGCCAGCCCTTCCAGTTGAGCAAGGTGGCCCCCTCGGGTCAGACCGATCCCAACATTGTGCGGGCCATGTTTCACGAAGCCGGTGTGCCTGTGGCGCGCTGGGCCGAGTTGGAACGCCAGGTCTTTGAGATCTATCCGGACCTGTTGGAAGTCGAGCTGCAGGCCCGCCGCCATAGTTCTCGTTTGGAGCCCGGCGTGCAGGCGTTGGTCGACCTGATGCACAGTCATCCAGAACTGCGTTTGGGGGTGCTTACGGGCAATCTCGAGGTCACGGCGCGCATGAAGCTAGAGATATTTGGGCTGAACCGGTATTTCCCCATCGGAG
>JALHOV010000519.1 GCA_022842865.1 Vulcanimicrobiota bacterium | reverse complement strand
AGCACCTCGAAAGCGAGCGAGTTTTGCGACGCGTCATCACTCAGTCTTTGCACGAGCTGATCGCCAAAAGTTTGAGTCAGGGCGGTCCTCCCAATCCAATGGCGGCCATTTCCCCGGAATGGCTGCTGGAAGCTCTCGAAAAAGATGGAACGCTCAGCGCGCAGCAGCGTGCCGAGGCGGTCAGCCGCTGGCAGGCCAGTCAACAGGCTCTCAAGCGTGGCCTGGAGAGTATGGGCGGCCAGCACGGCGGCTGGCTGGTGGCCAGCCAGGATGAAGGCGGCGCTCCCCTTTGGAGTCTGCGTGTGTATGAACCGGAGGAGGGCGAAGACGTCTTTATCACTTCCCTGACCATCGAAGCCGAGCATCTTCTAGTTCGCGACGAAAAGCGGCGAGAGTATCGAGTGGACTTAGCTCTTCGGCGGGTGGTGTGACGGCCGACCAGGAGCTCTGCGCCTCCTTTTTGCAAGCCATGGAGCTGGGTATGGTGGCAAAGGGTGGCTACCAGGACGGCCGTGTCATCGACTTACGCGGGCCCCAGGCCCCCCAAATCCTATACCTGGTGGGCGACGTGCATGCCCGAAGTTCCCGTATTCATGAAGTCTTTCGTCACGCCGACCTGCACCAGCAACTGGCTACTGGCCAGGCCGTGGTGGTCTTTATGGGCGATTTGTTTCATCGCGAAGAGTCGGAGCGAGCCGGCGAGATGGACAGTTCTCTAGACACCTTCCGCCAGATGATGGGACTGAAAATTGCTTATCCACGGTCCTTTTACGTACTGCTAGGAAACCACGAATTTACGAGGACTTTGCGTTGCAAGCACGGATACTTCCAAGGAATGCTCTTCGGCTTCGCTTTGGACCAGGCGGGACTGCGAGCTACTTACGAGGCCTTTATGGAGTCCAGTCCGTTGGTGGTGGTCCATCCCCAGGGAGTGGGCGTGCACGCCGCACCGGCGCGTGGGTTGGCCGATTGGGAAGAGCTGAAGAATCTGCCGGTGAGCGACACCGACCCCAAATCTCTGCATCCGGCAGTGGTGGAGTTAACCTGCAACCGCCATGTCAAATGGAGCCCTCACGGACAAAAGGCTTACACCGACTATGATGTGGAGCGCTTCTTGGAGTTGTGCGGCGTGCCAGAGGCTCACCTTTTCGTCGGGCATACCCCCATCAGCCGCGAAACGGGCTGGGAATGGGAAATGGGCCCGCGCAATACGGTCATTTTCGCGGCCGGCCGTGAATTAGGCTACGCCAGACTCGATTCTGAGGGCGTGCGCTTGATCCGCGTAGGGCGCAGCCGGCACGACGGGGATGATGAGATTTTGCCGGCCGTGCCCGCCGGCGAGTGGCAAAACATGCGCCAGTGGACCCGGTGGGAATCGGAGGAAATGGAGCTGCAGCAAGACTGCCTCTACCGCTTCGACTACGCCAATCGTCCGGTCGTTTTGTTGGGGGCCCGAGAACATCCCTTGCAAGTGCTCAACTATGCTCACTTACCCGGCGCGGCTCAGTCCTACTACGGACCGGGGTATTTTCTGGTGGGCCAGGAGGGGCGCAGTGAAGTGCTGGCGTTACGCAGGGAGCAGCGGATCTTGCTGGGGGGTTCCGGCCTGTGCCAGGGCGTGCGCTTTTTTTGGCCTCACGAGGAATTTGCCATCCTGGGCCAACTGCAGGATGGCGAGTTCGAGTTGCGTCCCCTGGTGACCGGATTGCGCCTGGCTCGTGTCCAATGAGCCGATGCTCAGCCATGAAGTGTTGGAACGATACGCGCCCATCGTCCATTTTCACCCGCTCGAGCGTTACTTCCCTTGCTCGTTGGAGTGGCTGCTAGAGCACTGTTGTCTGCGTCATACGCGCACTTCCCTGCGCATCTTGCAGCCCACCCAGTCGGACCTGTTGGCCCACTGGCAAGCTCAACATCCGGATGGGTCGACACCTTATTTGGATATTGCCTCGAGCGGATACGCCGGTCATTTGGAGAGCGCTCCCAGCTACGTGACGGTTCAGGAATGGGATGACTGCTACGAAATCACCTACCTCATGCTCTATGCCTACCAGGGGCCGCAAACGGCTCGTTGGCATTGGAGTCGCCAGCCCTACGATTGCTTGATTCGCGATCTCGGCCGCCACCAGGGTGATCTGGAGTGGGTTTCGCTAAGTCTGGACAAAGACAGTTTGCGGCCGCTGGAAATCGGTCTGCAGGCCCACGGCAAGGTTCGCACGGTGTCCTGGAGCGAATGCCCCAGGCGTCAGGACCATCCGTTGGTTCGTGTGGCCCTGCACGGACACGCCTGCGCCCTTCAGGGGGAGCCGGATCGGGTGGTGCATCGTTGCCTGGGTGGATTCCTCAGCATTTGCGATCTTTTTCGCGATGGTGGGGAAGTGTGGCGACCGTCTCTGCGGCACCTGGGCCTGGACACGCAGGGAGAACCGCTGGGTGGGGAGGTCTGGTCCAAATTCCAGGGGCGAATCGGCCGGCCTTTGGACAATCACTTCCGTCGCATGACTCGCCTGGACGGTGCTCCCGTGGGTTTGCTTCCCCGGCTTTTTGGACGATTTGTGCGTCTGGCCGATGCGCGCGGCTGGCTGCCTCGGTCGATTGGCCATGCGGAGGGTACTCCTGGCCTCGGCGACCCGGGCCGATGGTTCGTGCACGGACAGAAGCGCAGCGGAAGCCCGCTTCGCAAATGTCCCTACTAGAATTCAGATTACTTGGCGTTGAGTGAACCGCCCTGGGCGGCCGCCTGCTGCTGCACGGTCTGTTGGATCTGCTGGACGCTCTGGCCTTGTTGGTGAGCCCGGGCTGCCTGGACGCTCACATTGGCGGTAGCTTGCGAAGTGAAGGTCCCTTCCGAACGGACGTTGCCCGTGCCCGAGCTGCCGGCGCGGGCTTCGCTGCCGCGATTGGAGTTTTCCACCTGGAGAGCGGCGCCGCGGGCCAGCGTGTTCTGCTGGCCAGGGCCGCCGTTGCCGGCCGCCACTACCACCGGGATACCCATGGCCTGCAACTGGGCAATGCGCTGTTGCACTGCTTCAGAATTGCCGCTGGACCGGAACATCTGCTGGGAAAGATTGACGGCGTCTACCTGGGCCCCGCTCTGCACGCGGGAGATAACGCCGCTGAGCGAATTGGCGATGTTGCCGGCCAGGTCGCCGCCGGTATTGATGTTGTATTTGGCGGCGGTGGCGCCGTCGCTGGCGATCATGCCGGCAATCTGGTCGCCGTGGCCGCCCGCCTGGCTGAAGTCGTCCAGCACCGCCACGGTGGGTCCACCCGAACCGAGCAGTCCGGCGAAGGCGTCGCCCAACTGACGGGCTCCGTTCATGCCTTCCTGGGCCTGCCCGGCGGCGGCCGCCGCCGGCATCGTGGCACCGGCCGCTTCGGCCCCCCCGGCGTTGCCGGCATTCCCAGCATTGCCGGCCTCCCCCGCGGCACCGGCTTGCATACCGACTCCTGTACCCATCCCACCCGTGAGACCCTCGATGGCCTGCTGGGCCTGCTCCTGACTCACGCTGCCCTGCTGCAGCATCTGCATAATCATTTGGATGATTTGCATCAGCATATTTGGATCCAGCTGTCCGCCCGCCTGGGCAGAGCTTAGGCCCCCCAATAAGCTCTGAACGCCTACCCCTGGGTTGGGGGCTGGGGCGATTCCAGGTAGGCTGATGCCGGCAATTGCCATGTAATTCTCCTCTGTTGCTTTGGATCTGACTTTCCCAGCCTAGCCGCTGACAGACAAGCCCCGGCCAAAAGGGAGGCCAGGTTGTAACCAGGAAGTGAAATTGAGGTGATTTGCAAACAAATTCCGCGGACACCGATAACCAGACGACCTGGGGACGGTTTTTGCCGAGAATTGCCAGATCGGTGTTTCAGAATTGTCTTACTGTATTGCTACGCTTACAGTAGCGTCCAACCCTGGTAAAACCTGGTCTTTGAGCTGGGGGACAGCACACTCTCGGAGGTTTTAAGTCACGCAACCTCACCGGCCATCCTTAAGGCCCGACTCGAGCTGCGTGCCCAGGCTCTTGAGCAAGAGCTTTTCGAGGACATCTAGCATTCAGGTCGCCAGCGCTAGCTGCAAGAGGTCTGAGCGGCTCTGGCGTGAACCGGCTCTAGATGGAGGATTACGCGCTCGGCCTGACCAGCCTGACCCACGAGCAGGAGCCGGTGCGGGCCGAGGTGACGGGCCGGTTGCCGGATTGGCTGCGCGGCACGCTTATTCGCAATGGGCCCGCTCAGTGGAATGTGGGAGCGGACCGAATGCGCCACTGGTTCGACGGTTTCGCCATGCTTCACGCTTTTACGCTCGATCAGAGCGGCGTCACCTATCGCAATCGTTTCCTGCGTGGTCCGGATTGGTGCGCGGTGAAAGAGCGCGGCAAGCTCTTCCATCCGCAGTTTGCCACCGATCCGTGCCGTAGCTTCTTCAAGAAAGTGGCCAGCCTGTTCGTCAGCGAACTGGGCTGCAACCCCAACGTCAATGTGGTCAAGATTGGGCAGCGCTGGTTGGCTCTGACGGAAACCCCGTTGGCCATCGAGTTTGATGGCCAGACTTTGCAGACACTGGGCCTTTATGACTATAACCAGGACGCGTTGCATCGCCACATCACCAGTGCCCATCCGGTGCTGGAGAAAGGCGTTCTGCACAACTTTACCGTCAAGTTGGGCAAAGAGACGCGTTACACCGGTTACCGCTGGCCGGCCGGGGGAGAGCGCCAGCCTTTTGCCCATCACATGACCAAAACTCCGGCTTATCTTCACAGTTGCGCCTTGACCGAAAGAGAGATGCTGCTCTGGGAGGGACCGTTCACGGTGAACCCGCTACAGTTGCTCTGGCGCGATCGTCCCTACATCGAGAACTTCCGTTGGCGCCCGGAATTGGGAAGCCGGCTGGTGCGACTGGGCCGCGACGGTGTCAGCCAGACCTACGAGTTGCCCCCACTGTTCGTCTTTCACCACGTCAATTCGTTTTATCAAGGGTCGTGCTTATGCGTGGACATGCTGGCCTATCAGGACGCTCGCTCGGTTCAGCAACTCTACCTGGACGACTTGCTGAAGAAGGGCGGTGAGCGGATCGATACGCCGGACCTTGTACGCGTGCGGGTGGAAGAGGGCAAGGCACGGGTGGAAACATTGAGTCGGACTCCGGTCGAGCTGCCTCGTATCCTGGAAGCGCAGGGGCAACCCTACCGCACTGTCTACGGCATCACCCAAAGGGACAGCCGTTTTTACGAGGGCCTGGTGCGTCTGGACACGCACACCGACACGGCGATGGTGTGGAGCGAAAGCGGCTGCTTCGCCGGCGAGCCGGTTCCCCAGAAAGCACCCGACGGAAACGAGACCGTGCTTCTCTCCGTCGTCTTAGATTCGGCCCGGGGCCAGAGCTTTCTGCTGGTGCTGGATGCGCACACCATGACCGAACGGGCGCGTGCCTATGTACCGGCGGTGGTGCCCTTCGGATTCCACGGCGGCTTTGCTGAAAGTCTTTAACATGTTGGAGCCGGGCCGGCAACATCTTGGCAACGGATTTTTGGCCAATTTAAACAGCGGGTCCTAGGAGCGCGGCCGAAAACCCCATTGACATAGCAAACTTCACCGCGGTCTTGCATG
>JALHOV010000518.1 GCA_022842865.1 Vulcanimicrobiota bacterium | reverse complement strand
AATCTCCGAAAGCCGCTTTGATGGCGTCACCGATTTTTCCCGAGGGTGCGCCGCCCGCGCCGGGTCCGATGATCTCCCAGAAAAAAGTGTGGTTCCAGTGGCCTCCGCCGTTATTGCGGACCGCCGTGCGAATGCTTTCCGGCACTTTGGCCAGGTTGTTGGCCAGCAGGTCTTCCAGCGAGGCGCCTGCCAGATCGGCTTGGCCTTCCAGGGCTTTGTTCAGGTTGGTGACGTAGGCCTGGTGATGTTTGTCGTGGTGGATTTCCATCGTCTTAGCGTCGATGTGAGGTTCCAAAGCTTTGAAATCATAGCCGAGAGCCGGCAGAGTGAAAGGTGCGGTTTGCGTTGCCATATTAGGTGCGTTCCTCCAGATGAAGATCTGTATAGAAATTTTGCGTTCGCGCCCACGCCGCAATTCCCCCTGCCTGTCGAGCTGTTCACAGGTTGTCAATTCGGGCTTTCCTTCCCCTGGGTATAAGTGGACCCAAGGGGGCGCTTCTAAGTCCCCGCCATACACACAGTAGGGACACACACACATTATGATGATCCAAAGCAAACCTCCCGTTTTCAGCGCGCCTCCGCGCATGAACGTGCAAAACCAGAACGATCCGAATCAAGACGATCGCAAAGAAATCAACGAAAAAGACTTCTCCTGGGTAGACCTGGGCAAAGGCGTGGTCGGCGGTGTCGTCGGCGGCGCCATCGAAGGTGTCGGTATCGGCGCTTCCTCGCTTGTGCGCTCGCCTCAAGTGGCCTTTCACACCCTGAAAGGCTTGTGGAAAAGCAAGATGCTGGGACCGGTCCTTAAGACCACCTTGACTCCGGTCGTCATTGCCGCCGGCGTAGGAGCTCCCGTGCTGGCTGCACTGGGCGGCACCCTCTACGGCATGTTCGAGGGCTTCAAGGAGGGCGCCGAAAAGAATCCGCTGGCCGTGCCAGCCGCTGCCGCCAAGACAGTGAAGACGTTTCATAACGATCTGGCCGGAAAGGCTGTTGAGGCCGTCACCGAACTGTCTCAGCAGGAGCCCGATAGCCCCGAGCAGGTTTACGAAATCAAACTGATCGAGGCCGGCAAGGGCCTGGTCGGCGGCGTGGCCGGTGCGGCCGTGGCCGGACTGGGAGTCGGCGCGTCCACCCTGGTCAATGTTCCCGGTGGCTACGTCAAGGCTTCCAGCGAGATCTGGAAGTCGGACGCTGCTCTTCCCCTGAAGGTGGGCGGTCAGCTGCTGGCCACCGGCGCTGCCGTGCTGGCCGTGCCCTTAGCTGCTGTTGGTGGCGCCCTCTACGGTCTGGGCACCGGCGCCTACCACGGCTACTCGGCAGGCATCTTGCCGGCCGTCGGCGACGCTGCCAAGGACGTCAAAAAGTATCACGACGGCGTCTGCGAAGCCATCTACAACTGAGCCTGGTGTCTTAGCCGGGTGGTCAGCGTAAAAACGGACCCCTGGTTGAGTTCACTGCGGACTTGTATGTCGCCGCCCAGCAACTGGGCAAAGCGCCGGGCCAGGGTGAGACCGAGCCCGGTGCCTCCGTACTTTCGGGTGGTGCTGGCATCGGCTTGAGTGAAGGGGATGAAGATCATGTTCATCTGCTCGACGCTCATGCCGATGCCTGTATCATGTACCTCAACCTGCAGCAAACCGCCCTTGGTGCGCGCGATCAGCTTCACCTGACCCTGAAGGGTAAACTTGGCCGCGTTGCCCAGCAGATTGATGAAGCACTGCTTCAACTTGAGCACGTCGGTGCTGAGGATCACGGGTTGTTCCGGCAGTTCCATGGAAAAGGTGTTCTCTTGCTTTTGCAAGAGCGGCCGAATGGTGTCTTCGGCCTCGCGCAACAGGCTGTCCAGCGAGACCTCACTGATTTCCAGTTCCATCTTGCCGGCTTCCACTTTGGATAGGTCCAACAGGCCATTGACCAGTTTGAGGAGATGCGTTCCCGACTCGCGAATCCGGGCCAGGTCGCGTTGTTGGTGGTCGGCCAGCACGTCCTCCTCTTCCAAAAGCATGTCGGAATAGCCGATGATGGCGTTCAGGGGAGTGCGGAATTCGTGGCTCATGTTGGCCAGGAAGCTGGACTTGGCCTGGCTGGCGGCCAGGGCCTGGTCGCGCGCGAAGGCTAATTCGCGATTGTTGCGCTGCAAGCGCCGGATGATTTGCGATTCGAACTTTTCGTACAGGAAGGTCAGGATCAGCAGCGCGCACAGAAATCCCAGGATGGACAGAAAGCTGAGCATGTGGACTTGGTCCACATTGAGCCTGGGGTGATCCAGGCCGTGAACATGCAGCCAGCCCAGTCCGGCCATCTGAGCCACGACCAGCACCGCCCAGAAAACCGCCCAGCGGGCTTCGGTCACCAGAGCGGCCATGGCTGGTAGGAAAGCGTACCAGATCAGCAGAGGGCCGGACCAGCCGCCGATGGCGTAGTTGACAGCTCCTGTCAGGCAGAAGAAGGTGAGCACCAAAAAGTGCCCGGCAATGTCCAGATTGGTGTAGTTCAGCACCACCGGAATGGCACCGTAGATGAGGGCGCCCATCAGGCAGAGCACCGCCCCGCTCAGGAAGGGGAGGGGTCCGCAGAAAATCAGGGCCAGCAGTACTGCGCCCACCAGTCCGAGCAAAGACAGGCTGACGATGAAGCGGGCCCGGCGGTAATTGTTGGGGTCACCTTTGCGATAGCGGCGTGGGGTAAATCGGCCAAACCACTTGGAAAGCCGCATCTAAACCTTTGGTGCGCCTCGGTATTCCTGCAGCAGCTTTTCGGCTTCGTCGGCAGTGAGCGGTTTGGAGAACAGGTAACCCTGACCGTAGCGGCAGTCCAGCTCTTTGAGGCTGGCCAGCTGGCTATCGGTTTCGATACCCTCAGCCACCGTTTGGAAATCCATGTTCTGGGCCAGGGCCACAATGGTCTTGATGATGGCGGCGTTCTCGCCAGACTGGTCCATCCGACTTACGAAAGAGCGATCGATCTTGAGAGTGTCCACCGGAAAACGGTGGAGATAGCTGAGCGAAGAGTAGCCGGTTCCAAAATCATCCAGTCCCAGTTTGATTTTGTGGGACTTCAGGCTGGAAATGATATCGGCGGCCTTGTCGGTGTTGTCCATCAAAGCGCTCTCGGTAATTTCCAGCTTGAGGTTCTCCGGGCTTAGCTTACTGTATTCCAGATTGCTGAGAATGCGCTCGATCAGGTCGGGCTGGGCAAACTGTTTGGCGGACAAGTTGACGCTGATGGTCAGCGGCCCGTAGCGCTTTTCCCATTCCACCGTCTGACGGCAGGCTTCCCGCATCACCCAGTGGTCGATGTTGATGATCAGGCCCGTTTCTTCGGCCAGGGAGATGAAATCGTCGGGATTGACCAGGCCACGCTTCGGATGGATCCAGCGGATGAGCGCCTCGAAGCCGGATAGCTGTTTGTCTTCGAGGGCCACGATGGCCTGGTAGCGGACCTGGAACTCATCGCGCTCCAGCGCTCGGCGCAGGTCGGTTTCGGTCTGCAAGCGCTGCGAGGAGCGGGTGTGCATGGCCCGGTCGAACATTTCGTGGCGCGCTTTTCCCAGTGCCTTAGCGCGGTTCATGGCCGTATCGGCGTCGCGCACCACATCTTCTGGATGATCGTAGCCGGTGGTCGAGAGGGCGATGCCAATGCTCAGAGTGCAGAACACTTCTTGGCCCTGAATGTGGAAGGGTTTCTTGAGGGCCTCCTGCATGCGTTCGGCCACGCGCACGGCGTCGGCATTATCCTTCATCTCATCGAGAAGCACGATGAATTCGTCACCCCCGAAACGGGCGATGGTGTCGCCGGTGCGCACGCAGGTCTTGAGACGGCGGCTCAGTTGGATGAGCAGACGGTCGCCCAGGTTGTGGCCCAGGCCTTCGTTGACAATTTTGAATCGGTCCAGATCTAGCAGCAACACGCCGAATAGCTCGCTTTTTTGGCGCTTGAAGCGTTGCAGCGCGTGTTCCAGTCGGTCCATGAACAGGATGCGATTGGGTAGTCCGGTGAGAGGATCGTAAACCTTGCGGGCGGTGATGTCGGTTTGCGAACCGGCCATGCGGTAGGGGGCTCCTGCGGTGTCGCGCACGGCCATGCCTCGAGACAGGACCCAGCGGTAGGAACCGTCGGCATGCATCATTCGATGCTCGTTTTCGAAGGTGGTGGTTCGCTGATTCAGATGGTCGTCCAGGTCGCTCTTAAGGCGCTCGACGTCATCGGGATGGACGCGATTAAACCACTCGCCCGTTTCGGTGCTGACTTCCTCGGTCTCGAGGCCAACCATGGCTTTCCAGCGCGGGCTCAGATAAATACGATTGGAGCGCAGATCCCAGTCCCAAAGACCGTCGTTGGCGCCAGCCACGGCCAGAGCGTAGCGCTCTTCGCTTTCGCGTAGCGCGGCGCGGGCGCGTCGATGGGAAAGGTGGGTGCGGATACGAGCCAGAACCACCGGAAAGTCGACCGGTTTGGTAATGTAGTCGTTCGCTCCGATGTTCAGGGCTTCAACAATTCCCTGGCTGTCGTCTTTGGCCGAAACCATGACCACCGGGAGCTCCAAGTTTTCTTGCAAGCGAATGCGGCGCAAAACCTCAAGACCGTCAATGCCGGGCAGCATGATGTCGAGCAGCACCAGGTCAAACGGCTGCGACTCGATCAGTCTCAGGGCTTCCAGTCCGTCTTTGGCTCCCGCGACCCAAAAACCGCGGCGCTCTAAACGTCGTTGCAACAGGTCCCGGTTGATCTCTTCGTCGTCTACAACCAGGAGTCGGCAACCCGTCAGGTCGACTTCTTTGCCTTTGGTGTCTTCCTTCACGCGCGCATACTCATCTTTGACCACATCCCCTGGCGGTTCGCAACCGACCTAAGCTTCGCCTGCTTTCGTCTGGTCTTCTTTGTTGAAGTGTTGGTTCATTTCATCGAGGATCCGCTGGGCCTGGGCGCTCTGCAGGGCGCTTCGCGAGTGGGCTTCCACAGCTTGCCGAATCATAGTGACCAGCGGAGACTGCTTTTCTCCCCAGGCGAAGTAGAAATCGGCATAGCCTTCCAGGTCCACGAAAAGCTGGTGGGTAATTTGCTTGAGCCGCTCCCCGAGCTCCGCCAAGGGTTCGGCTTTCTTTTGCTCTGCGGACTGTCCGATGGACACCAGGCAGGCGGCGTACTTCTCAAACCCGCCCTTGACCGCATCCAGGCGGACTTTGGCCTGTTCCATGAAAAGATCGCCGCGAGTCTGAGCTTTGCTTTCGAACTCCTGGCGGTTTTGTTCCTGGCCTTGCAGGCGAGTGCTGCAGAGTTCCGCAAGTTTGGCCCAGTCCCCATCCTGAGAGGGAGGAGGTTCCGCCGTCGAATTTGCAGCCAGCGAAAGCATCAGTTCCAGGATTTCATTGGTTTGTTGAGAGGGAGTAGCCACCCTTCCCAATTATCGGGGTGGTGGGGAAGTCCTCCCAAAGTGGGGGGTCCTAGGGGGAGGCGCGTCAGCCCCCCCTAGAGCTTGAGAAGTGGGGGGTCCTAGGAGCGCGGCCGAAAACCCCATTGACATAGCAAACTTCACCGCGGTCTTGCATGATTATGGGCTCTGGCCGTCGAAGAAAGCACTCTATCTTTGCTGATGGGTGGCGCCATGTTC